>JAYUKI010001390.1:0-2080 GCA_043764595.1 Myxococcales bacterium | reverse complement strand
TGGGCCGGCGACCAAACGACGATCTTCCAAAAGCGGGACTTCGTTTGGAAAGAAGCGATGGCCGAATACCTCGCGTTCGTCTACGAGGCCACGCTCGGAGAGCCAAGGGCCGCCTCGACCGCGCGCACGTGGAAAGACTCGTCGCTCGCCCTTCCGCACCATCCGGTGCCCACGACAGAAGTGCCCATCGAAGAGGCGTACGGCTCGGCCTACGGACCTGGACCACTCGTGCTCTTTCGGCAGCTCGAGGTTCGGTACTCGCGGGAAGCCGTTCTGGCCGCGCTCGGCCAGGTTCTCGGCAAACCTCGGACACTATCCCTCGATGAGCTTCGCAAGGCGCTGGAAGCGACCACGGGAGCGAATCTTGTCGCCTACTTCGAGGGCTGGCTCGTGGGCGACGGCAAACCCTCTTGGCCGACCGTGCGGGTCACGAAAAACACGTTGGCCGCGGACCTCGTCGCCATCGTGCTCACTCCGAAAAAGAAGGGCCGTGGTCTCAAATTCGTCGTCCGTTTGGAGGGCGCGCTCGCGGGTCAGCGGTTGGACGTGACGCTCGACACGGGGATCGACGGAGCCGGCCCGACCTCGTACACCGCGCGGCCCGGTTTCGTAACGACGCGGATCGCCGTCGATCCCGATGCGCAAGCCTTGGTCTTCGAAGAGGGCACTCGCGGGGCGTTCGGTCCCGAAACGCCCGTTCGGCCTTGGCTCGCGCCACCCGCTCGCTGAGCCTCGCTCACTTCGAGACGCGCTTCGCACGCGCTGCATCGAGGGCGGCGAGGAGGTCGTCGATGGTCACGGCGGGCTCGGGCTCGAAGGGGATTCCGCGCCGGACCATGTAGGCCCCCGTGCGTGGATCGGTCGGCAAATTGGCTTCGATGGGGTAGTAGCAATTGTGCGCGTCGACGAGACGATTGACCGTTGCGAGGTCCAGTTTTTCAGCCGCACGACGGAGAGCTTCGTTCCGCTCCGCCGGAGGCATGCCTCCTTTGGTGAGCTTTTGCTCATGCTCGTCGAGGAAGTCGGTGAAGTCTTCGAGCATGTCCTCGATGCGACGTTTTCGCGCCGCGTACGACGGGACGCCGATGCCCATCGCCCGGATGGACTCGGAGGTCGGGATTCGGAAGTTGCGGGGAAGGGCGACCGACGAGAGCTCGGGAGAGACGACTTTGACGCGTGCCATCGCTCCCCACGTTAGGGGCGAGTACCTCGGCCGGAAAAGGCCTATTGTGTTTAAGATGACCAAAGCGGCGACGTGCCCTTCCGATGCGTGCACGTTGCAGGGACGGGCCGGCGGTCGCTTCGTGCATCCCGAGCAGCTCATCTCGCTGCGGCGCCGAAGCCCTGCCGGCACGCCTTCCCGGGACCCCGTGCTACGTGCGATCGAGTCCTCCGTCCCGCGCTGAGACCGCGTCCTGGGAGGCGTCACGGGCCGCGCGCCGCCGTGGCACTTCGGCGGAATCGAGGTATGGTCTCGACGCTCTCTATGGAAAGACTCTTGGTTGACGCGGTGGATGTCTATCGGCTCACGCTCGACGAAGCCGAGCAGGTTCTGTCGGAGGGAGTCTTTCTAGAAGTACCCCTCGCGAAGCCCGATTTCTTGAGGTCACACCTCTTAATCTCGAGGGACGCTCCGGCGTTCGAGATCGCTCTCGGTCGGCCGTCCGGACAGGGAGGCTCGTGGGTGGTGGTGCACCTCGTTCGCATCGCGGACCAGTACGTGCGCGTGCGCGTCGAGGGCGTGACGTGCTTCGGGTGTCGGCAATCCGTGCTCGTCGGCAACCCCGTCGACTACCAAATCTACGAGGGAGTCGGCGACACGATGGCCGCGATCGCGGTCGCTCGGCGTCGGCCCACGGTCCCGTGCCCCACGTGTCAGAAAGCCTTGTCGCGCCCCGCCATCGTTGTCCATTCGACCTGAGCTTCGGGTTCAACCTCGGACTTGGTTTTCGCGCCTCTCTCCCCGTCGCATCACGTCGTGGCTACTCGACGGCGAGCGCAACGGCGAAGAGAAGTACGCCCACCGTGGCGAGGAACACCACGGCTTCGCGAAAGCTGGGCATCGAGGCGACGTAAGCGC
>JAYUKI010001389.1:0-2081 GCA_043764595.1 Myxococcales bacterium | reverse complement strand
GGACGAGGAGAGATGGCCGTCGAATCCAAGCGAAAGTTTCCGAGCCGCGCGACTTCGTCGATGTGGCCTTCCCGCGTCGTTCTTCTCGCGACCATCCTCGGCTCCATGGGCGCCACCACGGTTCTCGGCGGTTGCGCGGTCAGCGAGACCGACGTCAAACGGTGGGAAGGCACCGAGCGCGGGCCCCTCAAGCTCGTGGCCGTGCTGACCCACGACAAGTACCGCCCAGAGCTGCGCGTCGAAGCGGCCTTGTCCCTCGTGCGGATGCGTCCGCGCGGTGGCAAGAAGGTCGGCTTCACGATGCTGCTCGACAAGTACAAGGACGAAGAGTCCGTGCAGCGCGAAGGCGCGATGAAGCAGCTCGACGAAGAGTCCCGCAAGATGATCGTGAACGGCATGGCGCCGACGCTCGTCAAGGAGATGGAGTCGCCGCCGCCGCCACGAACGCCCGAAGGTCGGCTCCCCGAAGACCTCTCGATCCCCTACAAAGACGCGGCCTTCGCGATGCTCTCCAACGAGCCCACGTTGGTCGGTGACGAAGCCACGCGCAAAGAGCTCTCGGCGTCGCTCATCAAGTGGGTGCAAGCGGGCTTCGAGGATCGCCTCGAGAACAGCTCGCAGCAGTTCAGCGTCGAGCAGATGATGCGCTACCTGGGACCGTCCAGCGTGCGCACGCTGCCGAGCCTCATCACGGAAAGCGCGAACCGCCTCGATCGCATGGCGGGGCTCATCAACGAGCTCGGCGAGCCCGAGACGAAGCTCAAGGCCTCCGAAAACCTCGTCGCTCTCGCCAAGAAGCTGCTTACGCCCGAGTGGACTGCCACGCAGACCAAGGTCGTAAAAGAGTTCAACGAGAAGAACAAGGTGACCGCGAACGAGCAACAGCTCGGCCAGCAGGTCGAGAAGATGCTCGACCGTCGCCTGACGGAAGAAGTCTTCGTGGCGATGAAGAAAGTCGGCGGCCGCCCGGCCATCGAGTTCTTGATCGACTTCGCAGCCGAACCGAAGAACAAAGAAGACCGTCGCAAGCTCGCCCTCGCCGCCCTCGAAGGGCGCATGGACAAAAGCAACACGAAGGACCTCGAGAAGATCTTCGGGATCGCAAAAGAAGAGACCACCCCGGACTCGGTGCGCGACGTCGCGTTCCAGCGCCTCGGCGAGTACCCGAAGGAAGCGATCGTTCCGAAGCTCTACACGCTCTTCGACCCGAAGAAGTGGAAGGTCCGTTGGGTCGCCGCCAGCATGATCCTGAAGACCATGAACACCAAGCAAGTTGGCGACTTCATGGAGAAAATGCCCAAGACCGACAAGGTCAAGATGGGCATGACGGAGCCGCTGTCCTACGGGCAGATCATGGCGAAAATGGAAGGCGACCCGAAGGCCCTCATTGCTCAGTACCTCCAATCGAAGGTCATCGGGCAGCGGGTCGTGGCGCTTGGATCGTTCTACGAAGGCAAGAAGGCCGATATCGGCCTCGTGAAGCCTTTCGAGAACGACACGGCGCTCCTTCCGAACACGAAGTGCGAAAAAGAAGACGAGTGCGACTGGAAGGTCGACGTTCCCAAGGCCGGGAATCCGAAGGAAACCGAGCCGAAGGAACTGAAGACCGTGGGCGACCTCGTCAAGTACGCCATCATCCCGTCGATGGAAAAGTGATGCTCCCGCGCCCGGGCGTGTCCCCTCGCTCGTGCGCGTCTTCGAGATCGTTCGAGACTCAAAGAAGGTCTTGCTCCCGTGCCCCCTTTTGCGGAAAACTTCTCCATGGTTGCCCAAAGAGGGCATCCTGCCGATTGGCCAGCCTCGAGGGGATGGCTTTTCCTCGGCGCGGCTCCACGACCCGGGCGCCGCGCTCGCCACGACCACACCAAACTCCCCACTTCGTTCAGGCCGTCGCCCGCGCGAAGCGATTCACCAAGTAGGCACGCCAAGGGGTCTCGATGAGCTCGGATCCGAACAAGAAAAGCCCGCGAACGTTCCAATGCCGCGACGTGCTGTGGGACACGTTCGAGCAGATGGCGCGGGAGCTCGAGTGCAGCGTCGACTACCTCATCAACGAGTCGATGAAGCAGTACTCGCGGCAG
>JAYUKI010001388.1:0-6951 GCA_043764595.1 Myxococcales bacterium | reverse complement strand
GGCAAGGCCGTTCCCGGCTCGTTCCAAGTCTTCCGGGAGGAATCCAGCGGCTGGGGTGGCTCGGACCACGGGGCCATCCGCGCCAATTTCACACGCCTTTGAATCCGCTTCGTGGCGCGCCAATGAGGAGTCGATTCTTCGGTGTGATCGACGCCGGAATGACCTGAGTGCGAACCTGGTAGCCTTCATGGTGGAGACGGCTCGCGCGGGTCGCGTCCATGGCGAGCGGAGCGTCGAGCCATCCCGAAAGCCCTCCGGTATCCCCCGTGGATTTGTCGTGGCAACACGGGAGCACGACGACACGCGCACGGACCTCCAGTGCACGTGTCAGCACGGTGTCGGTGAGCCCTCCACACGCGTGGGCCGAGACCACGACGTCGGTCGATTCGAGCTCCACGGACTCGAGTGGCCCTTCACGAAGCTCGATGCGGCCGTCGAGACGGGGCCACGCGCGAACGAACGCGTCGTGGAGAATGCGCGCGCTCTTCGGGAGTCTCTTGTCTACCGCGAGGGCGCTCTCGGACGTCGCGTCGAGGAGCAACATGAGGAGCGCCACGAGTCCATGTCCACACGCGAGGTCGACCACTCGACCGCCTCGGAAATGACGCCGCGTGCGCCGCGCCACTTCCCACGCCTCGAAGAGCTCCTTGCGAGGGAGGCACTCCACTTCACAAACGACCCGCGCCGCCCGGTGAAAGAGTGTCTCTTCCGGGAAGCGCGGGAGCGAGCCTCGCGTCAGTCTCGAGCGGCTCGACGGATCGAAGGCCATCGCCTGCCAGTACCACGTACCGCGCCTCGAGACGGACGCCGTTGGTCGTCGGTCAGCGCGACTTCGATTTGATCTTCGTGAAATAGCGGCGCGCGATGCCGAACGAAGCCGCCGCGCGAGCCACGCTTCCCCCGGACTTTTCGAGCGCGACCGTCACGAAACGACGATCGAACTCGTCGAGCACACGGCGACGCGCGATGGTGTACGGGACGTTGTCGTGAAGGAGCGTGTCGAACAGATTGGGGTCCTGTCCGATGGCTTCGGGCCTGTCGTCCTCGTCGTCCCACACTTCGGTTTGGCCGAGCGAAAACCGACGATGAACGGCGTTGTAGAGCTCGCGCACGTTGCCGGGCCATTTGTAGTTTTGCCAGCGCGCCAGAAAGTCCGTCGGGAAAGGCTGTGAGCCGTCCGACAGCTTGTTCCAGAGGTGGGTGGCCAAGAGCTCGACGTCGCCGTCGCGGGTGCGAAGCGGCGGAACGAAGAGACGCGCCACGGCGAGTCGGTAATAGAGGTCGTCGCGGAAACGGCCCGCTTGGATCTCGGCCTCCAAATCCCGACGAGTGGCAGAGATGAGACGAACGTCGACCTTGATCCACTTCGAGCCGCCGATGCGCTGCACTTCCTGGCGCTCGACCGCTCGAAGGAGCTTGGACTGCAGGGCAATGTCGAGGTCTCCGATTTCGTCGATGAGAAGCGTGCCACCATTGGCCACTTCGAACACGCCCGCGCGGGCTTCCTGGGCGCCAGTGAACGCCCCACGCTCGTGCCCGAAGAGGCTTGCTTCGAGGAGCTGCGGCGAGATGGTCGTGCAGTCGAAGACGACAAAGGGCTTGTTGGCGCGGGAGCTGGCCTCGTGGATGGCTTCGGCCACGAGCTCTTTGCCCGTGCCCGTTTCGCCTTCGACGAGCACCGGAATGTCCGTAGGAGCCACTTGATCGCAACGCGCAAAGAGGCGTCGCATGGCGATGCTGGCGCCGATGACCCGGCCGAATCGGGTGCGGGTCGACAAGCGAATGGCAGTGGCGTCGGTCGACTCGACGGCTTCGATCGCGAGCAGGGTGTCGCCCAGGCGCAGTCGGTCGCCATTCGATGCGTATCCCTCGAGCACACGTGCGTTGTTCAAGTACACACCGTTCGTAGACGAGAGGTCCACCACCTTGAGCCCGAACGGATCGGCCGTGAGCTGAACGTGCCTGCGGGAGACTTTGGGATCGGTGAGCTTGAGCTCGCAGGTCGCGCTCTTGCCTATGTACGCGGTCCCGGAGACGACGTGCGCCCCGCCGCGGTCTTGCCCCTCCAGGACGTGGACACGAAACGCGTCGGCCACGGTCCGTGCGGTCATTCCGTCGTGGGCTGTGCCTTGGGTCGTCTCGTCGAACTGAATCGGCATGGGAGCTCCTAGAAAATCTTTGGCCATTCGGGCCACGCCTCACGGCGTCGGACGTGGGTCCTTGGCTCTACTGTCGCACGGGGTATGCCAACTTGGGATCCACGCGATCCTTCGCTGTCCGCTCGGGTTCCTGATGGTCCTCTGGATCCGCCAAGCGCGCTAGAGGAACGAATCGTTCGCGTGGAAGGTGCGATTCGCGGCTTGATCCTGGACCTGTATGCTCACCAGCTCGCTCAAAAGCTAGACCCTTCGGCCTCGCCGAGGTCCGAGACCTCGAGAAAAACGAGAGCCACGATGGGCCCAATTCGATCCCCTTGCAGGTACGAATCGTTCGCCGATGTGACCTACCGTCAGGCCATTCCGCACATCGACGGTCGAGGTAGGCCGGCACGAGACGTGCTGTTGCGCGGTTGTAACCGAAAGGACCCCGCCGTGCGAAAATCCCTGCTCCTCGTCGTCATGCTGTCTGCGCTTCCCCTCACGTTGCTTGGAGCGTGCTCCGACGATCCGACGGTCGATCCGGGCGACAGCGGAACGGCGCCGACGCCGACCACGACCACGACCACGACCACGACGAGCACGACCACGACGGAGCCGACCATCCCGGACGCGTCGCCGGACCGAGCCGTGGCGCCGGACCTCAAGGCGAAGATCGAAGCCTACGACGTGGCGCTCGCCAAGGCGGTCTGCGCGAAAGTCACGACGTGCTGCGCGGACGTGGATCTCGACCTCTACACGGCGCAGTTCAAAGAGGCTCCCTACAAGGTGACGACGCCCATCACGGCGCAAAACTGCGAGGCCGTCGTCAAGCAAGCTTTCGACTCGCTCCACGTGCAAAAATGGGGAGTCTCGGCCTCCGTCGGAAACATCGTCTTCGAGGAGACCAAGGCCGCAGCGTGCGTAGCCAAGGTTTCGGCCGCCACATGCGGCACTCCGCTGACGACCGCGCTCTTCGATGGGGCGTGTTTCGGCATTCGGGGCAACGAGGTGTTCCGCAAAGTGGGCGCGCTCGGCGCCGCATGCGACGACATCGGCGACACGACCTTCATTGGCGAATGCGATCCGGCGCTCGGCTACTGCAACGAACAGAAAAAATGCACGGCTTGGCGCAAGACCGGAGAAAGCTGCGGCATCCTGCTTCAAGACGCCGGCCCAGCCCAACGACTCTTCTGCGGACCTGGAACGAACTGCGACGGGGCGTCGCTGCGAAACCCTGGAAAATGCAGCGCAACGGCGCGCAACGTGGCCTTGGGGGCGAACTGCGCAGCGAACACGGGACCGGACCTCGTGTGCCCGACGACGGCCTACTGCGACGTCCTCGGCACCGGGAAGTGCGAGCCGAAACGAGGTACCGGCGACCTTTGCCAATCGGACGACGAATGCGCCGACGCACGGCCGTTTTCGTGCTTCCGCACATCCGCCGATGGGGGCGTGGCGGACGGCGGCGCTGCACCTCGCGCATGTGGCAGCACCGCGTACTGCGGAGGTCGATGATGCACGCCATGATGCGCTCTACTCTCGTGTTCGTGGCCCTCGTTTCGTGTGCGTGCTCGACGACGCTCGGCGTAGTACCGCCCGAAGACGCCGGAGTCGACGCCGCCGTCGGAATCGACGCGGCTCCCGCCACGCCCGCCGTGGAAGACGAGCTTGCCCGCCTGCTGACGGGCCGCTTCGACTCGAAAGACCAGGCCGCCCAAGACAAGACGTATTTCGAGATCACCCTCGAAGTGTGCAAGGTCGAAGCACCCGAGCTCGGACCTCGGGTGCTGTACGTCGAACAAGCGCGTCCGCCGTCCGCCCCCTACCGTCAGCGCCTCTACGTGATCGATCGCAAAGACTCGACCACGGCGGTCTCGCGCGTGTTCGAGCTTCGCACACCGAAGACCTGGGTCGGCGCATGTGCCGAGGCGAAACCCCGGAGCGCCGTGCCCGCCGATGCGGAAGAGAAACTCGGCTGCGGAGTCGAACTGCACGCGATCGCGAAAGGACAGTTTCAAGGAGCCACGGGAGATTTCAAATGGAACGGCTCGTCCTTCTCCAAGGATCCGTCAGGGTCGAAGTGCCCGAGTGACCTCAACGGAGCTTCGTACGCGAGCTCGACGGTCACGCTGACAGAAACGGAGCTTTTGTCGTGGGATCGAGGGTTTACGACCGACGAGAAGCAGGTCTGGGGGGCCACGGCAGGCGGCTACCGTTTCATTCGGCGCCCGTAGAGCGTAGCGGCGCTCGGTCACGTGCTACATTTTGCGATGTGAACGGCGAATGGGAACGGGGTGAGCCTCGCGTCGTCGGGGGCTATGAGCTCGTATCGCTCCTCGGCAAGGGAGGGATGGCGAAGGTTCACCTCGCGCGCAAGCTCGGCCAAGACGGCTACGTGGCCATCAAAGCCGTCCGAGCCGACGACCTCGACGACGAGACGGTCACCGTCACCCTCCACGACGAAGCGCGCGTCCTCTCGCACATTCGCCACCCGAACGTGGTGCCACTTCTCGACGTGCTCCGCGCCGAAGACCAGATTCTCCTGGTCATGCCGTTCGTGCGGGGAGCTTCTCTCGCCGAGCTGATGGTGGGCTATTCGCGCGCTCAAGCCATGATTCCTGCCGGCGTCGCCTCGGCCATCGTACAAGACGTGCTCGCAGGGCTCGGTGCCGCTCACGTGGCGCGCGGTGTCCAAGGCGAGCCCCTCCACGTGGTGCATCGGGACGTGTCGCCCCAGAATGCCATCGTCGCCGACGACGGCGTGTCGCGCGTTCTCGATTTCGGGATCGCGAAGGCCGTCGGACGCTCGGCCAAGACCACCCGCGACGGCGCCATGAAGGGCAAAGTCGCGTACATGGCTCCCGAGCAAGTCCACGGCGAGGACATCGACGCGAGGGCCGATCTCTACGCCGTGGGCGTCGTTCTTTGGGAAATGTTGGCGCTCGATCGGCTCTTCGCGGGCGCCAACGATGCGGACACCTTGCGGCGGGTCCTGATGGCCCAGGTGCCGAGCCTCTCGACCTTTCGGAACGACCTGCCACCGGACATGGACGCCTTCTTCGCCAAAGCGCTCGCGCGCGGAAAGGGAGCTCGATTCGCGTCGGCCGAACAGATGGCCAGCGAGATCCAACGGCTCGTTCCTCGCGCTCCCCCGGTGGACGTCGCTCGTGCTCTCGGAGTGTGCGCCGCCGAAATCGCCCGACGCGATCCTCCGCCGCGCTCGCACCGGCCCCACTCGATAGCGCCGGTCGTAAGCATGCGACCACCGGCCAACACGCCAGAAGGCGGCGTGCGAGCCCAACAAAGACGTTCGCCGTGGGCCGCCATCTTCGGGCTCGTGTCGTTCCTCACGTTCGGGGTCATTGGCATCTTCGTCATGACGCGTCACACGCCGAGCAAAGACGCCGCGGCGTCCACGACGACAGCCTCCACAACGGCTCCCTCCGCCGCCGTCGTCGAACAGGCGGCCGTCGAACCGTCGTCGCCCGAGCTGCCGTACACACCGACCTTGCCAAGCTCAGCCGCTCCCGTAACGCCCGCCGTTTCCGCGGCTCCAAAGAAGCAAGTCTCGCATACGTTGCCCGCGAGCTGCGCCGTCCCGTACACTGTGGACGAGCATGGCCGGAAAAAGTACCGCACCGAGTGCCTTCCTTAGCGCTCTCGTGTGCCTCACGCTGACCTTCGGATCGGCGGCAGCCCATGCGGGCTCGGCTGCCTCGGCGGCGTGCGCTCGCTCGGCGGAACAAGGCCAATCGCTGCGGGACGAAGGCAAGCTTACGAAGTCGCGCGAGGCGTTCGCGGCGTGCCTGCGGCCCGAGTGTCCGAAGGTGATCGCGACCGAATGCGCGAGCTGGCTCGACGACGTCACGGCACGGCAACCGTCCATCGTGGTCGTCGTCAAGACGGCGCGTGGGGCCGACGTGACCGACGCCAAGGTCTACGTCGACGGAGCCCTGCGCGCAGATGCCGCGCTAGGACGCCTCATCGTGCTCGACCCTGGGGCCCACGTCGTCCGCGCCGAGGTCGGCGGAAAACTGCTCGAAGAGACCGTGGTCGTGCGTGAGCGCGAGAAGGATCGAAGGGTCGTCCTTTCTCCACCCGCTCCACCGCCGCCGCCATCCGTGGGTCCCATCGAAAAGCCCGTTCGGATCATCGAAGAGCGTCCCGTCCCGGTCGTGGCCTACGTGCTCTCCGGAGTCGCCGTCGTGATTGGCTCGTTTGGCGTGGGATTCGGAGTGAGCGCGGCCAACGGATATGCCGAGCTCGAGCGTACGTGCCCGAACGGCTGCACCGAGTCGGACATTCTCGGGCTACGCGCCAAGACGGTCACGGCCGATATCGCATTTGGACTGGCCATCGCAGCAACGCTCGGTGCCGTGGTGGTCTACCTCACGCGCCCTGTGGTCACGCACTCGGAAGTGGTGCCCTCGGCCAAAAGCAGCGGACTCCGCCTCGACTGGTCCAAGGGGGCCATTCGGTTCTAGATGCCGCGCTTTGGAAGACTCACGAAAGGCCTGGCTCTCGCCTCACTGGGTGCCGGCTGCACACTCATCTACGACGCGGGCGACTTCGAGGGTCGCAGCGGAACGGACTCTGGAGTTTTGCCAGTCGATGCGGCACCGGAAGCCGCACCACTTCCAGTCGACCCGTGCGAGCACGCGGGGCCTCCAACGCGGCCCGATGCCGGAGACAATGGCCCGCAGTCTTCGATGGTCTTCGCACTTTCCGATTTGGTCCTCACGGTCGCCGACGCCGATCGCGTTGGGTTCGACCTCGACGGAGTGTGCACGTGCGACAACCGTCCCAACACCGA
>JAYUKI010001387.1:0-2083 GCA_043764595.1 Myxococcales bacterium | reverse complement strand
GGGCAGTTTTGCCCATGGCGGGCGTCTTCGGGTTCTCGGTCGGCATAGGGGTGGTCATGGGGGCTCCGTGGGAAGTGGGAGAGCATGTGGCACGAGCGGTAGGCTGCCGTGCGAGGGCTTTCCTCCCAGACATTCCTCGCGTTCAAGTGATGCGAAACAAACGATCGGCGCCCGAAACTTCGTCGAAAGGCGCTCGATCGAGGCGCGTGGAGGCAACGATGCGTTGCGAACCACGGCCGAATCCCCTTACGGTCCGTTCAGGGAGACGGAGGGATGCAAAGCTATCGAGGACTCTTCGAAGACACCCGTGGCCGCGAGGCGTTCTCCATCGAAAACGACGGACGCACCCTTCGCACCTCCCTTCGCGGAGTGACGTTCGTCGGCACCGATTTCGACGCCCTTTCGCCCATTGCCGAGCATGCCGAGCGCGCGTCGTGTCTCTTCGCCCTTCTCCCGCCGTCGCTGTGCACATGTGTTCTCGAATGGGTCATGCCGGTTCCCATGCTCGACCATGGCCGCATGCTCGAGGCCAATCTCACGGTTCGGCTCGAGCTCGGCGATCCGACCTCGCGAGGTGGCCTCACCCAGGAGCACGTGGGCCTCACGCTCGCCGCCCCAAGTGGCACCCTCCGAAGCGCGGGGACTTCGGGCTGGTTCGAAGACGAGCTTCTCGACCTCGTTCAAAAGCTCGCCGTGGGCGAGACCCTTTCCACCTGCATCACATGCGCCCATTCGGACTACTCTCCATTCGGTCATGGCCTCTTTGGAGGTCTTGCGTGTTTCCGTGATGCAAAGGAAGACTATGCCCGCGTCCACGACAAAAGCAGCCTTTTCGCCCTTTGGGGCCGGCACACGGAGCTCGTTCAAGAAACCCATCGTTGCCCCGACCAACGTCCGCGCAAACCCGGCACGGGCTATCGAGGCTAGCGGAATGGGACGCACTTCATGACCCTGCAAAGGAGCCGCCTGCGACTGACTTGTCTATGCCGCCCGACCGGAGGCAGGAAGGCATGAACTGGAAACGCCCGCTATCCGCCGCGTTCGTTGCAGGACTCTGTTTGGCAGGTGCACGCCTCGGGGCGTTGGTTCTTCGACCCCGCACGACGCACCATTCGTCCACGACCCCGTGCGGCGCAATGCTCTATCGAACGACGTCCACCACGAGGACCGGAGTATTTGACCACCAACCGAAGCTCGTCGAGAGCGAGAGTCGCTTGGAGGTCGATGGGACTCCCCTCGAGACGAACGTGGCTCGTTTTCAGTGCGTCGTCCTAAAAGGCACTATGACGGCCATGGCCGTCGTCCTAAGCACGGAGGCTCCGAACCAGGTTCGTATCTTCGATCACTCGGGCGTTCTCTCGAACGTGGTGAAGTTCGAGCACGACGTCGAATCCACCTCGTTTTCCCGCGAAGGAACCGCGTTTGCGGCCGTCGGACGTGGGGGCGACGTTTCGGTCCTGCCGAAGCTCGAGATGGGCGCGCAGCCTCTCACCATTTCCCCGCGGCTCGCTCTATCGGGTACACGAGCCGCATGGTCTCCGGGCGGAACGACGCTCTGTTTCGTCGCGGGAAGTCGCCCGGACGCCGGTGGTGGAAGCGCGGAGCTTTGGTGCGCCAAAGTGCCATCCCTCGCGACCGAAATCTCGCGCGCAGCGTGGAAGGGCTCGGGCGATACCTCCCCCTGGGTAGGGTTCACGCCGTCGACGGGAAACCCTCACCTTTGCGGCGACGACCTTTCGCCCCAGGATTCCGAATGCCTCGGGTTCGCCCGCCCGGAATGAACGTTCACGCCGCGATGGGCCGTGTGCGAAAAGGAGCCGTCTTCGGTTTGGCGCTGGGCATCTTCGCCTTGGCCAGTGCGGAGGCCCGCGCGGACGAAGCTCCGAAACCGGATCCCCCCTCTTTTGCAGCCACGGTCGTGCCGCCACGGATCGTCCGTGGAGGAGACGTACCCTATCCCGAGGACGGCAAAGGCGATGCGGAGGTCGTGCTCGAGCTCGTCGTCGCCAAAGATGGTTCCGTGCAAGATGCACACGTCGTCGATGGCGCCCCTCCCTTTTCGGACGCTGCTCTCGCGGCCTCA
>JAYUKI010001386.1:0-6954 GCA_043764595.1 Myxococcales bacterium | reverse complement strand
GCCGACGAGTGGTTCCGGTGTAGGTGGCAGGGATGCAACGAATGCCACGAGAGCGCGTATGGCTGGCTCTTGTTGAGGGTGGTCGCAAGGGGTGAGATCGCGTACGCTTTGGGTTCGCTCAGGGCTGCGCTTCCTCCAGCGCGCTGGTGCGTCGAGGTGGCCATGCGTCGTTTCCTTCCGGTTGGTTCCGCTAGCCTGGTCTTGACCCTGCTCGCTTGGGGCTGCGCAAACGGCAGCCCACCCGCCCGCGAAGACACCTCCGACGCCGCCCCCGTGCCCACGGGCCCCGGAGGAGGTCCTGGACCGGGTGTCGACGGAAGCGTTGGTCCTGGCTCCGACGCCCAGACGACCGACAGCGGCACGTCGCAGTCGTGTGTGCGCGACGAAGACTGCAAAGGCCCGAACCTTTGCACCGGGAACAATGGGCTCGCGTGCTTGGGCGGATTCTGCATCCCCACGAACAAGCCCATGAACTGCGACGATGGCATTGCGTGCACGAACGACAGCTGCGACGTGAACACCAACGCCTGCACGCACAAGGCCGTCGACTCGAACTGTCCCGCGAGCTCGTATTGCGACCCCAAAGTAAACTGCGTCCAGTCCTTGCCGTGCACGGGGGGCGACTCGATCTGCGATCGCTTGAACACCGGTGCTTGCAACGGCCTCTGGGCTTGCGACGGAGCACGCAAGTTCTGCATCCAGGCACCGAAGCCGTGCTCCGACCGAGCGAACGCGGCCACGACCTGCACCGCAACGAGCCCGACTGCGGCCACCTGCGCATGGGCCTGCAACGCGACCTACTTCGACTTGAACGGCGATCTCAATGCCGTGCCGCCTCCCCCCAGTGACGGCTGCGAGTGCAAGAACGTGGACGCCGTCGATCGCCCGACCCTCGCGAACGTGGACGGCAACTGCGACGGCATCGTGGGCAATATCGCGAATGCCATCTTCGTGGATACGTTGACTGGCAACGATGGAAATCCGGGCACGAAAGCTTTGCCCAAGTCGACCATTCAAGCCGGTATCGCCGCGGCGGCAGCGGCTGCGCCGACCAAAGACGTCTACGTCTCCAAAGGCACCTACTCCGAGTCGGTCACCATGGTCGAAGGAGTGAGCCTCTTTGGCGGTTACGACGCGGCCATGGCCTGGAAGCGCAATGCGGCCAACACCACCACCATTTCGAGCCCGACGTCCGTCGGCGTGCGCGCCGTGAACCTCACGAAGCTCACCGAAATCCAGATGATGGCCGTCAACGCCCAGAACGCGACCGGCACGACGCCCTCCGGTGAAGGCCAAAGCAGCTATGGCATCCTGGTGCTCAACTCGAGCGCTGGGGTGACCATCCAGGGCTGCACCGTCACTGCAGGAACCGGAGCGAGCGGCGCGGCGGGGGCCGCGGGTACGAACGGATCGAGCGGCTCGCGAGGTGGGGATGCCTCCAACGCGGCCTTCGGCGGAGGCGGTGGCTCGGCGTGCAGCGCATCGGGCGGCCGTGGTGGCGCAGGCGTCGCCGGCGTCGCCCAAGGCAACGCAGGTTTGACGGGTGGCTCGGTCGCGGGTGGCGGGGCCGGAGCCACTGGCGGCTCGGGCGGAACCGCCGGCTCGTGCAACACGGTGAGTGCGACGAACGGCGGCAGCGCGCCCCCCGTTGGCGGGCTCGGCGGCGGCGGGAATCCAGGAGCGAACGGAAACGCAGGAGGGACGTTCGGTGGCTTCGACGCCCTTGGAACGTACACTCCAGCGAACGGCGGCAACGGCACGAACATTGGCGCTCCCGGCGGTGGCGGTGGTGGCGGCGGTAGCGGTGGCGGAACCAACCATGGCTGCGGCTTCCTAGGCACCGGCTGCTGCGCGTCCACCTCGGGGGGTGGCGGCGGCGGTGGCGGCGGCGGGTGTGGCGGCGGAGTTGGCGAAGGTGGCCGTGGTGGTGGGGGCAGCTTCGGCATCGCCGTCGTTGCCTCGAATGTCCAAGTCCTCCAGACGAGGATGACCACGCGCGCTGGCGGCAATGGCGGCAGCGGCGGAAGTGGTGGGCTCGGCGGCGGTGGCGGCGGTGGTGGCAATGGCGGAGCAAACACCAATGCCGGAAATCACCCTGCTGGCGACGGGGCCAATGGCTCCTCCGGCGGAAGCGGTGGACGCGGCGGCGGTGGCGCCGGCGGAAGCGGTGGCCCTTCGGTTTGCATCGCGTACAAAGGAACCTCCCCCACTTCGGTCGGCACGATGTGCACCCTGGGTGGCAATGGTATCGGAGGGAATGGCGGCTCGAATGGCCTCTCCTCGGCCCCCCGCGGCGCAGATGGCATTGCGCAAGACCTGAAGGCCGCCCCGTAGAGTGCCAACGACCAATGGTCTCGCCATGACGCTTTTTGCCCCACGTAGCCTCCGTGGGTTCGCCCTCGTGCTCGCTGGTCTCGCCCTTGGGGTGACGCCGGCGAGCTGCGGGTCCGAACGTGGAAAGGCCTTCGAAGACGCGGACGCGAGCAAGCCCCCTACGTTTTCGGACAGTGGCCCAATCGTGCAATGCACGACGACCGATTGCGACCAAGATGGCACTCCTGCCCCTCTGGACTGCAACGATCTCGACCCGAAGATAGGCCCGGAAGCGTACGACTTCGTTGGCGATTCAATCGACAACGACTGCGACGGCAAGGTCGACAACCCCGTTGAAAGCTGCGAGACCGTCCCTGCGGCCGCGCCAGGTACGCCGACCGACTTTGCCCGCGCCGCCGATCTCTGCCCACAGCGCGCAAAGACGACGGGAGGCGCCCCGTTCGATCCGCTCCTTCGTGCGGAGTGGGGCTCGGTAAAGGGCTATGGGCCCGGACAGCGCATTTGGATCTCCGAGACCAAAATGCAGCAGGTGAACATCGTATCCCGATTCGGCCAGAACCCACCGCGCCGCGGGACCACCATGTTCGGGCTATCCACGGGTCCGTGGGGTGCGCCCGATCCGCGAAGCTCCCCTGCCCTGGACGACAAGGACTTCCACATCAACGACGCCTGTGCGGCCATTCCACTGGACGCCAAAGACTGCCTCTCGCTTTCCTTCGGCGGTGCGGGCGGTGGCGTGAACGTCCAAGACTGGGCCGAGCTCAAGCTGTGGGTAAAAGTGCCTCGGAACGCGAACGCGATGGTCTTCGACTATTCGTTCTTCTCGAGCGAGTTCAATCAGTTTTGGCGCGGGGCCCTCAACGACGCCTTTTTCGTGCTCGTGAGCAGCAGCAAATACGCGGGGCAGAACGTCGCCAAAGAAGCGAACGGGCTCGGAATGAGCGTAAACAGCAGCTTCTTTCAGCTCTGTCCCAAGGCGCCCGGGCCTCCTGGGCTCTCGGGGGACAAGTCCGCCGCGCTCACCAACTGCCTCGGAGTGGATGGTGACGCGAGCCAGAAGGCCTATGGCACCCTCCAGGGGACCGGCTTCGACGGTGCCGCGCAGAGTCCCGGGGACGGAACCGTGCTCTCCACGGACGGCACCAAGAAGTACATCTATGGCGGAGGGAGCGCGTGGCTCACCGCGAAGTTCCCCGTCACTCCAGGCGAACAGTTCACGATGCGCATCTTCGTGCACGACACCTTCGACGGCTTGAAGGATTCGAGCGTCCTCGTGGACAACTTCCGTTTCGAGCCGACCGTCGCCGAAGGTGGCGTGGCTCGTCCCCGTTGACGAGGTGCTCTAGCTCCGAAAGCGGGCGACGAAGGCGCCGAAGCCCGCAAGGTACGCCGCAAGGCGCTCGCGCGTCTTCGGATCGACGAGCTTCCCTTCCGAATCGAACGCTCGGCTCGCACCGTCGACGTAGACCGCGAGCCCAACGTAGGGAGTCAGTCCCAACGCGCGAAAAACGGGGAGCCATGCGGTCTGCGCGAGGCGCGTTCCGACCGGTCCTGGGGTCGCTCCCATGATTCCCACGGGCTTTCCGAAGACTTTGCCCATGTCGGCCGGCGGACGGCTCATCCAGTCGATCGCGTTCTTCAAAGGACCCGGAATCGAACCATTGTACTCCGGAGTCGCCAGCAAGATGGCGTCCGCGGCCATGGCGCGGTTCTTCAATGCGCTCACCGAGGCCGGTAACCCATCGCGGCTCTCGAGATCTCCGTCGTAGACCGGCACCCCTTCGAGGGTCGCCACGTCGAGGCTCATTCCAGGAGGCAAGCTCTCCCTTGCCGCACGAAGAAGAGCCGTATTGTACGAGTCCTTGCGAAGGCTACCGGAGAGGGCAAAAACGTTCATGACGCATGCTCGATCGGAAGGCTCCGCGAAACAAGAGCGCTGGGGCTTCACGTGACCAAGGCCGCTACCTTGCGCCCTTTCATCCCAAAGAAATTGAGCGAAACGATTGGTTTTGGCACTCCATCTCTTCGGCTCTTCCCCCGTAGAGCACAGGTCCGCTCGGGAGAACGTGCCGGTCGAGGCCAAACGTGACGCCGCACACCTTCCCGCTCGAGACGATCACTCCGTCTGGGGTCCTCGGAGCAGCTCACGAGCGAAACGATGGCAATGGCGCACTTCGAAGAAAGCTTGTTCGGCATCTCTTCGGACCTCGCACGCGAGGCCTACGTCCTGATTCACGTCGACTGGGGATTATTCGAACGTTTTCTGCGGAGCCCATCCTTTGGCGCGGGCCGTGCTCGAAGCGCATTGGCGATGTCCGATGGGCGAAGCGGAACCGGCGACGCGGAGACCGAAGGGTGGAGCTGGGGGAAATGGAGGTTGAAGCGGGGCCCCGTCCCGTCCGCGAGGCGCACGACGGCGAAGAGCCCACAGGTGAGATCCTCCTGGTCGCCGGTGGCGCGGCAAGGCACGCGCCAGAAGTACGCGACACCGTCCACTTCGATGCGACGCTCTCCTTTCGCGCGTCGTGTGTCCGGCGATGGGACTTTGTCCGCCACGGGCGCCTCCGGGGCCGCCTGCGTCGTCGGGAAGGTTCGGCGGCGGAGCAACGTGAGAAAACCCGCCCAGTAGTCTTCCGGTGCATCGTCCAAGCCTGGCGTGCCCGCAGCGCGAAGGCGATCGTAGCGAGCCCGAACTTGCTGGAATGCGTCGCGGGTCCCCGACTCCGTGAGAACGCGGACCTTGGCGACGGCCGCGAGGATACGGCGCGCAACGATGTCGGCGTCGATGTCCTTCCATTCCGCGTCGGTCATGTTGCGAGAATAGGCCACTGGCGTTTCGCTCGGAAGCACACGGTCCTCGGCCGAACGACTGCCTCCGCAGACCCTCTGGAGACGCCACTCGAAGCGACCCGTTGAGAGTCTTCGTGCGGACTTGGGTTTTGCCTCGCGGAGGCCATCGCGGCTCGCAGGGCACTGAATCGGGCCCAAGTGCCCGTGCCCGCTTGCCTGGATTTCCCGCGTGGCCGCTGCGGCGCTCGCGTAGACTCCTTCCATGGCACTCGTCCTTTGTTCTTCGTGCACTCGGCATGTGCGTCCGGGCTCCGATCCCTGTCCCTTCTGCGGCGCCGTCGTCCCGCCCGAAGCTCCCGCACCTCGCACACGGGTTCGGCTGGATCGGGCCGCGATGGTCTTCGGGGCAATGGCCGTCTCCGTGAGCGCCGCCGCATGCTCCAAAGAGACCATTGCGCAGCCCTATGGCGCCCCTCCCAATCCGCCACGGGAGGACGCCGGAGCAACGATGGTCACCCTCTATGGAGCCCCGCCCGAGCCCCCACCCACGCCCTCTTCCAAGATCGAACCGTCGGCCGTCCCGCAAACGGCCATCGCCGCACCCTATGGAGCACCGCCGATGCCACACCCCGACGCCGGCCCCACGAAGCCGGTCAAATAGCCCGGAACGGCCTGGCCATCCGTGGTCGGTTTCCTCGATTTTCTTCACGCGCCCCCGAGGTGGTTCGCTTTCGAGGCAACGCTCGCGCGCGACGGAATCCGGCACCTCTCCAGCTCGCTTTTGGCAAAGGATGCAATGACCACGACTGGGCTTACACTCCTCATTCCCGACAAGGGTGACGTCGAACGCGACGCGGTCGCTGCGTCTTGGGAGCAGCGCGGCGGCACCGTGATCCGCCTCGATCGCTTTTGGGAGCCTCCGGGCCTCGATCCAAGCCATTGCAGGGTCTACGGCAATGACTCCTTCTGTTTGGTTTTGGAGCAGAAGCTCGGTCTCGAGCTCCTCAGCCCGCCCGACGACCTCGTTCTGGCCGTCCCGCTACGGTGGACAGGTAGAGCGTTGGCAAAGTCCCGACTCGCGGCTGCGTCGACGCTCGCGTATCCCACCTTCGTCAAGCCGATGGTTCCAAAGCTCTTTCGTGCAAGGGTCTATCGTTCTTCCAAGGAGCTCGTCGGGGAATGCAGCGGATTGCCCCCGGACACGGAGATTCTCACGTCGAGTGTGGTCGACTTCGTTGCCGAAGCGCGCTGTTTCGTCCTGGATGGGGAGGTCCTCGACTGCGCCGTCTACGAAGGAGCGGGAGAGCCGACCGCTGCTACCGCGTGCGCCATTCAAGTCATCGACACCATCCAGTGCCCGAGGACCTTCGTGATCGACCTCGGTCTCCTGCGTGATGGGTCGTGGGTCGTCGTCGAATTCAACGCCGCGTGGGGCGCCGGGCTGAACGGCTGCAGCGCCGACCTCGTAGTGCCGGCCATAGAAGCCGCCTCGGCTCCTCGCGGCTGAAGACCACTCCGATTCGATGGTCCTTGGTCGGAACAAGGCAAAACGAACGCAAGACGTGGACACGTATCCCCATTCGAGCTCAGGCTTCGAGCTATCGCTATCGCCCTGTGCGCGAACCGGCACGTTCCTCGAGCGGGGCGTCGTCCAGTTCTCCGCTCTCGTGCGCTTCATTGGCAGTCTCGACGCGTGTCCTTACGACCGGCGGCGAGTGCCTCTGCGCAAGCGCCACGATGGCCGCGAAAGTGCCACGTCGGGAGGCGAGCTCGGCTTCGACCTTCTTCCGCGCGTAGGGGCGGAGGAGGGACGCCGCGACGAAGGCGACG
>JAYUKI010001385.1:0-2084 GCA_043764595.1 Myxococcales bacterium | reverse complement strand
AGTGCCGGGAAGCTTCGCGGGCTCGTTCACCGAAGTGGGCACGCGGAGACTGGTTTTGACCTCTCCTGCGACGCCGACATAAAGGCCAAGCTCGTCCAGATCGTCCGAGACGCCCATGTCGGTGTCGACGGCGATAACGAGAGCCGTGGGCTCCCTACTGCAGGCCACGTGTCCTGCACACAGTGCGGCCGCGAACAGGGCGAAAGCAGAGCCGACGACGCGTCGTGTTTTGAAGGTGCTCATTTTCATCTTGTTTCCACTTCAGTGTCGGAACGTCGGATCGACCACGAGCGTGCCTACGGACAGGCTTCGGCCGCCGGAGGATCCATCGAATAGACCCGTCCGTCGTTCGTGGCGAAAAAGAGCTTCGCGCCCGATCGCGCGACGGCAAACGTCGTGTTGTCTTGCGCCCCGACGGTCGGGAAGAGGGCTTTGGGGGATACCGTTTTGGTGGTGCACGTGGACATGGCCATGGGTCCTGCAGCGCCGCCCGCCCAGTACACATAGTTGGCGTCCGCAGCCAACGTGGTCCCGTCCGCACCGGTGGCATAGGGGACGTTCGTGGTGGTGAGCTGGATCCCAGGCGTAGGCCCGGCGTCGCTCAGTTTCTTGCGGAAGATGGCCGCGGCGAGTGTGTCGGGTCGGCCGAGCGAAAAGAAGACCTCGGTCGCGTTCAGCGAAATCTCGATCCGGCCCGTGTTGTTGTCGTACGGCGGTGCAAATGTCGAGAGCACCGAGAGTGACTGGTCCGAATTGTTGAGATTGGAGACCCCTATGCGAAGGGACGGCTCGTTGACGCTGAACCCCAGAACGATCACGTTCCCGGAAGTGACCGCCGTTCCGCTGATGATCGCTGGATTCGGGATTCCAACGAAGGTGCTTCCCCCGCCAGAATTGGGGTAGTCGTAGAGCATGTTCGAAGGCGTGACGGTGATGATGCGCGAGCCAAAGACGTTCATTCCGCCGATGAAGGTTACTCCGAGGTCAGCCCTTGTCGGTGTGGCGAGGTCATAGCACCATCGAGCTGTCTTTTGACCTAGCACGTGGGCTGTGCAGGCGCTGTTTCCCGTCGCTGCCAGCACTACTGGGAGCGTTCCGTCATCGGTAATCGCACTGGCTGGTGGCAACTGCGCAATCTCCGTCGGCGCCGAGGGCCCACGAGCGTCCAAGAAGGCAAGTCCGATGGCCCCGCGGACCCAAACGCGATCGTTGGCAATCGCGAGCCTTCTCGGATTGGATACTTGCACGAGCTTGGCCAGGAGCGTCGGAGGTGGCGGGCCAAGGGGCGCGCCGTCCGGGGCTCGGGCGTCCGGAGACAGCGGTCCGCCGTCCGTGCCTGGAGTTGGGCCGGGTCCCTGCGAATAGTAGGGAGCCCGAGTGGGATCCGATGGGGCCTTGTCGCGGACAGCGCCAAAAAGGCCATTGCACCTCGGCCTTGCGCGCAGCTTGGCGTCGCACGTGGTGGCTACGGCGATGCGTTCGACCTTGGTCTTGGCGTCGGTGCCGGTGAGACGCTTGCAGACCTCGGGAGGGAACGTGAAGGACCTGCTCGGGGCGTCGTAGCGTGCGTCCCAATCGAGAGGAACGAAACAGCCTTTGCCTTTGCACTGGGAGGCTTCGTTGCGCACGAGTGCAAAGTTGACTGTTTGGGTCTGCGCGAGAGCCGGCGGGAGAGTGGCCTTGCAGCCCACGTAGTCGGCCTCGAGCAAGGTTTGCTCGTTGGAAAAACAGGCCTCGACGTCGAAGCAAGTTCCGCCCTCGGCGATTCCCGTTTTGGGATCGAGGCCGAGCGCTCCGCCGTAGACCTCGCGGACCATGTCCCCGGAGCCCACCTTGGTGAGCTCCGTGGCAGTGGAGCTCACGCACTGACCCTGGTCCGAAGTTTGTCCCTGAGCACAGGGTGAGACGTATCCAGGGAAGAAGGGCGCAAATTCGGAAAATGTGGTGTCGTCGTTCGTGATCGCGCGAAGCTTGACCTGTCCCGGTTTGGCACTTTGCGTCGCGCTGGAGAGCGGAGCGGAAGCCGACACATGCGTGGCCGCGAGCCAATGAAGCGGCATTCGAACGAGGGAGAGCTGGCCCGA
>JAYUKI010001384.1:0-2085 GCA_043764595.1 Myxococcales bacterium | reverse complement strand
TGGGCCTGTTGGTGCACGGCGGCATAGGCCGCCATCGGATTCCCGAGCGGCACGCCTCCCATGTTCGTCTGCACCTGCATGTGCCCGCCGGGCCCCATGTGTGCGCTCGTTCCAATGAGGTGCACCTGGCCATCGGGCGCGTTCGCAAGGAGTCCCTCGAAGGCATCCGGGATGCCGTTGCCATTGCGATCCGCCATCATCTGATTCACGCCGACTACATGCTCTTCTTCGGAAATGCACGCCTCGACTGCACTCGTGACCGGCGGCTCGCGCGGAATCGGCCGCTCCCTCGCGATGGCCCTCGCGCGTCGGGGCACGCGGGTCTGGATCGTCGGACGCGACGCGAGCGCACTCGACGAGACGGTGCGCTCCATCGAAGGCAAAGGTGGACGCGCGGTCGCGGTCGTCGCCGACGTGGCGGACCTAAGCAGTTGGGTGCCTCGCCTCCGTGAGCTGGACGTCGAAGCCGGCGGCTTTTCGACGATTGTCGCCAATGCGGGAGTGGGTGCCACGTCTCCCGAGGCCACGCCTTACGCGTGGGAAACCATGCATCACGCACTCACCACCAACTTCGCCGGCACCGCGGCCACGCTGACCGCCGTGCTCCCGGCCATGGTGGCGCGCGGAAGAGGTCACCTCGTGTCGACCGGCTCACTCGCTTCGTACGGTGCCCTACCGGGTTCGGCTGCCTATTGCGCTCCAAAAGCGGGAATCGACATGCTGCTCGAGTGTCTCCGATTGGACCTCCGAGGCACGGGCGTCCACGTCACCAATCTCCGAATCGGCTTCGTACGTACGCGAATGGTCGAGAACAGCACGCACCCGATGCCCCAACTGCTCGAGGCGGACGAGGTCGGCGAAGAGGTCGCGCGACGGTTACCGTCGGCCCCCGGGGAGATCGTCCTTCCGGGTGCGCTCGGTCTCGGAGCACGCGCTCTCGGCGCACTCCCCCGGGCGCTCCGTGAGCGACTTTTCGCCGCAATTGCCACGAAAACCGGCTCGTCTCAATAGGTCACGCGTAGTCCCTCGACCACACGATCGCTCGGATGAACCACTCGGTCTCTTGCTGGTGTTCATGTTCGTCATTTCCCCTGGTTTGTGTCTCCGCTTCGAAGCTCTCGATCGGTTTTCCGTTCCTGGAATGGCATTGCTGTTCCCGATTCATACGATTGGCTTGGGGAGGTCATTGAGGAAGCCGAGGAGCGTCGGCATCGACGGACCGACGCGGCCGATGGCCTACACATTTTTCGGGGTAGCTTTGAGCAGTTCGCCTCCGTGCATTCAGGGAGCCTCCCCGTCGTGGCGGTCCGCGCGTTCGATCGAGCCGCCCTCGTTTTCCCACCGCTGCAAGGCGCGGCGCCTTTGGTCTTCAGCAAACGTGCGCTGAGGTTTGGAAGAATGGACCGTGGGCAAGGGCCCTTCCACACCAGCAGGCCTGCTCGGTGTCACCTCCCGAGCAGCTGTGCTCTTCCCTGTGCGCGTCTTCCGCGGCGACGCTCCCACTAGCGCCACCACATCCCGAAAATCGCCCAGACCATCCCGACGAGCAGAATCATCCACACGAGGTGGCCGCCCCAGCCACCACCAGGCGCTCATCATCATCGCTAGCTCGCTTTCTCTGATGGCCACGACGCAAGAACCAAGCCGCACGTCGGAGCTCGCTCCAGAAGCATCTCGTCGACCCATGTTCGTCGCACTTTGCAAATCAGGATTCTCGCGCCGCGAACCCGCACGTTGCAGCCTCGTTCACGGCCCCGGGCGGAACGAGGCCCGCGCAAGCGAGTGGAGCACGCGCCGAGGACATCACGAACCGCCGCCGTCGCACCACCGCTACCTCGCCGCGACCTCCAGCGATTGAACAACGCGAACAACATCCTCAGCGCTCGCTGTGCACTGCTTCGATACGGTGCCGCGCCAAACAAACACTTGGACCCAGCTCTTCGCGCGGAGCCTATCCGCTGTGCAGCCCCGATCCACGCGCGGCGAGACGTGCCCTACTGCGGAACCTTCACCAGCTCGTCGATGTTGGGCTGAAGGGTGATTTCCGTGCGCCGGTTCTTCTTTTTGTTCTCGGCGGTGTCGTTC
>JAYUKI010001383.1:0-2089 GCA_043764595.1 Myxococcales bacterium | reverse complement strand
TTGTGGCGATCCTTCGAGCAGAGCTCGCGCTCGGTCAGCTTGAAGTGGTGGCAGACGGCGCGCTGGATGTCGTCGACGCCGGTCTCGGTGACACGCGGGACGGTGGCCGCGAGCTCGGCGCGAACGAAGTCGGTGTCGATGGGCCTGTGGAGAAGACTCGATTTTGCGACGAGGCGAATCAGGGCGCCTTCGAGCTCACGAACGTTGCTGCGCACGGCCTGCGCAAGCAGAAGGACCACCTCGGGCGCGAGATCGATGTTCTCGGCGAGGGCCTTTTTTCGCAAGATGGCGACGCGCGTCTCGAGCTCGGGACCTTGGATGTCCGCGACGAGACCCCAGGTGAAGCGCGAGATGAGGCGCTCCTCCATGCGTTCCAAGTGTTGGGGGTACTTGTCGCTCGTGACGATGATCTGTTTGTCGGCTTGGTGAAGCGCGTTGAACGCGTGGAAAAACTCTTCCTGCGTCTGCGTCTTCGAGGCCAAAAACTGGATGTCGTCGACCAAGAGCAAGTCGCACTTGTCGCGGTAGCGGCTGCGAAACTCGTTCATCTTGGCGTCCTGAAGCGCCTGGACGAACTCGTTCACGAACTTCTCGGCGGAGATGTAGACGATCTTGGTCTGCGGCCTCTCGGCGCGGACGCGGTGCGCGACAGCGTGCACCAAGTGCGTTTTTCCGAGGCCCGTTCCGCCACACAAGAAGAGCGGGTTGTGACGAGGTCCGCCTCCACCCGCCGCCGCGATGGATGCCGCGTGCGCGAGCTGGTTCGATGGGCCCACGACAAAATTGGCGAAGGTGTACTTCGGGTTCAGCGAGATCTGCGGTACCGGGGCGGGGGCTGGGCGTCGCGCGCTGGCTGGTCCGAGGTCACGATCGTCCGACGCCGGCGACGCGGGAGGGGCCGAAGGGCGAAGCAGACGCGGTCGCACGGAGGGCGCGATGGGGCCGTCGACGACGGGCCGCTCGAGGTCACCACCAACGGACCACGCCGTCTGAATCGAGAGCCCCGTTTGGCTCCGCAAGTAGTCGGAGAGGGTCGGCAAGAAGTGCTGCTCGACCCAGTCGCGTACGAACTCGTCGCGGGCCCGAAGCGACAGGACCCCATCGGTCAGTCCCTCGAATTGAACGCCCGAAAACCACTGCTCGAAGCTGCCCGGCGAGCGCCCTCGGGTGAACGCAACGGCGTCATCCCAAATCTCGTCGTATGCGCGATCAATCATGCCCATGCGAAACAGACCTCAAAAAGACAAAAGGGCGCCGTGCCTCGGACGAGACACTGAAAGGATGTCGCGTATTGCGAGCGCCGCCTGGCAGAAAAACGAGGCGGATAGGGGAGAAAGGCATGCCGTCCGGGGAGTTTTCCCCAGACTTGCCGCAACGTCAGCTGCGGCCGAAAGTCACCAACATCTCGAGTGAAATCAGTGACCTAGGTGAGACAAAATCGAGAATGGACCTTGGACTAAGCCGAGGTTCTCCACAGGTTCTTCACAGCCACGGATGCCCATTCGACCTTTTGGTTCGCAAGCACGCAGGAACACAGCCCAGCGAGACGAGAGGGGGGCACATGGAACCCCCCGAATGAGACGAGGCCCTCGCAGGCCTCGACGATGAGGCCCGCGGGTGTAGATTAGATTTTCTCGAACCAGATGGCAAAAAACTAAACAATCTCAGGATCTTCCGTGCCCCCATGCAAACTGCACAAGAGGACACGCAAGACGCGAAAAGACGCGAAAAGACGCGACAAGACGCGACAAGACGCGAACCACGCAAACGCCAGGACGACATCCGATTAGGAGACAATGCCCCTTCTCCTTGCTGGAAGCCGCTTTGCTGATGAACGCGGACGGGCCGCACGAACGCACGAATGGACGAGCCGAAAACCCGAAACGAAGGCCTCTCGGTGAAGAGAAAAACAGCCAACTTCATCGCCGGGCGAACGATCGAGGGGCAACCCACCCGTGATGCTCGGAAGGGAACAGACCGTTCCAACCCGGGTCAAACACCGATGCGCTCTCCGCCGACCGCTCGCGACGACATCCATGGAGCTAGCACCCGTCCTTTGGGGCCGTCCACGGACATTCGAACGGATGAC
>JAYUKI010001382.1:0-2089 GCA_043764595.1 Myxococcales bacterium | reverse complement strand
CAAAAGTTCTCGGGCGGCGAAGGCGAGTCTCCCAAGCTCGATAGGCTCGGCGGCTCCACGTTCGCGAAGACCAAAGCGCGCGTGCAGAAGGAGGTCCGGCAAATGGCCGACGAGCTCCTTCGCCTCTACGCCGAACGCAAAGCGCAGCTCGGTATCGCGCTGCCGCCCCTCGACGACGAATACCGAGCCTTCGAGGCCACGTTCCCATTCGAAGAAACTCCGGACCAGGCGCGCGCCATCGACGACGTGAACGGGGACCTCGAGTCCACGCGTCCCATGGATCGCCTGGTGTGTGGAGACGTTGGTTTCGGCAAGACCGAAGTGGCCATTCGCGCCGCGTTCCGCGTGGCCATGTCGGGTCGCCAGGTGTGCGTGCTTTGCCCCACCACGGTGCTCGCCCAGCAGCATTTTCGCACCTTCGAGGCCCGCCTCCAGGGATACCCCATTGAGGTTCGTTGCCTGTCTCGTTTCCAGTCGAAGAAAGACCACGACGACACGCTCATCAAGGCCAAAGAGGGCAAAGTCGACATCATCGTCGGCACCCATCGGCTCCTGTCGAAGGACGTCCATTTCAAGTCGCTCGGCCTCCTCGTGGTGGACGAAGAGCAGCGCTTCGGAGTGACCCACAAAGAGCGCATCAAGCAGCTCAAATCCACCGTCGACGTGCTCACGCTGAGCGCCACGCCCATCCCGCGCACGCTGCAAATGGCCGTAGGCGGGCTGCGTGATTTGTCGCTCATTGCCACGGCCCCCGTGGATCGCCGCAGCGTTCGTACGGTCGTCACGCGGTTCGATGCGAACGTGCTTCGCGAGGCCGTGACGCGCGAGCTCTCGCGCGGCGGCCAGGTGTTCTACGTCTACAACCGCATCGACGGCCTCTACGAACGCGCCCAGCGTCTCCAAGAGCTCGTCCCGAATGCGCGCATCGGCGTCGCCCACGGGCAGCTCGCAAAGTCGAAGCGGCGCGGTGCAGACGGCGAGTCCGAGGTCGAGTCGAACCTCGAGCGAACGATGCTCGACTTCGTGGAGGGCCGCTACGACATCCTTTGCGCCACGGCCATCGTCGAGAGCGGACTCGATATTCCTCGAGCCAACACCATCATCATCGACCGCGCGGACATGTTCGGGCTCTCGCAGCTCTACCAGCTCCGCGGACGGGTCGGACGCTCGCGCGAGCGTGCCTACTGTTACCTCGTGGTTCCCCCCCAAGAGGCCATGACCGACGACGCCCGGGCGCGTGTCGAAGCCCTCGAACGCTTCACCGAGCTTGGCTCCGGGTTCAAGGTCGCGTCCCTCGATCTCGAGCTGCGAGGCGCGGGCGATCTCTTGGGCGGCGAACAGTCCGGCACGGTGGCGAGCGTGGGCTTCGAGCTCTTCTGCGAGATGCTCGAAGAAGCGGTCCACGAGCTTCGTGGAGAGCCCGTCGTCCACGAGGTGGATCCGGAGCTGTCGTACGACATCGAAGCGCTCGTCCCCGAGAGCTACGTTTCGGAGGTCGGCGTGCGTCTCTCGCTCTACAAGCGACTCGCCGGAGCGATCGACGACGCGCACGTGTCGGACATCGCCGCCGAAATGGAGGACCGCTTCGGACCGCCGCCCGAGGAAGTTCGACGCCTCGTTCGCCTCATGAGCCAAAAGACCGAGCTTCGTCGCTTGCGCGTCCTCGGGTGCGAGGCCACCTCGAAGCTCGTGACGTTCCACCTCCGCGAGGACACGCCGCTCGATCCGAAGAAGATCACCGAGCTCGTGCGCGACAAAAAGAGCCCATACCGGCTCACTCCGGACATGCGCCTCTCAAGAAGGTTCGAGGGCAGCGAGTCGAGCCTGTCCAACGTCGACTCGATGCTGGACGAGCTCGCCAAGCTCGAGAGGCGCTGAAGCGGCAAGGGCGAATTTCGCTTTCGTTTCGCTATCTTCTGGGCACTCGTGGGAAGAACGAGAATGACCGGTCGGTCACGGCTCGGAGGTCTTGAGGGCCGCACGAAGGCTGTCGACCATGTGGTCGGTGAAGGCCCGTATGCGAGGCGTGTCGCGGAGCTCCGGCAGCGTGAGGACCCACAGATCGCGGCTCGCAGACGGATCGAGCGGA
>JAYUKI010001381.1:0-2090 GCA_043764595.1 Myxococcales bacterium | reverse complement strand
ATCACCACCACCGAATCCGGAAAAGTCCGCCGCGTCATCGTCGTTGGCGGAGGGCTCGCCGGTCTCACCACGGTCATCAAGCTGTGCGAAGCGGGCGTGCCCGTGGACCTCTTCTCGCTCGTGCCGGTCAAGCGTTCGCACTCGGTGTGCGCCCAGGGCGGCATCAACGCGAGCGTGAACACGAAGGGCGAAGGCGACTCCCCCAAGGTGCACCTCGAAGAGACGGTGTATGGCGGTGACTTCCTCGCGAACCAGCCCCCCGTGAAGGGCATGGCGGACGCCGCGCCCGGCATCGTGTTCATGCTCGACCGCATGGGCGTGCCCTTCAACCGCACGGACGAGGGTCTGCTCGACTTCCGTCGCTTCGGCGGAACGCTCTTCCACCGCACGGCCTTCGCCGGCGCCACCACGGGACAGCAGCTCCTCTACGCGCTCGACGAGCAGGTTCGCCGCTACGAGACCGTCGACGTCGAGGACGACAAAGGCATCGTCGTTCGCGGCGAAAAGATGGTCCGGAAGTTCGAGTTCTGGGACTTCCTCTCGCTCATCCAGGACGACGAAGGACGCGCGCGCGGCATCGTCGCCCAAGACCTCAAGTCGATGCAGATCGAGTCCTTCCCGGGCGACGCCGTGTGCCTCGCCACGGGCGGTCCGGGCATCGTCTTCGGACGCAGCACGAACAGCGTCATCAACACCGGGACGGCCGCCGGAAGCGTGTACCGCCAAGGTGCGTGCTACGCGAACGGCGAGTTCATCCAGGTTCACCCCACGGCCATTCCGGGCGCCGACAAGCTCCGCCTCATCTCGGAGAGCGCGCGTGGCGAAGGTGGCCGCGTGTGGGTTCCCAAGGACCCCAAAGAGAAGCGCCGCGGTCGTGACGTCCCCGAGAAGGACCGCGAGTACTTCCTCGAAGACAAGTATCCGGGATATGGCAACTTGGTTCCGCGCGACATCGCGAGCCGCGAGCTTTTCCTCAAGTGCTTTCACGAGGGCAAAGGCGTCTACAACCAGAAGAGTGGCAAAAACGAGCTCGAGATTTACCTCGACCTCACCCACATTCCGGAGCCCACGCTTCGCAAGAAGCTCGCCGGCATTCTCGAGATCTACGAGAAATTCGTGGGCGAGGACCCGTACCACAACCCGATGCGCGTCTTCCCGGCCGTGCACTACTCGATGGGCGGCCTCTGGGTCGACTTCGAGCGCTCGGAGGACGGCTCCCTGGTGAAGGGCTCGCCCCGCAACCACAGCACGAACATCGAAGGCCTCTACGCCGCCGGCGAGTGCGACTACCAGTACCACGGAGCCAATCGCCTCGGAGCGAACTCCCTACTCTCGTGCATCTACGCCGGGCTCGTCACGGGTCCCGCCATGGCCTCGTACCGCCAGGGCCTCCAAAAGAGCTCCTGGGACATGCCCTCGTCGCTGTTCGACAAGGCCGAGAAGCGCGAGCAAACCAGCTACGACGCCATTCTCAAGATGGACGGTTCGGAGAACCCGTACGTCATCCACAAGGAGCTCGGCGAGACCATGCTCCGTGACGTCACGATCGAGCGCCACAATGGCACTCTCGAGAAGGTCCTCGAGAAGATTGGCGAGTACGAAGATCGCTACACGAAGGTTGGAGTCACCGACACGAGCGCCCGCGCGAACCAAGGCGCGCAGTTCGTTCGGCACTTGAAGAACATGCTCATCCTCGCGCGGGTCATCGCCACTGGCGCGAAGAACCGCGACGAGTCGCGTGGTGCGCACTTCAAGCCCGACTTCAAGACCCGCGACGACGCCAATTGGCAGCGCAGCACCTTGGCCCTCTATAAGGAGGACGGGAGCCGCAGCGAAGTCAACTACGTGCGCGCGCTCGACTACACCCTCCTCGGAAAGGCCATTCACGCCACCGACGAAGTCGACGTTACGCTCGTGACGCCGCGCGCACGAAAGTACGAGACGGCCGGCGCGGCGAGCTCCGCGGCCACGGGCAAGGGCGAAACCAAAGAGGGCGGAAAGGACGCAGGCGCGAGCGCCTGAAAAGAGGATCCCATGGCAGACGGAAGCAGCCCCAAGAAGAAGTCCTCCGGCAAGATCGTGCGCCTTCG
>JAYUKI010001380.1:0-6982 GCA_043764595.1 Myxococcales bacterium | reverse complement strand
GCACCGGCGAGACGAGCGAGTTTTACACCGCGATGGAAGCGGGCAAGTGTTACTGGGTCATCGGTGCGGGCGAGCCCGGCAAGGTAAAGAAGCTTTTCCTTTACCTTTGGGATCCGAAGTCCAAGCGCGTGACCGAGAGCAAGACCGACTCGGACACCGCCATGGTCGGCCACTGCGCCAAAGAGAGTGGCATGTACAAGTACCAGCTCAAGGTGGACAGCGGCAGCGGCGCTTACAAGGCCGGCGTGTACATCAAGTAGGTTCGGGCGCATCTTTTCGAGCGTGGGTGCGCCTCGAAAAGACGAGAGCCGGCCAGACCCTGGGGTCCGCCGGCTCTTTTCATTCCCGCACCGCTCATCGTGGCGCCCGCAGGCCAGGTGCCGTCACGCTTCGTTCGTCGCGGACTTGAAGCCGACGTGCCGTGCATACTCGCCCGCGATCCCCGCGAGCCGGCGCAGCGCGTCGGCACCGACAAGAAGGGCAACCACCGGGAGCACAGCCAGGAAGTGCCACTGGTAGGCAAGGAATGCAGCAGGGAGAGCACTGGTGAAGGCGATGGCGGCCGAGGTCCGGGCGTCGCGGGCTCGAATCGCGAGGGCGAACGAGGTGCGGTCTTCTCCGGTGGGCTTCGTGATCGAGCTCATGCCCTTCAAGTGCCCAGCCCACATGACGCTACGCTTAAGGAGCTGTGTCGTTTGTGTGACGAGTCGGCCCCGCAAACACTGCGTGAGGCACGAATTGCGCCTATTTCCTATTCGCCGAGCGCCGTTTTGAAGACCTCGACGGCCCGCCCGTGACCGTCGAACGCGCAGTGCTCCGCCCCGGGGATTACCTTCGTTTCGGTCGGAAAGCCGAGCCCGCTGAAGAACGGGATGGCCGCCTCGATGTCGCCCTTCAGGAAGTCTTGGTCTCCGTACGTGAAGAAGAGCCTCGTCCCGGCGCGGAGCGCGGAGCTCGACGTGTCCCACGCGATGGGCTTCATGGGTTTTTCGCCGCCACAGTTGAGCGCGTAGATGGCGGGGTAGCTATCTCCGAACTTTCGCAAAAAATGCAGCGTGAGAAACACGGCGCCACCGGACGAACCATAATAAAACGCGTTTCCGAGAGTGACGTCGTACCCCGCGCGCACGCCGTCCAGCACGGCGCGGAACGCATCGGCATTCACGCCGTCGGTGTCCGGAACGGGGGCCGTCGAGCCCGAACAGTCGGTCTGCGTCGGCGTTTGCCACCAGGCGCATTTGTTCGGCGCGAGCACCGAGATGACGATGGCGTGATGGACATCCGCGAACGGCAAGAGCGCACGCATCGCGCTGTTGCTGTTGTGGGCCGCGGCGCCGTCGCCGTGAAGGTACGCGATGACGTTGAAGGGGCCCGAGCCTCCCTGGGGCTCGGCGAGCTTCACCTCGGACCCGCCAAAGGTGGTGTTGCAGAAGCTCCGTCCTCCCCCGAGGCTGCCTTGGCTCGAGCACGTCACGCCACCCTTGCCCTTGGTGCTTCCGACCGGAAGGACGTCCGCGTCTTTTGCGCGCGCGTCCGACGAGCCGCCGTCGATGGGCGCGGCGGAATCGACGGCCACCGAGGCGTCCTCGTCGACTGGGGCGCTCGCATCCGGAGCGATCGCCGCGTCGGAACAGGCCACAAAAAGAGGGAAGAGGGCGAAGCCCACGAGCGTCCGAGCCATGCGACCAGCGTACCACGGGGAACTTCTTGCGCCGACGATGGTCCGTCCGGCTCGCCCGTCACGTGTTGCCGCTAAAGCCCTCCGAGGTCCCCATGGCGCCCCGAACGTCTTCCGTCCACGTCCCCGTTCGTTCGATCCTGACGTCCCGCTCTCCGCGAGGCGCCCTCGCCATGTCGATGTGCGTCGCGTTCGGGGCCATCGCGGCCTTCGTCGCCCACGTTGCACGGATCGCCACGATCGACATCCACCAGTTCGAGCTGACCGTGGCGCTCGCCTGTCTAGCCGGCCTCCCGACCACCTACGTGTCGGTGCGCGCCCAGGAAACCGCCGAGCGCGGAACGTCCCTGGCCAAGCCATTCTTTGCGACCGTCGCCATGGGTGCGCTGCTCGGTACGGCGAGCCAAGGATACACGGCCTTGCGCCTCGCCCCGTGGGAGCGACTCTGGTTCTGCGACATCCCGCTCGGCAACAATCGGCTCGCGTGGCTCGGGCTCGGTGCGGCACTTGGTGCGCTGGGCTCGGTCTTCGCGTTCGTCGCTCTGACCATCGGAATCCGGGCCATGCAACGAACCCCCATGGTGCTCGACGCCGAAGAGCGGCTCGGCGCCCCTGCCCTCGCCGTGACCACCCTAGCCGCGTCCGGCTTGCTTTTTCTGCTCGATCCGGAGGAGCTCGTTCCAGGAGCCATCGTCGCGGCGCTCGGGCTCGGTGGACTGGCCATCATGGTGTCGCGCGACCGTGAGCGGAGCGCGTTCGTCGGGAGAGTGTTCGCGGACGAAGAGCCGGGGGTCGAAATCCTCTGGCAGCCGACCGTCGCCGAAAAGGGCGTTCTTTGCCCGGTGGCCGACGTCCCCTATGGCGAGATCGTGCTCGCCGAAAAGCAGGAGCGCGAATCCTACCGTTCGGCCGCGCGAGGTCGTGGGCTCATGCTTCTCGCCGAGACCAAGGAAGAGACGCTGGCGCCGATCGGTGCTCGCCAGAAGGTCGCCCGATGGGCCGCGTTGGGAGCGCTTTCGCTCCTTCTTCTGCGCCTCGTGACTCTTCAGCTCGTGCACCACTGACCGGGAAATCTCACCCCGTTCCCGTTCCCGGCTTCGTCTCCGAGAACCTTGAGCGATCGAGTGGCCCGCGAGGACGATGAAATCGAGCGACACGCGTGAGCCATCGAGACGGTCGTGATCGAAAGGGCATGTTCGGGAACGGGAACGGGAACGGGAACGGGAACGGGAACGGGTACGGGTACGGGAACGGGTACGGGTACGGGTACGGGTACGGGTACGGGTACGGACGGGAACGGGTACGGGTACGGGCCACCACGGACGTTCGATCCCGCCTTGGATTTCCGCATGGTCCGCGCGAGAAGCGCTTGAGGTCGCTCGACGAGACACGACGGTCGAGGATCTTGCCAAAAGCGCGAAAAAGATGCGAGGGTGCCGGCGCGTTTGGCCCCGTTCGGAGCGGAGTGAGCGCGCGGAGGGCGTCGGAATGGAAGAATCACGGGCGATCGTCGAGCAAGCGCTCACCACCCTCGGACTCGTCCCTTCGGAAACGCTCGTTTCGAAGGCGGGAGCATCCCCCGCGTGGACGCTGAAGCGCGGCAGCGCGAAGGTCGCCGTCGCGCTCGTCACGCGTGAGGCGCTTGGCACCTCGGCGGTTCATCTGCGGGTCGTCGCTCCCCTTCTCGTCTTCGCCGACGACACCAAAGCGGAGCTTTTTCACCACGTTCTCAAGCTGAACGCCGCGGGCCTGTCGTGGTGTGCGTTCGGGGTCCTGGGCGACAGCATCGTGCTCGTCGCCGAGCGTCCCACCGAGGACCTGGACCCGAGCGAGGTCGTGCACACCGTGCAGCACGTCGCGGCCTTGGCCGACACGTTCGACGACAAGCTCGCGACCGAGTTCGGCGGCCAGCGCTCGTGTGACGTGTGACCGCTCGACTCCCCAAAAAGGTCCTTGTGAGCTTCCTTCGTTCTGGCCTGAATAGGCACACTTCAGCCGAAATCCGGCTCTCCGTGCGGGTCGCGGGTCAGCTCGGTGCCGTCGCCCTCACCATCGCGCTGCCACGCGTGGCGCACGCCATCGAACCCGAGGTCACGAGCGACACGGCCGCTCAGTTCTACGAGGTCACGAGCCCGGACGGACAGCGCGTGCTCACACGCCGTCGTTTCATGACGACCCTCGGGGTCGCAGGCACGGACCTCCTCGGCAAAGACAAGACCAAAGAGCATGACCCGCTCGCCCCCGAGCTGCTCTTTCGCGCGCGTGTCCGCTTCGACTCGGACTACGGCTCTTCCGGTCAAGAGGCCAATCGCGAAGCCTCCGAGAGCCTGATCCCCGGATTCCAGCGGGGTCCGGCAGACCTCATGTATGCCTACGTCGAAGGTCGCCGATTCTTCAATGGAATCGGGGGATTCAAGATCGGAAGGCAGTACGTCACCGACGTGCTCGGGTGGTGGTCGTTCGACGGCGCAACGGTGCGCGCAACCACTCCCTACTTCGTCGCCGTCGAGGCCTACGGCGGTCTCGAGCAACGCGGCGGCATGCCTCTCAGCAGCCCGCGCTTCGAGCGCGACGGCATTTTGCGCGGAAGCCGCACGGGCTACGACCCAACGCTCTGGTCGGCCTACCAAGCTGCACGTGTGGCTCCTGCGTTCGGGGCAGCGCTCGAGACCACCGGCACGAGCTACGGGCACGGACGGCTCACGTACAGGCGCGTGTACAACACAGGCGAGTCGAACGTGTCGATGTTCGATAACGGGCTGCGCACTCCGGCCACGTACGACGGCACGCGGGTGTCGTCCGAGCGCATCGGCTACGCCATCGACGGAAGCCTGCCGGATGTCGGCGGGGTCAAAGGCGGCCTCGTCTACGATCTCTACGTCAAAAAGTTCAGTCAGCTCTACGTGTCGGCGGACGTCTATGCGACGCAGAAGCTCACGCTCAGCGCCGATTTTGACCACTTTCGGCCCACCTTCGACGGCGACAGCATCTGGAACTTCTTCGTGTCCGGTCCCACGAACGATGTTGGAGGAAGGTTCGCGTACCAAGCCTCGGACAACCTCGGCATCTCGGGCGGCGGTCACGTGCGCCTGTTCGAGAACCAGACCGGCCCCGAGCCGAACCTCTCCTCGCCCACGAGCCCGAACGGCCTCGCTTCGGCCAACTTCTACCCGTCCGGCGCGTTCTACGTGAACGGCGGCGGCAACGCGGCGGCGAAGTACCGCTACGGGCGCGGCAACGTGAGCTTCCGCGGAGCCGTGGACGGCGGCGGCACGGGCGGGCGAGCCGGCGGCGACCTCTACGCGGACCACACGTTCGGCAACCGCTACTTCGTGTCCGCCCGAACCGGCGCCTGGTTCTGGAAGGACTCGCTGCGACCGGACCGAAGCGCCACGAGCTTCGGTTACGTGCTCGGTGCAGGATACAACTTTTCGCAACGCTCGCAGGCCCTCGTCGAGTTCGAGCACGACATGAACCGCGTCGTCGGGAACCGCTTTCGACTCATGCTTTGGCTCACCTTGGCGGTGTCGAAATGAACCGCAGCCCTGGATTTTCCTTCGTTTCGTTCACGTTGGCGCTGGCGCTCGGCGTGCTCGGGGCTCTCTCCCTGGCGTTCGCCGATACGGCTCCAGGGGGCGTCTCGGACGCGGGACCGCCCCTGTCGGCCTCGGGCATCGTGCCTGCGGCATCCCCTCCAGCGACCCCTTCCTCGGCGGAAGGCACGGGCGCGGCCCAAAGCCCCATGACGGTTCCTGCGTTCGCTTCCGGACACAGTCCGCTCCCGGCGAACGCCAAAGTGCCCGTGAAGTGGCTCCCGGCCGGCGCGTTCGATCCGGACACCGGCCCGAGCGTGGGCATCTACCCGCCGCAGTCGCTCACGATTCGCTTCAACCACAAGCTCCACCAGACCAAGGTGGGAACCAAGTGCACGTCCTGCCACAAGGCCGCGCTGACCAGCCAATCCGCTCAAGATCGGCTCGTCCCGAACGGCACCACCTGCGACGACTGCCACGGAACCGACCACGCGAACACGAACGCCGTGAAGGCGGGCGACGACCTCACCGGCCAGTGTGCGTTCTGCCACGAAGGGTACAAACCCTCGGACGGAAACCGGGTCGCGAAGCTCGTGCTGCCGCGCGCGAACATGATCTTCGACCACAAGAAACACGCCGACAAAAACATCAACTGTCGGCAGTGCCACGGCGAGGTTCAAGAGCTCGAGCTCGCCACCCGTGACCAGCTCCCCCGCATGCGCGGGTGCTTCGGTTGCCACCAGTACCCGGACGCCGCAGCCCGCGGAAAAGCCAAGGGAAACTGCGAGACGTGCCACCTCGCCGGCAACGGACAAATCGGCGGAAAGATGAAGATCGCCTTCCCCTCAGGCACCCTCCTTCCCCCGCGATGGATGCACAACGCGGCGCACGGACCGGACTTCATCCAGCGCCACAAAATGGTCGCCGCGAACGACTCTCAGTTCTGCGCCAACTGCCACAAAGAAGACTTCTGCACGAGCTGCCACGACGGACGCGTGCGCCCGCGCAACATCCACCCGAACGACTACATCTCGATGCACCCGGTCGAGGCCCGCCTCGCGATGCAGAAGTGCCAGAGCTGCCACCGCGAGCAGAGCTTCTGCCTCCAGTGCCACCAGCGCCTCGGCATCACCATGAGCGGCCCCTCGGACGCCCGCAACGCCGGTCGGTTCCACCCCCCGAAGAGCATCTGGAGCGACCCTCCGCGCAACCCCGGGCACCACTCCCAAGAAGCGAAACGCAACTTGAACGCCTGCGTCTCGTGCCACGTCGAGCGTGACTGCGTGGCGTGCCACGGAGGCCAGGGCATCGGCGGCGGATTCAATCCGCACCAAGGCGGCTTCGTGGCGGGCTGCCAGACGCAGTTCTCGCGCAACCCTCGCCCGTGTTTCGTCTGCCACGATCCTCAGGACGCGAAGCTGAATCAATGCCGATGAGCCGCTCCCAATCCCCGAAACCCGAGGCCGAGCACACGCTCTCCTCGGCTCCCGAAGACCCATCTGCAGAGGGCTCGCCCGAGGAGCTTGCGACCTATTTGTTGCAAGAAGCTTCCGGGGAGCGATATAGCCTAAGCCCCCGGGAGCTTCCCGAGGGTCGAATGGAGGGCTCGCGTGAAAGACCTTGTCCGGTATCTCTTGGCGAACGTTTACCTGGATTTTCAGGGCGAGATCTCGCTCGACCAGGTGCGCCAGTTTCTCCGAGGGGACGACAGCAAAGAGTCGAAGGCTCTCCTGCAGAAGCTCATCGAAGACAAAGGCGTGGACGATCTGCT
>JAYUKI010001379.1:0-2092 GCA_043764595.1 Myxococcales bacterium | reverse complement strand
CGCGCGCTCGCGACCGAGCTCGTGTATGGCGCGCTTCGCTATCGGCCCTTCGTGGACGACGAAATGGCCCGTGCCTCCTCGCGTGGCAAGACCAACCTCGATCCCGAGACCCACGCGCATTTGCTCGTCGCGGGGTACCAGCTCTTCGGGCTCGACCGCGTGCCGCCCTTTGCCGCCGTGAACGAGGCCGTGACCCTCGTCCGGGGCGTCCGAGGGGATCGCGTGGCGGCCTTCGCGAATGCCGTCCTTCGTCGCCTGACCGAGCGCGCAGCCTCCATGGACCCTGCCGCGCGCCTCGAAGCCCGCCTCGTGTCCACGCCCGAGTGGCTCGTGTCGGCCCTCACGAAGTCCCTTGGCAAAGAAGGCACTCGGGACTTCCTCGTCGCCTCGAGCGAAGCCCCGCCCGCATGCCTCGGTGTGCGCGACGAATCCCTCCGTGACGCCGCCATGGCCAAAGCGCGCACCGTCGCGCCCGACGCCACGGTCACTCCGGGCCGCGTCTCGAAGCTCGCCTTCACGGTCGCCGGCGGCGGAAGTCCGAGCGCCCTCGCCGACGCCATCGGAGACGGCACCTTCGTCCAAGAAGAAGGCTCGCAGGTCGTGGCGCTGTCCCTTGGCGCAAAACCGGGCGAACGCATCCTCGACGCGTGCGCCGGCCGAGGAAACAAGACCGCGCTCCTGGCCCTCGCCGCGGGAACGTGCGACGCCGCCGATCTTCACCCGAAGAAGCTCGAACGCCTCGCGATCGAGCTCTTGGCCCGTGGAGCAAAAGTGGGTGCCACCTTCGCCGTGGACTGGTCCCTCGGAAAAGGCGATGCCGCGGATGTCGCCCCTTACGACGCCATTCTGGTGGACGCGCCATGCTCGGGAACGGGCACGCTTCGCCGTCGCCCGGACATGTGGCTCCGTCGCACCCCCGAAGGCCTGACCGAGCTCGCCGCGCTACAGGCCAGTATCCTCGCCGAGGTATCCGGCTTGGTGCGTCCGGGCGGAAGGCTCGTCTACGCGGTATGCAGCGTGCTCCGTGAAGAGTCGGAGTCGGTCGTGGACGCCTTTTTGGCGAGCCATTTGGACTTCGAAGAAGCGCCCTTTGCTGGGGAAGCCGCGCGCGCCATTTTTGGAGAGCAGACCCGAGGGAGGCTCCTGCCCGGGGAGCATGGGACGGACGGATATTTCGTGGCCAGCGTGAGGCGTCGGGGGTAAGGGGAGCGGGGAGGGAGCGGGGAGGGGGCGCAAGAGGTGCCCCCACTCGTCCTTGGAAAAACCGACCACGCGAGCTCGAGGTACTCGAGCTTTCCCGCGATACCCAAGTAGTCCAAGGTTTTCGGTTGTTCCAAGGCCGGTCTCCCCCAAATCGCGTGCGCAAAGCCGCCCGCTCAGGGGGAGACGCAGAGCCCGTGGTACATGCGGCGCTGAGCCGGCGAGTCCGGCGTCGAGCTGTGGCGCACGCGTTTGGGCGCGGGTTTCACTCGGTATCGCGTCAAAAAACCGGCCTAGGGTCGAAAATTGACGCGCTACCGCGTCAAAAAACCGGTCTAGGGTCGAAAATTGACGCGCTGCCGCGTCAAAATGCCGGGGCAGAACGGTTTTCTGACGCGGAGGTGCATCCTCGAGGGCGGCGAGGTTCGGTTCTGCCGGCCAAGTACCCCGACCCACAACTCCCAAACCGGATGGATCGGGGGCCAGCCTGGTGCGCACTCAGTCTTCGACGGGCGGAAGCGGCACACGAACCCCAGACGGCGAGGGCGGGAGCTTGACGGTATCGTCGTTCGCTTCGCCGTCTTTCTTGGCCTCGCCCTTGGTGTCATCCTTCTTGGGCTCGCCGTCTTTCTTGGGCTCGTCCTTGCCCTTCTTGGGCGAGCTGTTGGCGGCGCGGGCTTCTGCTCGAAGCTCGGCGATGGGCTGCAGTGCCGCCTGAACCACCGCCGGCTCGACGGCGTTGAGCTCGACTTGGCCGACGGCCACGCGCACGTAGGTCGCGATCGCCCGCCGCGTGGCCAGCATGTGATCGTTGATGGGCTCCGCAGTCTCAGCCGCCTCGAGCTCCTCCGTAATGCCAAGGACTCGGCCATATTCCGCGACGCGGTCGCGC
>JAYUKI010001378.1:0-2095 GCA_043764595.1 Myxococcales bacterium | reverse complement strand
CGTCGGGGGAGGGACCTTCCGCGAAAAGCGTGCGTTGCTTTCCGTGTTTGAAATCCCGATTTGATTGCGCGAACCAGAGGCCGCGCCCCGACAGGTGGTCGCAGTGTAGCAAATCCCCCCTGAACAGGCAAGCCGTGGCCCGGCATAAACCCAAGTCCTTTCGACGGTTTACGTGGCCCTACACGATGGAATCTGGCTTCGTCCTCGGGTGGGCGTTCGCCGGGCGGTTGATGCGCCTCGGGCTCCCTCCTCAGACGGGGGTGATACGTCCGGCCTCGACCCGAAAATCTTTGCGACTTTCGGCGTCGCCAACGGCAATCAGCTCGGGCCGTGTGGTGGTGAGAAGCACCTGACCTTCGTGGGCGCCCAAGAACCGGAACAGCGCCTCGGTGCGCGAGGCGTCGAGCTCGCTCGAGACGTCGTCGAGGAGCAAGATGGGACGCACCCCACGCGCCGAGGAGACCACCTCGATCTCGGCGGACTTCAACGCGAGCACGATGGCCCGGTGCTGTCCTTGCGAGGCCGTACCTTTCGCCAAGTGCCCGCCGAGCTCGAGACGCAGGTCGTCCCGATGCGGCCCTACCGTGGCCGCACCCCGGGAGAGATCTTTCGCGCGTGACGCTTCCAGGGCGGCTCGAAAGGACGCTTCGTCCGCCGGCGCATGGGGCGCATACGTGGCCACGAGCGTGAGCCCAGGGGTCCCGATGCGAGCAAAGCCCTCCTCGGCCCGAGGTCCGAGCTCTTCTGCGGCCCGCCTACGAACGGATTGCACACGAAGCCCATGCTCCACCACGAGAGCCTCCCAATCGGGCAAATCGCGCGCGGACGTGCCACGCGTCTCGAGCGCCCGCTGACGCTCCCGAACCGCACGCCTGTACGCGTCGAGGTCCGAGAGGAGCCCTGGCGAAAGGTGCGCGGCGACCCTGTCGAGGAGCTTCCGACGCTCGGCGCTCGGTCCCATGGAGAGCGCCACCTCTCCCGGATGAAACACCACCACCGGGGATCGCACGGCGTACTCGAACAGCGACTTCGGGCGTTTCCCGTCGATCTTCGGAGCGCGTGCGGCGCCACGCAAGCCCATCGACTGATCCCGAGCCTCCGCGCCCTCGCGAAACCTTCCGCGCACGCCCGAGAGCGCTTCTCCGAAGAGAGACAGCTCGGCAAGCTTGCTCGTTCGGAAGCTCTTCGACGTGGCGAGCACGTACGCCGCTTCGAGGACGTTGGTCTTGCCCTGTCCGTTGTCGCCCGAGAACACGTTGAACGCGGACGAGAGGGCGTGCTCCCCGTTCACGAGGTTGCGAAACGCGTGCGTGGCGAGGGATTCGAGGACCAAAGGGCGCACGGACGGACCTCAGAACGCAGCGACGAAGACGAGGACGTTCGCCATGTTCGCCGCTCGACCTAAGCGCAACCTAGCGAATCCAATGGGAAGTTCCGACCTGGCTTACGTACGCTCGCCGCGCGTCAAATGCGCATGGGCATGATGACCGCGAGAAAGTCGCGGTCGCTCTTGGTGCCATCCCCGGGGCGGAGAACCGCCGGATCGAGCTCGCCCGAGAGGTTCAACGTGACTTCGTCGGTGGTGAGCGCAGCGAGCACGTCGAGGAAGTACTTCGCGTTGAAACCAATCGCGATCGAGGGACCGTCGTAGTCGACCGAGAGCTCGTCGAAACCCTCGCCACTCTCGGGGGACTCGCTCGAGATGCGCATGACTCCACCCGTGCCGGACGTGGCCGAGCGAGCCTTGTCGTCCGCTGCGGAGAGAAGCGCGAGCTTCACGCCACCAGTGCGCTCGTTCGCGGCCACGGACACGGCGCGAAGGGCATCCGTGAAGGCTGCACGGGGGGCCTTCACGCTCTTTGCAAACGACTGCGGAATGACCTGAGAGTAGGGCGGAAACTGCGCGTCGACGAGCTTCACGCTGAACGTCATGCTGCCGGCCTGGAAGAACGCCGAAGAGCCGCTCTGAACGATGGTGAGCTGCGGGCGGTCGCCTTTTTGGCCTTCGGAAAGCACTTCGTCGCAAAGGCGGCGAAGCTCCTGGATGGCCTTCAGCGGGATGAGCATCGTGGCCGACGCCTGACGACCCTCGACC
>JAYUKI010001377.1:0-7013 GCA_043764595.1 Myxococcales bacterium | reverse complement strand
ATGACGCGCTTTCCACGGAGCGTTTCCCGAAGCTCGGGCGGAACGCGGTCGAACGAAGCGGAGTCGCGCAGCCGAAACGCGTCGTAGTCGGCGCAGGTGGGAATCGTGAGAACCGGAGCTCCGGTGGACGGGCCAAATTTCCCCGTTCGCACGTCGTTTGCCTGGATTTCGGTGAGGGTGACGATGCCCGCGGCATCACGAAAGAAACGCCGCTCGATGGCCCGGGCCGTGACGCGCACGCTTGGCTTCTGGAACCATCGGCCGTCGGTGATGCGCTCGTCGATCCAATACGACCGCGCATCGAACAAATAAGGCATGCCGGTCGTCCGGCGTGCCGCGAGTGCCGCGAGCGCGCCGTGGTACGCCCGCGCGTGCACCAGGGAAATTTCCCGACGCGCGGCGAGACGAAGAACCTCGGCCGTCGTACGCCCGACGTTGCTGGCGGCCGCTTTCGTGGTCCCCGAGACGTCGTACGGGATCGCCGTCCACTCGACCGAGGCCTCCGAAAGGCGCCCTCGCACCGAACGAACCAGCGCATCGTCCGCGAGATCCACGGGACGCTCGAGCGAGACCAGGCGGTACGGAATACCGCGCAAAGAGAGCCCACAGACGATACGGGCCACCTGGGAGTAGCCAAGGGGCTGGAGGATTCCGTCGAACGTGACGTAGAGGACCGGGCGCATCAAAGGAGCTCTCGCGGGAAACCGAGGCACTCTTCACATGCGTAAGACGACGACGAAAAGCTCATGGCCTCCCGAGATACCTCGAGTCGGCCACGGGTGCACTCCCGACGGAGCGACGAAGAGGCCGACGCTCGCGCTCTAGTCTTCTTCGCGGCGGGGATCCGGGCGGCGCTCGGCGGCGGGCGCGGCAGCAGGCACGGGCAGCGTGGGGCGCTCGTCTTCCTCGTCTCGGTCGGCCGCCCTCGCAGCCGCCGGCTCAAAAGGCTGCTTCGCCTCGTCTGGAGACTCGAAGCTCGTCTGGATGGTCTTCGCTCGCACCTCGGAGAACCGGGTGGCCCGAATGGAAGAGGGTGTCCCTGGGATGGTATCCCTACGCTTGGTCGACTTCATGGTCTCCTTCGTCGGTCCCCTGCGTCGTTCGACGCTCCGACGAAGGAAGGGTGAACAACAATGGAAAACCCGTCAACCGGCACGTCTCGGGACACGAGCGTGTTGCCGCCGCGCGCACGTCTGGCACGGTTCGTGACCGTGCACCCGGCATTGGGATCGTTCGAACAATTTGGCCCTCGGTAGGCGAATCGCGCCACTTTTGGCGTACTTTTCTCCGAAATCACGCCACTTTTGGCGCGATTTTTTCCGTTCGTCGGACGACGGAAAAATCCGTCAATGCGGGCTCGGTCTATCCGCTCATGGATACTTTCGCGGCGGCGGCGGCGACGGTCGGGTGAGGCAAGCCTTGGCAGGAGCAGGAACGCGAACGCGAACGCGAACGGTGTGTGCGTGGAAGCCCCGCGCCTCTCGCTATCGCTTTCGCGCGACGACGCGCATGGCATCGAACAGGTTCAGCGGAACGCCCAAGTGCGACCCTAGCGAAGGCGGCGGAGGAAACTTCAGCTTGGTGGCGATCTGGTGGAGGATCAAGCCGACCGGAACGACCTTCCACGGGTGGCGAACACCCACCACCTCGAAGCCGACGCGCTCGAGCATGGTTCGAAGCGACGTTTCGGTGAAGAAGAAGAGATGCTCCGGCGGGGTCATGAGACGCCACCTCTTGCCCGTGAGCCGGGCGAAAGGAGAGCCAAAGTCCCCAGTCGTTATCATCACGTGGCCGCCCGGAGCGAGGCTTTCGTGGATGCGACCGACCACATCGAGAGGGTCGGTCAGGTGCTCGATGACGTCGAGCATGACGACCGCATCCACGGGTCCGACGGCCTTCGCCATGGCGTCGTCGAAGGTGCCCGTTCGCACGTCGAGCCCACGACCGCGAGCGGCCTGCGACGCCGCCTCGCTCACCTCGACCCCGACACAATCGAACTCGTCTTTCGCCTCGAGTAGGAAAAAGCCATAGGCCGCGCCGAGCTCGAGCAATCTCTTCCCACGAGGCACGAACCTCGAAAAAAAGCGCACCGTCGCGCGAAACTCGCGCCGAAGCACGGGCTCGCTGCCAACGTAGTCGCCATAACCAACCTCACGCTCGTCATTGAAGTACGTCGCGTCGTAGAACTCGGCTGGGGAGAACCCCGCGCCGCCCTCCACCCATGCAAGCCCACAGCTCGGGCAGGCCACGATGGCGCAGTCGTTCCTATGAAAGAGGAACGTACTCCCGCTCGCACCACACGCGCAGCACGAGGAGGAGCTTGGTGGAGAGGAAACGGGAGTCACCGGAGGGTTCTCGCAAATTGTCCACGCACTCGCAACGCAACACGTGGGAGCACGGTCGGACCGACCTTCGTCGCCGACCCATCCGCTAGGGTCGAACCCCTTCGCGCGGCGTTGACATCCGAAGGTAGACGGTTCAATGTCCGGCCGTTTTTCCACGTTTTTGTCGAGAATTTCTCCAATGTCCCTCCCCCGCGGCGTCGAGACCGCAGCTCCCATTCGCCATGCGCGCACCGGTCTCGAGCGGCACCCGCATGGAGCCATGACGGTCCGAAGGCCTCCCCGACCCGTTTGCGCTCGCGCAGCCCACCGACCATCGACGGCCGGCAGACGCGGTTGGCTCCGAAAGGGTCTTTGAGGAACGAATGGCTTACGCCGGAAAGCCTGGCCCACCCGCGAGAAAGGGAAGCCTGCTCGTGGTCATTCCCGCAAGGAACGAGGCCGCGCGCATCCCCCTCGTCCTTCGCAAGATCCACGCGGTGGTCCCCCACGCCACGGTCCTCGTAGTGGAGGATAGCTCGAGCGACGACACAGTCCTCGTGGCTCGGGCCGAAGGGGCTCTGGTGATTTCCCTGCCGATCAACATCGGCTACGGCGGAGCCCTCCAGACCGGCTTCAAGTATGCATGGAATCAAGGCTACGAGCGCGTCGTAACGCTCGATGCCGACGGCCAACACAACCCCGACGACATTCCGAAGTTGCTTGCCAAGCTCGAGGAAGCCGGGGCCGATTTGGTGATTGGCTCGCGCTTCGTCGAGGACACGGGCTACGAGACGGGCGGGATACGACGCGCCACCATGAAGTTCTTCTCGGTCCTCACGAGCTACCTCGCGGGCCAAAAAGTGGTGGACACCACGTCCGGCTTCCAGGCGATCGGGCGGATGCCCATTGGGCGCTTCGCGGACGTTTACCCGTACGACTACCCGAACGCGGAGGTCATCGTCGACCTTGCACGGCATGGCGGAAAAGTCGCCGAAGTGGCCATCAAGGTCCACGCGAGACTCGGCGGCACGTCCATGTTCGACCTGTGGACCTCGCTCTACTACGTGGTGAAAATGAACCTCTCCATCTTGATGGTCTTGTTCCGCAACCGGAGACACTGAAAGCATGACTCCGCAAGGCAGCATCATCATCGCGCTCCTCGCCTTCGTACTGCTCGTCTTCATGCTCAACATGCTGCGCAAGCGCCGAATCGACGAAGAGGTGAGTCTCATTTGGATCTTCGCGTTCGTAGCGGTGATCTTGCTCGTGGGCGTCCCGGGACTTGCCAACCGCCTGACCCATCTCATCGGCGCCATTTATCCGGCTTCGGTCCTCACACTTCTCGCGCTCGGCTTCATTGGTGTGATGTTGGTCTACACGTCCGTGAAGATCTCGAAGCTCACCTCCGAGGTTCGTGCTCTCGCGCAGCGCCAAGTGCTCGTCGAAGTGGAGCGCGAAACCCGCGAACGAGCCCTCGCCGAAAAAGCCGGTGCTTCGGAGAAGCTTGCCGAACCCTCGAGCGAAAAGGGGTCCCACGAGGACTCGGCCAAAGGCAACGGCGCATCTTGACCCTCGAAGGCGACGACTGGAGCGAGACATGGAACTTGACGGGAAGAAGGTCTTGGTCACTGGAGCCGACGGTTTCATCGGCAGTCATCTCGTGGAATCGCTCATGACCTGCGGCGCGAACGTTCGCGCCTTCGTCCACTACAACTCGTTCAATTCCTGGGGTTGGCTCGATACGCTCTCCGCCGACCTCCAAAAAGGTCTGGACGTGTGCGCCGGAGACATTCGCGACCCGCACGGGGTGGAGGCGGCGACGAAAGACTGCGAAGTGGTGTTCCATCTCGCGGCTCTCATTGCCATTCCGTTCTCGTACCACTCGCCGGACTCGTACGTGGACACGAACGTAAAAGGCACTCTAAACGTGCTCCAAGCTGCGCGCCGGCACGGGGTGCAAAAGCTACTTTGCACCTCGACGTCCGAAGTTTATGGGACCGCCCGCTACGTCCCCATCGACGAGAGTCACCCGTTCCAGGGACAGTCTCCCTATAGCGCAACGAAGATCGGTGCGGACCGCATCGCCGAGTCGTTTTACCGGTCTTTCGACCTGCCCGTCGTCATCGTGCGCCCGTTCAACACCTACGGACCACGTCAATCGGCACGCGCGGTGATTCCTACGATCATCACCCAGCTTCTCGCCGGGGCGAACGAGATAAAGCTCGGCAACCTCACGCCCACCCGCGACCTCAACTACGTGACCGACACTTGCGAAGGGTTCTTGGCCATCGCACGCTCGGACCGCACCGTCGGCGAGGAGATCAACATCGCGACACAAACCGAGATCTCCGTTGGCGAGCTCGCGCGGAAGCTCGTCGACAGGATTCGCCCCGAGGCCAAGGTGCTGCTCGATGGCGAGCGGTTGCGACCGCAAAAGTCCGAGGTGGAAAGGCTGCTTGGTTCGAACGCCAAGATCCGTGAGCTTACCAACTGGACGCCGAAGCACTCCCTCGACGCGGGCCTCGAGGAGACGATCCGCTGGTTTCGCGAGCCAAGAAACCTACAAAAGTACAGGCCCCAGGTGTACAACGTCTGACGTGCGCGCGATCCTTTTGGCCGGCGGAATGGGCACGCGTCTAAAGCCCTACACCACGCTCATTCCGAAACCGCTCGTCCCCATCGGTGGCGAGTTTTCGATCATCGAAGTTGTGATTCGCCAACTGAGGCGGCAAGGATTCGAGCGGGTTACCATCGCGGTCAATCACCTCTCCCAGCTCATCATGGCGTTCATCGGCGACGGCTCGCGATGGGGAATGCAGGTGGACTACTCCACCGAGACGGAGCCGCTCGGCACGATCGGGCCGCTCACCCTGATTCCCGATTTGCCCGAGAATTTCCTCGTGATGAACGGGGACGTTCTGACCGACTTCGATTTTGGGACCTTCTACAAGGACCACGTCGGGCGGGGGAACCCAGTGTCCGTCGCGGCGTTCAAGCGTGATTCGAAGATCGACTTCGGCGTGCTTCGCTACGACGAAGAAGGTCGCCTGACCGCGTTCCAAGAGAAGCCCGTCTACCACTTCGACGTGAGCATGGGCATCTACTGCATCAGTCGGAAGACCATCGAAGCCCTGCCGCGCGGCAAGAAATACGGCTTCGACGACCTCATGCTCGACGGCATCAAGACCGGCTCGGACATTCGCATTCATCCGTTCGGCGGGTTCTGGCTCGATATCGGAAGGCCGGACGACTACGACTTCGTGAACGAAAACTACGCCACGATAAAGCCCAAATTGGGCATCGATTCGTGACCGTGCTCGTCACGGGCGCCGCTGGAGCAAGCGGCGCCGCGCTTTTGGCCCTGCTCGAAGCCTTTGGCCACTCGAAGGTGCACACGACCGACCTTCGGGAGCTCCCCCGCGAGGCTCACGTCACGTGCGATCTGACGAACACCGCGGCCGTGCTCGATCTCGTGAAGAAGACGCGCCCCGACCGCATTTTTCACCTCGCGGGGACGTTTACGAATCGGTTCGAGACGGACCACCCGTGCAACGTGCTCGCGACGCATGCCTTGCTCGAGGCCGTGCGCTCGGAGGTCCCGAAGTGCCGCGTGCTCCTCGTGGGGAGCGCCGCCGAATATGGCCTCGTGCCTACGGAAGAAAACCCGATTTCGGAATCGCGGGCGCCGAAACCGGCGAGTATTTATGGTCTCACGAAGGCCATGCAAACCACGCTAATGGGCTATTACCATTTGGCCTTCGGACTGGATCTCGTGCTCGCGCGGACGTTCAATTTGAAGGGCCGAGGCCTCGCGACGAACCTTTTGCCCGGACGCCTCGATCGTGAGATCGAGCGCCTGAAGCGCGGCGAAATCGAGACCATCGAGCTCGGCCGCCTCGACGGCCGTCGGGATTTCGTCTCTGTCGAGGAAGCCGCCGCTCTCTACGTGCGCATCGCCGAGCATGGAACGAGCGGCGAAACCTACAACGTGGCCTCCGGAATCCCGGTTTCACTGCGGGACTACGTGGAAGCGCGTCTCGCCGAAGACGGCCTCGGCAAGGCCGCTTACCGCGAAGGCGCACCTACGGGAAAGAGTGCCAATGTGCTCGAAATTTGGGCCGATATTCGCAAAGTCCGTGCCCTTCCGCAGTAGCGAAGCTGGGCCTCCCGTCTCAGCTCAGCATGCCTCGAGCACGTCGATTCCCACCTTTTGGAGCAGGGTGACCACCGCGATGAGCGGAAGGCCCACGATCGCGGTATGGTCGTCGCCTTCGATGGACGAAAAGAGCACGATGCCGCGGCCCTCGAGCTTGTAGGAGCCGGCGCAGTCGAACGGCTCGTCCACCGCGACGTAGCGTTCGATGGCCGACGCAGAGAGCTCCCGAACGTGCATGCGGTGGACGTCCACGTGCGTGTGGTGGGCGCCCGAAGGCTCGCGGACGCTCACCGCCGTCACGATGCGGTGCATTCGCCCGGAGAGACGCCCGAGCTGTGCGCAGGCCGCCGAGTGGCTGCCCGGCTTTCCGAGGATTTCTCCGTCCACCTCGACGACTTGATCCGAGCCGATCACGATCGCTTTGGGATGCACCGTTGCCAAGCTCTCCGCTTTTTCCCGCGCGAGAAACGAGGCGATTTCTTCCGGCGTAGCGCCTTTCGGCTCGGCAGCGCGCTCGTCGCAGCGGTGCGCTA
>JAYUKI010001376.1:0-7034 GCA_043764595.1 Myxococcales bacterium | reverse complement strand
TTTTGAACCGCGGGGGACCGCACACCCGAGAGGTTCTTCGAGCCCGGATCGAGCATCGCCACGAGGGCTCCGCCGCGTGCATGAAACGCGACGAGCTTGTCTGCAGAGGCGTCGTCGATGGTCTCGGGAAGGATGACCACGGCTGCTTTTTGGCCGGCGAGCGCGGCGTCGGAGCGGGCGATGTCGGCCACCTTCGCGTTGTACCCGGACGTCATGAGCCAGCCGAACACCGCGGGATACTCGGCCACGTAGAGCGACTGCATGTCGTCCTTCGTGTCGGCCTGGGGCGGTGCGTACGCGCTGTCTTGCAGCAGCGTGACCGTGTCTTCGATTTCTTCGCTGGAGGAGAAATCGGCTTCGTAGTCCGACGCGAACGTTCCCCATCGTTTCATCACGTCGTAGCGCGGACGAAGCTCGCCCGAAGGTCCGATGGCTCCCTGGAAGTCGTAGGTGGAGTCGTCGAGGTTGAAGCCTCCCCGCAGCACGTAGAACGTGCCTCCCTTCATTCCGTGCCCGAACGACTTCGCGAGGAGCTGATCCGTGGCCTCGGGCGTGACCGTGGGCTTGATGCCGAGAGGGAACGAATAAAAGCCTCCCTGGAGCTCGGCGCCGAAGGTGTAGCGCTGCGCGTCTTTCGTGTAGATCTTGCCGTTTTCGCCGTAGAGCTTCGTGAAGTAGTCGACCTGGAACGGCTGGTCGGCGATCTCGCCGTTCGTGGGAAACTGCTTCGGATAGAGGTCCGTTCCGCAGAGGCCCACCTGGTTCTTGGTGGCGCCGTCGTGCACCAAGATGTTGCGGAGTGGAAGGCCGAACGGGGAGTCGTTCGTGAGGAACAGGACGTCCGGCTCGCGGATGCCACGTGCCTCGATCATCTGGCGGAGCGTCTTCAGGTAGTCGAGCGAATAGGCTTGCCCGGCTTCGTACCAATCCCGCGCGGCCATGTTGTCTTTGGCGTCCGACGGCGTGCCCGAAGGCGGCACAACCGCCGCAAAGGACGCGTACGTAGTGCCATAGGCGGCGTTCAGCTTGGCGATCGATGCGCCGTACTTCTTGTCGAGAAAAGCGCGGTAGTGGGCGAGGGACGGGGCCGAGTAGTCGACGTCGCCGTAGCGGTTCGCCCAGTACTGGTTCGTCTCGTTGTCCACTTGCACGGCCACGACGCAGCGCGAGGCAATGAACGGCTTCACCACCGGAAGAATCTGGTCGTACCACTCGCCCACGGCGGTGAGGTAGTCGCGGTCGAGGAACGTGGGCTGGACCTGGGTGGCGTCCCCCGTCGGGCTGTAGTTGTAGGTGTCGCCGTTCGCCTTTTTCACGAGGCTGCCGGGATGGGCGGCTTTCCACCATGCGGGGATCGCGCCGAAGGTGCCGAAGCCTTTGGGCCACTCGGCCGTGATGAGTGGTCCAGGTTTCGCGATGACTTTGAGCCCTGCTTGGCACGCGAGCTCCATGAATCGAGCCGCGTTGCGTGCCCCTTTGAAGTCCCACTCGCCCGCGCGAGGTGCGTGGTAGTCCCAGGGGAAATACGTGGCGACCGTGTTCATGCGTGCCGCCTTCATTTTCGCGAAGGTGTCGGTCCACATGGCTTCCGTTTTTGCGGCGTCGAAGCCCTTGTCGCGCACTCGGAAGTAGGGGACCTCGCCTCCGTAGAGGACCGTGGGACGCCCGTCGATGACGAGCTCCCCCGCTTTCACTTCGACGCGCGGCCCCGAGGGCGCGGCATCGGGAACGGGAACGGAGGCTTCCGGAGGCGGCGGATCCGGTGGGCGCGCGGTGCTCCCGTCGCCGACCCCGGCGTCGGCCGGACCTTCGGCCGTGTCCGAGCCGCACGCCGCAAAAATGCCCATGCCCAAGAGAGCCAAGCCAAGCGCAGAACGCCTCATTCCCCGAACGTAGCAAGGGAGGGGCCATCTGCACCACGCATCGCACCGCCAAACCTCCTGGTTTTTCCCGGGGACGCGCGAACGAAACGATCCACGAAGCCAGCCTCGTGATCCAGCCGAGCTGGGGGGGGCACCCAACACGGGGGGCACTCTCGCCTCGACACCCATGCCGGGCCTTACTAGGCTCCCGACCGATATGACGCGTCTTCCTTCTGGCCTCGAGCCAAAAGTCGCGCCAAGTGCCCGGAAGCGTTCGCGTTTTCTGCCGCTCTTGGGCGCTGCCGTGGCCGCCCTCGCGCCTGGGCTCGTGAACTGTTACGCCACGGGCGCGGGCACGGACCCTCCGCTCGACCGATTCTACTTCCCGGTGGGGCTGGCCGTTTCGCACGGCGGAAATGTCCTCTACGCGCTGAACTCGGACTTCGACCTCCAGTACAATGGCGGCACGATCCAGTCGTACGATCTTGCGAAAATCCGTCGGGACGCCGTGCTGATGATGCACCGCCCCTACCACCCGAGCCTTCCGCTGGAGCGTCCGCTCGAGCGCGTTTTCGGGGTCGAAAACCAGTCGTGCGACGAGCTTTCTCTTCCACAAACGCGACTCGACGACACCGCTCGCCCGTTCGGGTCGGCGTGTGCTCCCCCGGTCCTGGCGAGCGCTTACGTCAAGGATGCAGCCATCATCGGCGCGTTCGGTACCGACCTTCAAATCAGCCGTGATCGCAAGACGCTTCCGACGCCGGAAGGCCCGGAAGGCCAACCAAAGACGAGCCTTTCGCGCACCAAGGATCGTCTGTTCGCGCCGCTTCGCGGATCGGCTTCGATCCTCTGGCTTGACGTGGCCAACGACTCGAATGGCGCAGGCGACTACGCGCTCGATTGTGGAGCCCGCGTCAACAACCGCTGCGAAACCAAGCATTCCACCGGCATCAACCCCGACGCCGAGCCCGCCAACACGCGCAAGGTGACGCTCCCCGGAGAGCCCTTCGGCCTCGCGCAGAGCGAGGACGGTGCCTCGCTCGTCGTGACCCACCAGAACGACACGAAGGCCACGTTGGTGTCGACGGGGCTCACCTACGAGTGTGGCAACGTGCCAGGTTCTCCGTGCCAAACGCCGTCCATCCAGTTCGTGGCCGAAGGGCTCCGCACGGGCGGAACTTCGGTCGTTTCGGTGCCGTACGACCGCGATGCTTTCGGCGCGAACGACTTCCCCAAGCCGGCCTACCTCGGGACCAGCCGTCTCGTGCCCGAGCTCGGTTTGCTGCGTGAGTACCCGGACGAGGCCGGGGGCACGTCGTCCTCGCTTCGTCGCCCGTTCCTCGCGCGTGAGCGCGCGTATCCGCTAACGATTTCTGCAGGCGGAACCGACTCGCGCGGAATCGTGCTCGATCCCACCCCGCGCATGGTCTGCAAGTCGCGGGTCCGTTCGGAGAACCTCGCCGCCGTTCCTCCGCGAACCGCTGCCGACGTCGCGAAAGACAAGCTCGCATGTGCGCGAAAGCCTCTGCGGGTCTTCGTTGCCAACCGTACGCCGGCGGCGCTCTTGGTAGGCGAGCTCGGCACCGACGTAGGGAGTGGGACGGACGACACGTTCGATCCCGAGCGCCTGACCTTCTTCGATTCGATCCCGCTCACCGCCGGGCCGTCGAAGGTGTTCCTCGCCCCCATCGTGGATGCCAAAGGCAACTACGCCCTGCGCGTGTTCGTCGTGTGCTTCGACGCTTCGGCCATCTACGTGCTCGATCCCGACACCCTCGAGCTCGAGAACACGATTCGCGTGGAAGCTGGGCCTTTCGCGCTGGCGTTCGATCCGTTTCTCTTGGAAGACGTCGCCCTTCGAAAGTCGGTCCCGTTCGACCCGACGGTTCCGCTGCTGCGCGAGCCCGGAAATCTCCACAAATACCGCTTTGCGTACGTGGCGAGCTTCACCAAGTCCACCGTGCAGCTTCTCGATCTCGACAACTCGCTCACCAAAAAAGACACCTTCGAGCGCGTCGTTTTCAACGTGGGTGAAGCCACGCTACCGAAGGGCGTCAAGTGAGCCGCACGCACGCGATTTCCAATGCTGGGTCGGCCTCGCCGCGGACGGGTCGCGTCGGCGCGCTGGCCACGCTGGCCACGTTGGGCGTGCTCGGGCTTCTGACCGGTCAGACGAGCTGCTCCCAGACGCCTCCTCCCACGCCGGTGCGCTCGTTCGAACGCCCGGAGCGCATCGACTTCGTCTGCGTTCAAGTGAGGGACGTGGACGGGGGCAACCTCATCCCGAAGCCCGTACCTGCCGATCTTTCGCGCTGCACTCCGCTCAGCGCCAACGAAGCCGCCGATGCCGTCGGTGACGCGCGCGCGTTCCACCTGTTCGGTCTCGTCACGCAGACCTCGCGTGGTGAAGTCGCCGTCGCGGATCTCACGCGCGGTCAGGTCGTCGACCAAGACCGCGAAGCGCCGAGCATCAACTTCCTCTCGGTCGGTGCACTCCCACGCGACCTCGCGTCCACTCCGGATGGTCGCTTGACGTTCGTTACCTCGGCCGAGGCGAGCAAGCCGGGGCTCTACGCCATCGCCTCCGAGAAGATGCTCGGCGACGATCAAGGTACTGGGAAGACGTCGCTCACCTCGTGGCCTTCGTGCTCCTTGCCAGGTGCGCCCACGTCGGTGGCCGTACTCTTCGAGGAGGGCCTTGCCGCCGCGGGGAAGAACCCCGCGGACTCGCGGGTGGCCGTCTTGGTCCCTGGAACTGCTGGAAATCGCTCAAAAATTGTCACGATGGACGTCAAGCCGTTCTTGCGTGGTGCGGGCATCGACGCGGGCTTGCCCCCAGGCCCGAGCGTCGAGCCGGGCTCGCTTGGCGCGTGCCCCGTGGTCAGCGTGATCGAGCTCGGCGGACCCGAGCTCGTGCCCGCGAGCGTTCCACGAGGTCCCGCGTGGGACGATGGCGTGAAGTACCGCGCCGCGGCTCCTGCGCTCCCCGACCCGGGGCCGTTCCCGGCGGGCGAGTCGGCGGTCGAGCGGCTTCGCTTTGCGAACAGCTGTTACCCGTCGCCGGGAAAGCTTGGAACTCCCGCTTCGGTCGACCTCAAGTTCGCCGAGCCCCTCGTCGAGTCTCGCGCGACGCGTTTCGTCAAGGACGGTCGCCGCCTCTACGTCGCCGATAGCACGCTGCCGATCATCCACGTGGTCGATCTCTCGGACCCCGCCGCCCCGAAAGAGCTCCCCCCGCTCGTCACGTCGAGCCTCCAGGAGCCTTCGCGCATGGTCACCGTAAAGGACCTCGCCGTGAGCCCGGAGACCCGGGAATACAAGCGTTTCCTCTACGCCGTGGACGCCAAAAAAGGCTCGCTGCTGGTCTACGACGTCACGAGCGATTCGTCGCCGCGCGTCCCGCTCACCCGGCCACACTCGCAATCGAACCCCTTCCAGTCGCTCGACCGCATCGACCTCGAGGCGCCCGTGGTCGCGGTCCAGTTCGCGCGTCATGAAGCTCCCATCTCGGGCAGGCCGCGCGTTACGGGTGCTCTCTGCAATCCCAACCCTGGCGCGGGGAACGATCCCGGTCGGGACCTCTTGCTCGGAGAAGATCCGCGGCAGTCGCCCGAGCTCTTGGGGCCCACGCGGTTGCGCGGCATTTTTGCGCTGGCGACGCTCTCGAACGGTCGCGTGGTCACGCTGGACGTGGACGACTGGGACGCTCCCTGCCGCCGTCCGGCTCTCATGACGTCTGAATCGAGCGCGACCACGCCTGCCGAGCCGTTTCTTCCGACGGACCCCTACGGCGCTCCAGGCGTTCGTGTTAGCGACACGGCCGCTGTCGTGGGCGTCGGGGGAACGACGAACGAAGCGTACTTCCCAGTGGCCGCGCCGCATCGTCCGCGGTCCGAGTTCTTCCTCGCGAGCACCGCGCGAGAGGGAAGGCACCAGCCGTATTTGCAGAACCCTCCGCAGCTCGTCACACGCGGGGATGCCACGCTTCCCACGAAGGGGACGGAGGGCAACGCGAACCCGAAGATGCTCGTGCCAGGTAGCCCGAGCGCCAATGCGGACGTCGGCCTTTCACTATCGCTCGAAGACCCTACCGTGCACATCGATCAAGACTGGGTCACCGTCTACGAGGGCTCTCTGCCTTCGCTCGACGGAGCGCTCGCATCGATCACGACCGACGACGACTTCAAGTCGCTCACGTTCTCGGCCGAGGGCGCCCACTTCTGTGGGCACGGCGTCGAGGACTTCGATCTCGGGCGCGAACGCGCGCAGGCGATCTCGAGCTCGCTCGTCGATCGCGAGCTTCCCCCCATTCCGAACCTCGGGCAGCGGATGACCGACTACGTCGAGATCGTCGACGACCTCTTGCCGCCGACCGATCCGTACTGGCTCGAGGATCAGGCTTGCTGGACCGACGAGCTCGCCAAAGGCCAGGGCACGGCGACGTCGCGCTTCAATGCGTGCAACGCGTTCTTCGACGGGGACTTCGAGCCCCCGCCCGAGGTCAATCCCGAGCCTTTGCCGAATCCGAATCGGCACCTTCCGATTCTGAGCGCGTTCGACGGCAAGCTCGTGGTGTCGCGGTTCTTTGCCCCGAACGCAGGAACTCCGCGCGCCGTGGTGCCCGCGGAGAGCAGCAACAAGAAGTCGCTCGCCCTCGCCAAGTGCTGCTTCCACAACCAAGCACGCTTCCGGGTCCGTGCGGCTTCGCAGTGGATCACGAAAGGGGCCACACGGGATCGCGCACCGGTGCAGTTCCTCAACCATGTGGTTCGTGGGGCGAACGACCGCTGCGTGCAGTCGTGCGAGACGCGCGAGCAGCTCTTGAACGGACGCACCCCGGCGCTGCCGTCCCTGAAGGAGGGCGTCGCCATCCCTGGTCGAACTAGCCCGCTCGCGATGCGAAACCCTATGTTTTCGTTCGTGATTTTGAACGGAAGAGCCCCGGACGGTGGCGACCAGCTTCCTGTCTTCGAAAGCAGGTTCAAGTTCTCGACGCGTGGGCAATTCGTTGCGCAGACGCGCAACATCGCCGCCAGCAGCACCGCCGTGAGCCCGCGCAGCATGCGCTACGTGGGGCCGCTCGGTCAGATGGCCATCATCGACGGAGCGTCGCAGGGGCTCGTGCTCTTCGACCTTCGCACGGTGTCGCTCGCGCGCACGGCGTTCTACTGA
>JAYUKI010001375.1:0-2108 GCA_043764595.1 Myxococcales bacterium | reverse complement strand
GATTTTACCTCGTACAACGATCCCGAACGGAATGCCTTCTTCAAGATTCCGCCGGAAATCGAGCACCGAGCCTGACCCGCGGAGCACCTGAATGGTGCTTCGGGTTTCTCGTTCCGAAGAGCGCGCCCACGAATCCCGTGTGCGCGCTCTTCGCTTTCGGCCGAATGAAACGGGCTATTTTTCGCGCGTGGTATCGCGTGCCAATTCGGTAGCTTCGTGCGCTCGGAAGGCACGATAGAGGCCGATGTCGTAGGCAATCTTCACCACGCTCGCCAGAAGGATGGGGACTTGGAAGCTCCGTGACGCGAGCCATACGCCCGTGACGATGGGGCCAAGGGCGTTGCCCGAGCTTCGGGCGAGCGAGGTGACCACTGCGGCTTGTGTGCGCTCTTCTTCGGGCACAGCTCGCATCACGAAGGCCATGCGCGCCGGCACGTCCATTTGGGCAAGGCAGAACCTAAGACAAACGAGGGCGATGGCAATGCCGCCCGTGGGAGCGAAGGCCAGGCCGAGCAAAAAGAGATTCGCCGGGATGTGGGTGAACACCATGGTTCGCAAGAGCCCAATCCGTTTTGCGAGGCGAACGGCGATCAGCGCCGACGCCGCGGAGAGCAGATTGGTGACGAAAAAGAGGGTCCCCAACGTACTCGGCGAGAAGCCAAAACGCATGTGGAGCCAAAGCGCGAGAGTGCTCTGCAGAACGAGCCCACTGCCGAACGAGTCGAGCGAAAAAAGCAGCGACATAAGGGCCACGGTCTTCTTCGACTTGGCGAGAGGTGCACGTGGCGGTGGCGTGCGCGACTCGATGGCGGTCGAGAGCCGAACGAGCGGCATGGCACCAACGAGCACCACGCCTGCACAGGCGAGAAACACGAGATTCGTCCCGCCCACCTCGGCGACCGAGCCCCCCGCTTTGGATCCGATGGCGACCGCAATGGACCCTACGAGATTGTACCATGCATATACTTTGGGGCGGTGGTGAGCGAGGGTCACTCCAGCGATCGCGGCCTGTTCGATGGCGGTCGAGGGACCAGCTTCGCCGCCCGACGGGCTCAGGATTCCAATGGTCGCGGTGACCCAAAGCACGATGGGCTCGTGCGAAACGGCAAAGACTGCGAGCCCGAGCGCGAGGAAAAACGCACTACCGACGAGCACGGCCCTTTTTGCGAGGGCGCTCCCGAAGAGGCCGAGGCCCAGCGTGAGCGCGGCATCGCCCAGCAACGTCACCGTGACGAGAGCTCCGAACGCCGCAGGACCAAAGCCACGCTTTTCGAGGTGGAGAGCGAGCACCACCGACGTTGCTCCGAATGCAAAGAGCCGTGTCGCCCTCGACACGAGAAGCGCGGCAATGTCCCAAGTCTCGGGGGCGTTTGGCGTGCCGCGTTCGCCCGCCGTCACGACACGCCCGTCATTTGGCCACGAAGGTCAGGGGCTCGCCGATCGGAACGCCGCCTCGCGACACACGAACCTCGACGTCCCCCGTGAGCTTCGGCATCGGGACGAAGTAAACCTTCTTTCCTTCCTGGGCCGGCACGAGCAGATTGGCGCGGTTGTAGATGCGTCCCACCTGCGGTTCGGCAATCCCGAAGGCGTACGGGTAGACGTCCTTTTCGCCGGTCGCGAGCCTCAGTCCCACACGGACCGCGTGGGCGAGCGCAGGATAGTCCCGCGCCTTGGTTTGCGGGAGTGGCACGAACGCCTGCGACGTCACGTTGGTGTCGCCGAATCCAGGCCCGGAGACCCCCACGAACGGGGGTTGAGTGAGTGTCCGTGGCGGGACGTCGACCTCGATGGCGAGCACTGTTCCAGGCCATTTCCCAGCTTCGGCGGCCGTGGCGAGCCGCACGCTCACGAGCTTGGGAAGTCCTTCGGCGTTCACGGGAAGCCCCGTGTCGGCGAGCGAGATCGAGCGCCCACCACACACGCCCTCCGTGCCCGCGAGCGTGCCGCAGGATCCGCAGTTGCATCCGTCGCAGACCGAAAGATCGGTATCGCCCGGCAGGCCCCGTTTTCCCCGAATCCACTGCTCGAGGGTCATGCTGTCGGGATCGCGCGCGTCCTTCGTGCTCGAGGCCTCGTGGAAGGCCTTGGCGTTTTCGGTCCCGACG
>JAYUKI010001374.1:0-2108 GCA_043764595.1 Myxococcales bacterium | reverse complement strand
GTTCGCGTTCAGCGGCGTGGGCGCTTGCTGAGCTCCTGGATTATACACAGAGCCGCGGCGGCGACCGTCCTTTGCAACCGCATCCTAGCCTGACCTCGGTAGGTGTCAAGAAAGATGTCGCCTAAACGGCATTAGGTCGCTTGCACCATTCCTTGGGGGTTGAGAGTTACGTTGCCGATCGGCTTCCAGTTTCGAATTGGTCCGGTCCAGCGTTGTGGGGTGGCCATTCGTGCGGCCGAATATACGGCAGCTCGTTTCGCGAGTATGGCCTCATCGCGGCCCTCGTGCCGGTCGTTCCGGGTCACGTAGTTGATGCCACTGTGGAGGTGTTCGTTGTTGTACCAGGCGACGAACGCTTCGACCCACGCACGTGCTTGCTCGAGGGATGCGAAGGGCTCGCGCGGATATCCTGGCCTGTACTTTAGGGTGCGAAAAATAGCTTCACAGATCGCGTTGTCGTCACTCACACGAGGACGGCTAAAAGAGGCTGCGATGCCGAGCTTCTGAAGGGTGGCGAGCATCGTCGCGCCCTTCATCGGACCGCCGTTATCCGAGTGGATGGAGAGGGTCCCCGGCTCGACCTCCTCGGCCGCGGCGGCACGGGTCACCAGGGCCGAGGAGCGGTCTGCACTCTCCTCATCGTGCACCTCCCAGGCGACCACTTTTCGACTCCAGATATCGAGTACAAGATAGAGGTAGTAGAATGTTCCGCGTCGAGGAGCGCGCAGATACGTGATATCCCACGTCCACACGCGTCCGGGGCCGGTCGCAACGAGCGGAGCAGGCTTTTTGTGCACAGCAGGACGCGCGTGGCCTCGGTGCTGCATGAGTTTCTCCTCGTGCAATACGCGATAGAAGGTCGACTCCGACGCTACGAATGTTCCTTGGTCCGCGAGGAGTGGGACGAGCTGACGAACCGAGAGATTTCGGTGTTCCGGTGCTGTCGCAATGGATACGACTTGCTCTCGTTCCTCCGCTGTCAGCGCATGGGCCGGAGCCGTCTTCGGTCCTGCCCGTCCGTCTCCCGAGTCAGGCGCTTCCTTCCAGCGCTGAACCGTTCGAGCCGTGAGACCGATGGTGTCGCACGCGATCTCGAACCGTGCACCCGAGCCCACGGCCTCGTCGAGGAGGGCGAGGATCATTTGTCGTTCCTCCCGCTCGTGTCGTCGTCCTCGTCCCCCCAGATCGCCTGGACTTTTTTTTTGAGAACGAGGAGAGCGGCAGCCTCTGCCAACGCAGCGTTCTTGCGCTCAAGCTCGCGTTCGAGCTGCTTGATCTTCTTGCGCTCGACTCCCGAAGCTCGTGTCGCAGCACCGCCCCTGAGAGCCTCGAGAGCGGCCTTTCGCCATTCCTGCAGGCTCTCTTCGTGAAGACCTTCACGGCGAAGGAGCTCACCGAGGCCCGCATCGCCCACCGCGCTCGCCTCCATGAGGACACGAAGGCGGTCCTCCGGGCTCCAGTCCTCAGGTCGTCGGGGCTTCGGGGCTACGTTGGTCGTCTTGTTTTTCGCCACGGCGTCCAGCGTACCGAACTGGCGCACCCAACTCGAGAGCGTTGTCTGTGGGATTCCGACTTCCGCGGCCAACGCCACCTGCGATGGCCCATTGGCCAATAGCAAGCGCTGAACCATCTTCCTTTTGAATGAGTGATTGTATGTTCGCACGAAGCATTGTCTCCTCGCCCCACTCAGGCTTTACGCGCCTGATTCGCATTTCAGGGAGGCGACAACTTCTCTGACACAGGGGGGACGCGTCCCCCCATGTTCACTGAAACTCGCGCCCGAATTCCTTCACCGAATTCCCTGAGTCGCACGTGATTCAGTCCGTGATTGACGCAAAGAACCCGCTCCCTCAAGCGAGGGAACGGGTGATGCGGGAGTTCGAGCGGCGCTTTTTGGAGCCGGTGCTCGAGCGGTATGGCGGAAACACTTCACGGGCCGCGCGTGAATCGGGTATCCAGCGCCGATTCCCCTAGGTACTGAAGAACCGGCAGGGGTAGGCGCTGGAGACTTAGCACTACTGCTCGATGTTGATTCCGCGGTGTGACGGTCCCGTGGTCGCCACACGCGTCGCATTTGGCGTATCCGGATCGCGGGAACGGTGACACGC
>JAYUKI010001373.1:0-7042 GCA_043764595.1 Myxococcales bacterium | reverse complement strand
ATGGCCACCGCTCGGCGTGCAGTGCAGGGAGGCTTGGTATGGGCATCGAGTCGGACGGGGCCATCAAAGGCTGTCCTTCACTTCCTTCGGCCGACTATGTGGGGGGCAACGTCCGCGATGCTTCCTTGCGCGACATCTGGGAGCGCGCCGAGCCTCTCAGGTTCACTCGTGGACGAGGAGTCGACTCTTTGTGGGGCTATTGCTCGACGTGTTATTACGCCGAAGGGTGCCTTGGCGGGTGCTCGTGGACGGCCCATGTCCTCTTCGGCAAGATAGGCAATAACCCCTATTGCCACCATCGCGCCCTCGAGCTCCTGGACAAGGGTCTTCGTGAGCGGGTGGTTCGTGTCGCGAGCGCCCCGGGCCTTCCGTTCGACTACGGGCGCTTCGAGCTGGTCGTCGAGCCGTGGGAGGAACGCTACCTTCCGCGCGTGCGAGCGGTCGTCGAGTCGGGCGAGGGTTTTTTCTCCTCGTCGTGACGCTCCTCGCGAGCCTTTCTCTTCGTCGTGCCGTTTCGTCGCGACCTCCGATAGGATCCTGGCATGACGGTACTCTCGGTGGATCTTGGTGGGACACGCATGCGTGGAGCGATTCTGGGCGACGACGGAACCCTCCTTCATCGCGACGTCCGGCCGACCCCTCGAGCCGACTCCGAGCCCACGGGTCTCGTGGCCCTCATGCTCGATTTGGCTCGCCACGAGCTCCGTCCCACTCGCGCGATCGTCGGCGTTCCAGGACGCGTGGACCACCACGAGGGCCGCCTCGACCGCGCTCCGAACTTGCCGCTCTCGTGGGGGCCGTTCCTCACCGAAAAGGGCCTCGCCGAGGCCGTGGGAATCCCCGTTCGGCTCGTGAACGATGCCGATCTCGCGGCCGTCGGCGAAGCCTACTTCGGCGCCGGGAAGGGCTACTCGGACATGGCCTATGTCACCATGTCGACTGGAGTCGGCGCGGGCATCGTGATTGGCCGTCGGCTGCTCGTCGGGCGACGGTCTTTGGCCGAGGTCGGCCACATGGTGATTGACCGCAGCGCGCACGCGCGTGGGGAACCTGCGACGTTCGAGGAGCTCGCTTCGGGAACGGCGCTCGCGCGAGTCGCCAAGGCTCGTGGGCTTCTTCTCGAGGGGCGCGAGATCGTCGCCCGTGTTCGTGCCAACGACCCGGAAGCCACTAGGGTGTTCGACGAAATACGGGTCGCCGCAGCCATCGGCATTCGGAACGTGGCGTTCGCTTACAGTCCTGAGATCGTGGTCCTCGGGGGTGGGCTTGGATTGAACGACGACCTCTTGCACCCGGCGATTCGGGCGCACCTCGACGCCGAAGGGCCTCCCGCCATGCGCATCGAGCTTGCACGTGCCGCCCTAGGGGACGACGCAGGTCTCGTCGGAGCCGCCGCCCTCGAGCAGGCCCTCACGGGTACGCCGTGAACGACCAAGCTGCGGACGTCGAATCCGAGCGCATCGTCGAGGACCGCCTCCGCAAGAAGAATTGGAAACGATGGGGCACGTACCTCGCCGACCGCCAATGGGGAACGGTCCGTGAGGACTACTCCGAGGACGGCGACGCCTGGCGTCACTTTCCGCATGGGGACGCCCGCAGTCGTGTCTACCGCTGGGGCGAGGACGGGCTCTTCGGGCTGACGGACCGTCAGTGCCGGATGTGCCTTTCTCTGGCCCTTTGGAATGGCAAAGATCCCATTCTGAAGGAGCGCCTCTTCGGGCTCACGAACGAAGAAGGCAACCACGGGGAGGACGTAAAGGAGCTTTATTTCCACCTCGACGCGACACCGACGCACTCGTACGCCAAGGCTCTCTACAAATACCCGCAATGCGCGTTTCCGTACGACGAGCTCGTTCGGCAGAACCGCGAGCGCGGACGGGACGTGCTCGAAGTGGACCTCGAGGACCTCGGCGTGTTCGACGAGGGCCGCTATTTCGATGTCACCGTCGAATACGGAAAGCGCGGTCCGAACGATATCGTCGCACGGTTCACCGTGGAAAATCACGGTCCGGAGGCCGCGGAGCTTCACCTCTTGCCGACCCTCTGGTTCCGCAACGTCTGGAGCTGGGGTCGCACGGGAGAGGGGTATGGTGCGGAGCCATCGATTGTGCGTGCGGGCCGTCGTACGCTGCGCGCCGTGTCGGATGCGCTCGGCCCCTACGTGCTCGAGGTCGAGCCAGTAGAAGTCGACGGGGTTCCTAGCCGCGAGCCAACACGGTTCTTGTTCACCGACAACGAAACGAATCGCGAGCGCCTTTATGGCGTAAAGAACAAGCGGCCTTACACCAAGGACGCCTTTCACGACGCCGTCGTCTCCGGGAAAACCGAAAAGACCAATCCCGACGAACGAGGCACGAAGGCAGCGGCCCACGTCATGGTGAACGTGCCGAGCGGAGGCCGTGTGGTCCTTCGCGTACGGCTCTGCGACGAGAGCGATTGGCAACCGCTCGTGGATCGACGCGTTTCGGGCGACACCATCGTTTCCGCTGGACCAAGCGAGCGCGCCGACGCCATCGACGCCATCTTGCGTGCGCGAAAGCTCGAGGCCGACGTCTTCTACGCCGCGCGCTCGGCGCCCGCGTGGTCCGAAGAAGATCGCGCGATCGCCCGCCACGCGTGGGCGGGTCTCTTGTGGACCAAACAGTTCTACCATTACGCCATCAAGGAATGGATGGAGGGCGATCCGTCCCAGCCGCCTCCGCCCGCAGGACGTGCTCTTCGTGCGCGCAATAGGGAATTTGCCCATCACCTCTACAATCGGGACATCATCAGTGTGCCCGACAAGTGGGAGTACCCCTGGTATGCGGCGTGGGATCTCGCCTTCCACACGCTTCCCTTTGCCGCCATCGATCCGGATTTTGCCAAAGGGCAGCTCGAGCTCTTTTTGCGTGAATGGTACATGCACCCGAACGGTCAGATTCCAGCCTACGAGTGGAATCTGTCCGACGTGAATCCGCCCGTTCACGCGTGGGCGGCCTGGCGCGTGTACAAGCTCACCGGGCCTCGCGGACAGCGGGACCGAAGGTTTTTGGCGCACGTGTTCCAGAAGCTCCTAATGAACTTCACCTGGTGGGTGAACCGAAAGGACGAAGGCGGCAACAACCTCTTTTCGGGCGGCTTTCTCGGGCTCGACAACATCGGGCTGTTCGATCGCAGCCAGCCGCTTCCTGGAGGCGGCCACGTGGAGCAAGCCGACGGCACCGCGTGGATGGCCTTCTACTGCACCACCATGCTCGGTATGGCCGTCGAGCTTGCCACTTACGATCCGGCCTACGAAGATCTGGCGAGCAAGTTTTTCGAGCACTTCGTGGCCATTGCCGAGGCCATGAACCAGCTCGGTGGCACGGGATTGTGGAACGAAGAAGACGGCTTTTACTACGACCAAGTCACGGTCGGACAGACGTCGATGCCGCTCCGGATTCGTTCCATGGTGGGCATCATTCCGCTCTTCGCCGTGCAAGCGATCGACGTGGATGTTTTGGAGGCCCTTCCCGGATTTCGGAACCGTATGCGGTGGTTCTTGGACAATCGACCCGACCTCGCCCGGTTCGTCACTCGGCGAACCGGCCCGGATGGCAGCGTTCACAGGCTTCTGGCGATTCCGCCGGCGGATAGGCTCGTTCGCGTGCTCGGGTACGTCCTCGACGAAGCGGAGCTCCTATCGCCTTATGGCGTGAGGTCCTTGTCCAAAGCCCATGCCACGCCTTACGAGGTCGTGATTGGGGGAGAAACGCGGCGCATTGCCTACGTCCCTGGGGACAGCGACTCTGGCATGTTCGGGGGCAATTCGAACTGGCGTGGGCCCGTGTGGCTGCCGCTCAACCACCTTCTCATCGAAGCCCTCGACCGCTACCACTACTTCTACGGAGACACCCTGAAGGTGGAATGCCCGACGGGCTCGGGAAATTTCATGAATCTCCAGGAGGTCGCGACCTTCCTCGCTCGGCGCATCGCGGGGCTATTCCGCAAAGATATGGACGGACGTCGCGCGTGTATGGGGGGAAATCCCCTGTTTCACGAGGACCCCGCGTTTCGCGATCTGCCGCTCTTTCATGAGTATTTTCACGGAGACTCGGGGCGTGGGGTCGGTGCCTCGCACCAAACGGGCTGGTCTGCGCTCGTCGTGCACTGCCTCGGACGGTGAGTCACTGATTCTATTCCACCGTGGCGGAGCTCGCTTTGAGTAGGAAGGTCTCCATTTCTCCTTTGCCCTTCACTTGGATGATGCCCCGCGCCTCGAGGGAATAAGCCGATTTGAGCTTCTCGTAGGTCTCCCGCGTGACCTGGATTTCGCCGGGGCTGCCGCTCGACTCCATGCGGCTTGCCGTGTTCACGGTGTCTCCCCAGAGATCGTAGATGAACTTTCGCTTGCCGATCACGCCGGCAACGACGGGCCCCGTGTGGAGACCAATACGAAGCCGCAGCGAATAGCCCCCTTCGCGATTGATCCGTTCGAGGGCCTCGCGCATCCCGAGGGCCATCTGTGCCACCCGCTCGGCGTGGTCGTCGCACCGTTCCGGAAGACCTGCCGCGACCATGTAGCAGTCCCCAATCGTCTTGATCTTCTCGACTCCGAGCTTCTCGGCAAGATCGTCGAATGCCGAGAACGTGCGATTCAACATGTCGACGAGCTCGGCCGGCGTGAGCCGCTGGGAGAGCTCGGTGAAGCCCACGATGTCGGCGAAGAGCACGGTGACCTCGGCGAAACCGTCGGCGATGGCTTCTCCGTTTTCCTTGAGCCTTGCCGAGATGGGGGCCGGCAAGATGTTCAAGAGAAGGCTCTCGGAGCGAGCGTGCTCTTTGGCGAGATGTGCTTCGGCGCGGGTCGTGTCGCCCGTGAAGAGGTGAACGACGAGACACATCGTGCCGATGACGGCCAGTGCCGCAACGATGTCGAGGGTCGTCGCGATGGTCGGAGTGATGGCCCGCGAGGCCTCGCTCGGAGACGGAGCCACGACGAGGGCCACGACGGCGTAGACCGAGCTCAAAAGCGCGAACGCGATGCGGTAGACCATCTCCTTTTCGGAAAAGAGGAGGAAGGCCACGGCGGCGAAGAGAATGAGATAGTAGAGGAATCCGAGTCGACCACCGAGGAGCATGGACGCGACCAGCACGGCCGTGTTGATGGGAGCGAGCACGAGGGTCCGTGCGAGGGTGTGCGAGCCCCTCTTGCTGAACGTGAGTGCCGAAATGAGGCAGACGACCGCGATGGCGTTCGCCAAGAAGGGCCCGAAGAACGTCTTGAAACCGGCCACGGCGTACGCCGTCGCGAAGCTCGCGCAGCTCACCGTGCCGATGAGGGCGCTCTGGTTCGTGAGGCGAATGCGACGCTGGTCGCCAGGGGGCTGAGCGTCGATGCCGAGCGACGACCATTTCGAGAGAAGAGCGAGCATTGGCGAGACAGTCGCATCCCTCGGGCGGACGAGTCAAAGCACCTTTCGGCGGTCAGGAGGCGGCGCAGAGCGGGCATGGCGAGACGCGAGCGATAACCTCGCGGCATGACATGCATTCGGCACGGAACGCGTGGAATCCCGGATCTTCGGGGTCGACCTCGGTTCGGGCTTTTTCGGTCCGCTTGCCTTCGTAGCGCACGGTGATCGGCACGTACGCTTTTGCCGTCATCCGTTTTGCGTCGCAGCGGCCGCAGGCGGTCGGCATGGGAAAGTCGTTGTCGGAGGCGAGCGCCCGCTCGAGACCACCATCCCCATCGCAGGCCGGGCAGCGTGTGCTCGTGTAGAGGGCCGTGCCGCAAGTCGCGTCGGCACAAACGATCGCGTAAGTGCCTCGCACGAGGTCCTCGCCTTTGTAGGCCCACGACGCCTTGCCATAGAGCTCACCTTCGAGCAGGGGCAGGCTCTGCGCCACGTAAGCCGAGACGAGCAGCTTCTTTGCTTGGCAGGTCGGACATCCCCCCTCGACGAGGGTCGAGAGCTCGGCTTCGGAGAGCGGCATTTGGGGAAGATGCCACGAGAAGTGCTCGGTCGGCGAGGAGCACGCGATCGAAATTTGGAATGATTTCGAAGGGAAGCGAACAATCGGCTCCTCGATCCGACGGGCGAGGAAGAATTTCCAGGGAGTCTCGTAAAAAAGACACAATCGAGACGCCTGCGAAAACGCGGCTCTCGTGGCTTCCTCCCAGAACGGTGCGTTTTGGGCTCGGCTCTACCTGACACAGAGGGAATCACCATGGTCATCCGTACAAGGCTCTTCGCGTTCTCCATTGCTCTCGGCCTCGGGCTCGTCACCATCACGGGTTGTGGGGGTGGTGCGAGCACGACGAAAGTGAATTCGGCCGCCGTCGAAGTGTCTCCGATGGAGGAGCTCCAGGCGATTCCGAAGGATCTCGACAAGGACGTCGCGGGTCTCACCAAGCCCATCGAAGACGTGCAGACGGTCATCGACGAAATCACGAACCTCCCGAAGAAGCACCACATCAACGCCGGCGAAATGGCAGCCATGAGCAAGGCCACGTTCGACAACGGCAAAGTCGAAGTGAAGGTCAACGGCGACGTGAGCGCCGAAGCCAAAGCCGAGATCGAGGCGTCGCTCAAGAAGCTCTCCCTCGTGGTCGCAGAGCTCAAAGCCACGCCCTCGAAGGTGGCGGCGCTCACCGCGAAGATCGTGAAGGTCACCGCGAAGGTTCCGCTTCTCGCCACCGAGATCACCTCAAAAGCTACGTTCGCCGCATCGAATCCTTTTGGCGGTGCGGACGGCAAGCTGAAAGCCAATGCCGAGCTCGCGAGCGTGCAAAAAGTGCAAGCCGACGTGTCGAAGTCGATCGGCGACGCGCAAGCGAAAGTGACCGGCATTCCGGCGCTCGCCACGGGCGCGCTCGGCAAGCTCGGCGCTTCGTTCACCAGCATGAACTGATCGGACGGTTTCCGTTCGAGCCTTCGGCCCGCGGCGCTCGCGTCGTGGGCCTTCTTGCCTAGAGCACCGAACAGGTTGAATCCCGTCGGCTTTCGCCGGTTTAGCGTCGCCTCGCGTTGTCGCTCCTCCTCGGATACGAGAGCCCCCCGTCGGGGACTTCCAAGGGTCGTAT
>JAYUKI010001372.1:0-7042 GCA_043764595.1 Myxococcales bacterium | reverse complement strand
GACACGATCACGAGCCGTAACCACCCCGGAACACGCGGAGCGTCGGGAGACATGATGGCCACGTCATTCATGGGCATCCCAATCTTCGCGGTCGAGCGGGGAGGAGACTATTGTACGTCACGGGGAGAGCATAGATGCCGCAAGGGGCCGTCGCCAGGCGGCGCAGAGAATCGTCGGTCGTGGCACGGAGAGCGAAGCCTCGAAATGCACCAAAGTCGCCGAGGATTCGAAGCACCGAGATCGCGATGCGCCCGCAGCCGCTACCGGCAGCCGGTTTCCTTGTCGTACGGCTTGCCGCTCGCGCAGGCGAAGTCCCAGCGTTTCGATCGCGCTTTTGGAGACCCAGGCGACCCGAGCGCACGGTAGTAAACCGGTATGGATCTCCAGGCCCTCCTCGACTCGATCGCTCGTGACGTCCTCGCCGCGCCGCCGCGGGGAAAGGTGGCAGACTACATCCCTGCGCTCGCGAAGGTGGACGCTCGAAAGTTCGGGATGGCCTTCGCCCCCGTCGACGGCCCGTTGGTCGGTACTGGCGATTTCCAGGTCCCGTTCTCGGCGCAGAGCGTGATGAAGACGTTCGCGCTCGCCCTCGTCCTCGCCAAGGACGAAGAGTCACTGTGGAGTCGCGTGGGCCGGGAGCCCTCCGGTACGGCGTTCAACTCCCTCGTCCACCTCGAGTACGAGCGCGGTATTCCGAGAAACCCGTTCATCAACGCGGGCGCGCTCGTCGTGGTCGATCGTTTGATTGGCCTCTACGGCGACGCCCTCGACGCCGTACGAACGCTCGTGCGGACCGAAAGTGGAAATCTGGACATCGACGTCGACATGGAGGTCGCTCGCTCGGAGGCGGAGTACGGCCATCGCAACGCCGCGCTCGCTCATTTCATGTCGAGCTTCGGCAACCTCGTGCACCCGGTGGCGCGTGTGCTCGAGCCCTACTTTCGCATGTGCGCCCTCCGGCTGAGTTGCGCCGATCTCGCGTTGGCGGGGCTCTTCTTGGCCCGCGGCGGCCTCCGCGCCGATGGATCACGTCTCCTCTCGACGAGCGGCGCGAAGCGCATGAACGCCGTGCTCCTCACGTGCGGCACCTACGACGCAGCGGGGGATTTTGCCTATCGCGTAGGGCTGCCCGGCAAGAGCGGAGTGGGTGGTGGAATCCTCACGATCCTCCCGGGGCGAGGGTGCCTCTGCGTGTGGGGCCCTGCGCTCGACAAGAGCGGCAACAGCGCGCGGGGCGTCGACGGTCTCGACGAATTTACGACACGAACGGGGTGGTCGATCTTCTGAAGCGGGGCTGTCCGAGGGCGCAGCGAAACTTGCCTAGGAACATTGCCGCTAGGGGTCGGAGCCGCCGTGGCCACTGGTACGTGGACGAGCTCGTCGACCTTCTGTCGCCCGTGGCCCGTTGAGGAAGCGAGTTTCTCCCCCGAACCTGCAGTCACGCCGCCTAGGCTCGACCCAATCGTGACACGCCAGCTACCAGCAATCGCCCACGCACGTCCGTGTGCCAACTGCGACTCGCGGCGCTAGGGCTTGCCCGCGGCGCAGAAGATGGCTCCGAACGCGAATGGCGTGGTCGTATTGACCCCTTCCCATCACGTGATGCGCAAGTGTCCCAAGCGCGCCGACGCAGGCGTTGTCGGGGGATCGCGTGACGGAGGCGACCTTCTCGCGTGCACCTTCTTGACGTAGTCGCCGTAGGGGTTCATCGCCACCCTCCCCGCGCGGAGCGTGTGTTTTGATACGGCTCGCAGCCGTCGAGTGCGGCGGAGAGGGAGGGCCCTCGCGAGCGCGAGCGCCGGAGGCCGAACGCGCGAAGAAAACGTAGAGCGGTCATCTCGAGCCGATTCTAGAGGACGGCCTACCCAGGATTTCGCGGGCGGCGCGAGGGCAGCTCTCGCGAGCCGGTCAGGTTCGCCGCTAGAGGGGCGGCGCTTGGCCGTACTGGCTCGGGCCCCAGCAAATGAGCTTGTTGTCCATCCGTATCGCGCAGGTGTTGTCCAAGCCAGCGGCGACGTAGCGGTACGAATCCAGCGTGGGAGATTCTGGGAAGCGGTTTTTATAGTTCTGCCCCCAGCAAACAATCTTGCGGTCCGGGCGGAGACCGCACGTGAAGCTGCTCCCTACGGCGACGGCAGAGAACGTGTCCGTCGTCGGGCCGGTCGGAGATCCTTCCGGAAGGCTCCCCCAACACACGACCTTGCCGTCCGCGCGCACGCCGCAACTGTGCCTATCCCCCGCGGCTACGGACTTGAAAGTGTCGACGGTCGGGCCGGGGGGAGCCTGCCCGAGCTCGTTGGTACCCCAACAGACGATCTTTCCGTCCAATCGAACACCGCAGCCGAACGGGGCCGATAGCGTTTTCCCTCCAGCGAGCGACGCGAAGCGATCTGGTGGGGGCATCGAGGCCGACGGGTAGAACCCCCAACAGGTCGCGGTATCGTCCGTGCGGATGCCGCAGCTCTCGAATCTCCCCGCCGTCACCACCTTGAACGAAGCCATAGGAGGGGTGCCCCCGTTGACTCCCCAACACTCGGCAGATCCATCAGTGCGGATACCGCACGTATGGAGATGTCCCATCGCGACGGACAGGAACGAGTTGGTCGTGACTCCCACTGGGGCTTGAGAGAAGGCCCTGTGGCCCGTGCAAAGCATCTTGCCGTCCGTACGGATGCCACACACGTTCGTATCGCCGATCGCAACCGCCCTGTAGGAACCGTCCGTCGGCGTGCTCGGCGCAGCCCCGTACTCGTTGTCACCCCAGCAGACCACTTTGTCGTCGAGGCGAATGCCACAAGTATGGGTGGCCCCCGCCGAGACGGACTTGAAGCGCTCTTCCGTGAGCGCCGGCGCTTCCCCGTAGTAGTTCGGCACTCCAAAGCACTCTACTTTGTCGTCCGGACGGATGGCGCAGGTGTAGCGGCGACCGGGCGCGACTGCTTTGTACGCGTCGGCCATCGACGTGGGCGACTGTCCCCAGCAGACGACATTCCCTGTCGTTCGTATGCCGCAGAGGTAGTCGTGCCCTGACGCGATCTGGCGGAAGGTGCCGGTCGGCTTCGAGGACGCATGGCGCCCCCAGCAGACGAGCTGGTCGTCCGATCGGATTGCACACGTCGCCTCGAGTCCCACCGCGACGGATTTGAACGACTCCGCAGGTATCGCTGGCACTTCGCCTTGCGCGTTCGTACCCCAACAAACGAGCTTGCCGTCGGTTCGGATTCCGCAGGAGTGCGCGGATCCCACCGAGATCGATTTGTAGGAGTCCAGCGACGGCCCCGGTGGAGCCTGACCAGCGGAATTGTCGCCCCAACAAACCACTTTGCCGTCCAGACGCACGCCGCACGTGCCCCGCTCGATCGCGAGCGAACTGAAGGAGTCCGCGCTGGGGAGCTCGGACACCGGAAGGTTCCCCTCCTCACCCCAACACACGACCTTGTCGTCCATGCGAATGCCGCACGAATGCGTGTATCCTACGACGACCGACTTGTATCCAATGGGTGGCGATGACCCCGCGGGAGACTCGCCTTCGGCCCAGTCGGCGCTCGCACGAGCGCGATAGAACCGAGTCTCCGTCGCGGACCCGGAATCGTCGAGCCATTCGCGGCCCGTGACGTCGGGGAGATCGCTGTAACCGCCATCACTCGCCCCACTCGAACGCTGCCATTGAATTGGCACGTCCGCCGCGATGCCGGAAGCGCGCTTGCCCACCGCGGGATTCGACGGAGCGCCAACCAACGTGCTCGCCCTCGCGCGGACGCGATACGTCGTCGCGGGCATGGGGGCCGCGGTGGGGTATGCTGCGAGCGAAAGCTTCACGTAGCTTCGGCCCGCTCTCGCGCCGACGATCGGAGTGGGAAATTGGAGGCGCGCTCGCGGGGCGTCAATGTCGAGGAAGGTCGTCGCGGTGCCAACGTCTTTCCACGTCGCGCCACTGTCCCGCGACAGGTCGTAGCCAGAGAACACGCCAAGGCGCGAGCCGAGCGCCTCCGTCGATGGCGCGCTGTCGCCGGTCGCGTATTTCGCGACGATTCGATAGCCGTGCGATTGTCCTGCGCCCGTTAGCGCTCCACGCCACGACAGCTCCACACCGTCGGACCTCGTACCATCGCTCGCGGTGAGGGCGAGCGGATCGCCGAGCGTCGGGGCGCTCGCGGTCGTGTCCTCGAAACTCGAGCTCGTGGCCGCGACGGTGGCGAGCACGGCCCTATCGCGGAGAACCACGAAGCTCGTCGGAGAACCCGTCGTCGGGCCGACCCAGCGGACCACGATCGAGTCGGGCCTATCGGTCGTCGCCGTTACGGTCTTTGGCGCGTCGAGCACGGTCGCTACGGGCGGTCTTCCATCGCTCGGAGCGGACGCGTCGGTGTCGCCGAGGGAGGTCGTCTCGCCTCCACAATGAAGCGTGAGCACGAAGGTCGCGACCAAGAGAGGCCCGCTGAGAAGCGTTCCGAGTTTCATGCGTTCTCCAGAAAGTGCGTAGAGACGGTGCTCTCGACGCGGACCTTGAGGTCTGACGTGGAGATGCGGCATTCGCGCGGGAGCGTGCGGTGGAGCGCGACGATCATGGCGGCGGCCAGCCGCGCGTGGTCGGGTGTGCCGGCCGCAAGTGCGAAGATCGCCCCGTCGCAGTACTCGAGCTTCAGGGAGCTCTCTTCGAGGGCTCGAAGATAGTCCGCGTAGTCGTAGTGGAGGCGACGCGCCGAGGTGGACATCGAGGTGGATCGTACCACGCCACGCTTGGGTGGCTGTATGGACGAGGACACGAGCCTCCCCATGGGGCCTCGAACTGCCCCGCGGGGAACGAAACCATCACGATCGGGCAGTTGGCGCAGGACCTGGCTCTCGCAGGGCCTTGAGGAGCTCGGCGAGAACCATGGGCAGCGCGAGCTTTGGCGGCCCAAACCGTTCTGGCCACAACCCCAAGGCCTCCTGGCCACAGGCCCAAACGGTTCTGGCCACAACCCCAAGGCCTCCTGGCCACAGGCCCGAACCGTTCTGGCCACACCCCAGAGGTCGCTGGCCACAAAACAGCTATCTCATGGATAGTGCGAAGGAATTTGGCAGATCTGCCCTCAAAACGCACCTCCCAAGAAGAAAAAACGACGTTCTCACGCAACGGTTTTCGACCGGCCGTCGAGAGAGGTTCGTCCGGGCAATCGAGCTTGGACACCCCGAAGGAGAACGTCATGAAAACCAACAAGAAGTCGATTGTTTCGCTCAGCGTGAAAGTCGCCAAGGCGGACAAAGCCAAGGCCGAGGCGAAGGCGGCGGCCGCGCCTCCTCCTGCGGAGAGCGGTCCGCAGCTCGCCAAACCGATCGTGCCGCTCAAGCTTCGCGCCAAGATCACGCCGCAGCTCGTGGCGCGCATTGAGGCCGAAGCCGAAGCCGCGAACGTTGGCGAGATCGAGCTCGGTATGCCGTTCGCCATCTACTTTGCCGAGGCCATCGAGACGGCGGTGATGGTGGACAAGTATTGGGAGCCTATCTCTCCCAAGCTCGGCGCCTTGTCGCGGTATGGCGCGCGCATCGGAAACGATGTCGCCGTCGAGCTGGTGCACCTCGTGGACTTGGCCGAAAGTGCCTGGGACGAGGCAAAACAAGCCGACGTCATTCGAAGCCAAATGGAGGTCGAGCGTGCGCGCTACGTGCTTCGAGAGCTTCGACTCGGCGTCGAAGTGGTGGTGGACGATGGCGTTCGGGACGAAAAGGACGTCATGTTCGAGTCGCTCCAAAAGGAGCACGAGACCGACCCGCGCACCATTTCGGCCATCGCCTCTGCCCTCGGTGGGTATGCGCGGTTTGCAAAGAAGCTGGCCAAAGAGCTCGCGGAGATTCCGGACTTCGACATGAACCTGCTTGCGGAGGCCGAGCTCCTTCGCGATGCGCTTCGTGTGCGGGGCACGCTGGGCGAACAGGACGTTACGGCGCGCGCCGCGCGAAACCTCCGGAATGCCTACCTCGAGCTGATTCGCATTCGTTTGGCGAAGGTTCGCAAGGTCGTCCGCTATGCGTACCGCGCCAACCCCGAGATCGTGCGGGAAGCTACGAGCGGCTATTTGCGCGAGAAGCGTCGGACCGAGCGCAAGCCCGAAGAGGAAGGCACTCCCGACGACGACCTCCCCACGCCGGTCGACGGCGAAGGCAGCGACGACTGAGCGCAGGACACGAAAGCACGAAGGCCCGCGACGCGCGGCGGGCGCGGGCGATCGGGTGGCCCCACTTCCGGAAGGAAGCGGGGCCTTCCGGTTTTGTTCGGAGGGACGTGGTGAACGCGCCGCCATTGGCGATGCGGGTTCCCGGAGCGCACGAATCGCTACGGGACGGGATCGAGACCGTCGCGCGTAGAGAGAAACTCGACGTGGCCGCGTACGAAGCCGTTTTCGTGCGCGGGACATACGCGAGCTCGTGAAGACGCAGGTCGAGAGCATGCCCAGCACGCCACACATCCTGCCGTGGTGCCGGCAGGTGGGCTCAGCGCGGAGGGAGCGCGCGATGGTGGGCGTAGATCGCGTCCCGCCACGCGAGCAGATCCGGGTAATCTGCTGCGAGCGCAGGATCCGTGAACGCCCGGCGGCTCTCGCGGCCGATCCGGAGGCCGGTGGTTGGAGGGGTGACGAACGCGAGCACCTGCGTCGCCGCGATGTCGGCGAAGGTGAAGCCGCTCGCGAGGAGCGTGCGAGGCGCGTCTCCTGTTTCGGCACGCTCGTCTCGTGTCTCGTCACGCTCGGCGAGCACCTGCCGAATGGCGTCGAGAACGGCCCTCAACGTGGTCTCATGGTCGCGGCCGACGGCGCCATACTTCCGAAGCGTGCGACGCACGCCGAACCTGGCGATGCCCGTCGCGAGCGGGCCGAGGACCTTCCGGATGCCGTCGGGGACCATCTCGCCGAGCGCCGCGGGATCGTCCACCACTCGCGCGAGTGAGAGTCCGCGCCCTGCCGACAGCCCCTCCTCGCCGAGCGCGCTCCACCGTTCGATGTCCTGGTCGCTGCTCGCCGGGAAGAGCTCTGGACCACTGCCGAGCGTCGAGGCGTAGCGC
>JAYUKI010001371.1:0-2111 GCA_043764595.1 Myxococcales bacterium | reverse complement strand
CTAAACCCCCTCGAGTAGGCTCGCGTATCCCTCGACCTTCTTGAGGATGTACTCGGACATCTGCTTGAGTCGGATGTGCGCGGTCACCTCGACGACGTGGCACTTTCTCTCGATGGCGCGCTGGATATCAGCGTCTGCCGCGCTCGTTGCACTCGTGACCGAACAGGGAACGTATTGTCCGACGATGAGGTCCGGGCGGACGGACGAGAACACGGCGAGTCCGGTGCTGTAGTTTGGCGCGAGCCTGCGAAGGGCACCTTCGTAGAGCTTGCTGCGTTCGGCTCCAGCCATGCTCTGGAAGGTCTTCGCGAACTGCTGCACCTCGCCGGGATCGAGCTTTGCGAGCCCCCGTTCCAAGTCGACGCACTGTGCAACCCGCAGCTTGGCGACGTCCGGTTTGGCTATCGAAGGGGTGAAGGTGATGACTCCCAAGACGTCCTTCGCGAGCCCGTCTTTCTCGCACACGGCCATCGTGGCGGCTGGACCGAGGGCGATCCACTGAAAGGAAAACTCGGACTCGACCAACTTGGCCTTTCGCTCCGTCTCTGCCGGGTGTCCCTCGGAGAGCAACGAAGCCCATCGGTCGCGGAAGTACCAAACACCAATCTGATCTCCGCGATGCGGACGCTCGCCTTCGAGCTCTGCATCCTCGAGGAACGTTCCGACATCACTTACGTCGGTCCCCAAGGTGACGAGGGTGAGCACATTCTTGTTGGCTGGCCGTCCGGCGCGCTTTCTATCCTCTCGTCCCTCGAGAAAGGCATCGGCAACTGCCTTGTACGAATCGGTAAAGCCCTTGTCGGGACTGGACAGGATGGTGCGAACCGACTGCTTTCCCGCCTTCCCCGACGAGTCCAGGTAGTACCAATAGCTCATCGAATTGAGCCGGTTCGTGTTCTTGCGGACGATTTGCTCTTTGGTACTTGGTTCGGGCACCGGCAGCTCGAGCGGTGTCACCAGGCCGCGATGCGACTTTTCGACCTCGGCGTGGAGGCCGCTCACCAGCTCGGGACGATTGGTCATCATGAGGAAGAGCGTGCGCTGGAAGTCACCGCGGCAGTCGGCGACCCAACGTTCGGAGATCGTCGAATACAGGGCGGCGGGGTCCTGCTTGAACTTGGCGTAGTCCGCGGCGCTCATCTCGGCCCACTCGCGCAGGAAAGCGTCTCGGTGGACGTCGTCGAAGACGAGGATCCGAACCCGAGATTCGTTCTCCTTCGACGCTGCCGCCTCGATCGCGAGCCAGCCGGCAGAGGGCGCAACACGACGCATCCGCGTCGCCTGCGTAGCATCGCGAATGGATCCCGTCGGGCTCGCGGATGCCTGGTCCACGACCAGCGTGTGCCAAAGGTTCTTTTCGTCCTCGGTCTCCACCCCTCGCCTTGCGAAAGTGAAGTCTTGCTCGAGGCGCTGGGTGAAAAGGGTCTTCCCCATGCCCTGCGCCCCGTGGACCAACAGGATAGCGCTCGAGCCTCGCACGAAGACGGCCTGGAATGCCCGTCGGAATGCTTCGGACAGCCCGCTCCAATGCGTGAGCTCGACATCGTAAGCGGAGAACCTGTCGTTCAGGTTCTCGGCCCGTTCCGGGAAGAGCAGCAGTTGATCGTAGAGCGCCATCTCGCAAGATCGTAGCACGCGAAGCCTCCCGTCGGACGGGAGCGAACCCACACCGAACCACCGCCCCCCCGATCGGTCGGTGGGTTGAGGAGCTGTTCGTGGTCGAGCGTGTCTCCGTAGAAGCCGAGGAGGTCCTCGCTGGCCTTCGGGAGCTCGGCGTCGATAGCGGCCGCAACGAGAGCCGCGCGAAATCTTCACCGCCCACGCAACGAAACGGCGGGTCGCGCCGATACAGCCGCCAGGAAGGTGGTGGATCATGAAAAAGGCGACGATTGCTCTCGGTTCGATTGGGATGGCTCTCCTCGTGATGGCATGTTCTGGAGGGTCAGACACCCCCGCACCGTTCACGACGGCCGAGAGCGACGGTCTCGTGAAGCTCTCCGAGCTGACGGGAGCGACGTGGAAGTCGGACCAGGGCGTGGCCGGGTCGGTCGCGCTCTACTTTGCATCGGGTCCGGGAAAACCCGTCCTCCCCAATGCTGCGCGGTCGCCGA
>JAYUKI010001370.1:0-7048 GCA_043764595.1 Myxococcales bacterium | reverse complement strand
CACGCTCGAGGGAGACACCACCGTCGTGACGGGCCATGGTCCGGCCACCACCGTGCTCGAAGAGCGCACCAAGAATCCCTTCTTTCGATGAGCGAAGTCGTTCAAAAAGCCCTGTTGACCGAGGCCACGCTTCGGGATGCTCTGAGGAATGCCCTCGGGAAACGGGACCGCTCGGTCGTCCCGGCGGCCCACGGAGCAGGCCTCGAAAGTGCCACCCTCACGTGCCTCTTCGAAAGGGACGGTGACACCCACATTTGGCTCATGAAGCGTCCGGACACGATGCGACGCCACAGTGGCCAAGTGGCCTTTCCTGGAGGAAAGCGCGATCCGAGCGACGCTACCCTGCTTTTTACGGCGCTTCGTGAAGCCCAGGAAGAAATCGGTTTGGGCGAGCACGAGGTCGACGTGCTGGGTCCACTGGACGACGTGGTGACGTTCACTGGATTCGTGATTACGCCTTATGTGGCGTGGCTGCGCGGACCGTTTTCGCCCGTTCCGAACCCCACCGAGGTGGACCGCGTGTTCACGGCACCGCTCCGCACGTTCGCCGAGCGGGCCCGCGGCGTATTCCCGAAGGTCGGGTGGCACGTCGAAGGCGAGCTTGTTTGGGGGGCGACCGCCGCGGTATTGCGGAATCTGGTGACCGTAGTCGCCGAGCTCCACGAGCCCCGCTGACGGTGCGCTCCGAGTTCAGGAATAAGGTGTTTCGCGCAAGTGCCACGCGATGCGCGTGGCGAGCGTCATGATGGTGAGCTGAGGATTCACGCCAAGACTGGTGGGTACGATGCTGCCATCCGCCACATAGAGCTCTCGGGTGTCCCAAACCTTGCCGTAGGTGTCGACGACCGAGTGCTCGCGCGTTTTTCCCATGCGACAGCTTCCGAGAGGGTGTTGCGAAGAGCACTCGATGTCACGGCTCTTCACGTCCTCGAAGGGGAACCTACGGAAGGCGTCGGCGTCCATGGCGGGAGCGCCGAGGATTGGGCAGAAGACTTCTTTTGCTCCTGCCGCAAAGAAGGACTCGCCCATCTCGCGAATCACGCGTGGCACAAGCGATCGATCGTGCCGCTGCATCCGGTAGGTCATGATGGGCTCGCGGCCAAACCCCGGCCAAATGCGACCGCCGCCCTCGTCGTGGATGATCCCGCCAAAAATGGCGAGGTTCTTCACGTTTCCCGCTCGCCTCAGCAGCGAAGGGCCGAGTCCGGGCATGGTGGCTGCCAGCACGGCCGGCGGCACGAAGAGCCCCATGAGCGTGATGCCCACGTGCTCGAGCGAGTCCGTATAGGCCGACTGGAGCGAGCCTTGCCACCCGTTCACGTCCTCCGAAAACCGCGCGATCATGCGGAATCCGGGGTGCAGAGTGACATTCTTGCCAATCTGATCGGAGACTCCCGAAATGCCCGAACGGCGCAAAAGAAGGGGAGTGAAGGCCGCGCCCGCCGCAAGCACCACGCGTTTCGCACGAACGACGAACGTGTCCTTCGGTTTGCCGTGTTTGCCATTGCCCATGCGTCCTTCGACGCCAATGGCGCGGTCGCCTTTCATGAGAACGCGGTCGACCAGGCAGTCGGCGAAGACCTGCGCTCCCTTTTGGGCCGCGCGAGGAAGGTAGGTGACGTCCACGCTCATCTTGGCGACATGCGGGCAACCGAAGTTGCACCGACCGCAGCCGTTGCACCCCTCCGTGTTGCGGCGAATGGGCTTCATTTCGAGGCCCCGCGCTTCGGCTCCGCGCACGAAGAGCTCGGTGGAGCGCGAGCGCATGTGCATGGGCACGGTCTCGACGTGCACGGCCGTCTCCACGGACTGGTAGCAGGGCTCGAGCGTCTGGTCCGTGAGCTCGGTGAGCCCGCGCTCTTTTTGCCACGTCGAAAGCACCGAATCGGGAACGCGGAAACAGACCCCGCCCGTGATGGTGGACGAGCCACCCACCACGCGTCCCATCGTGACGTTGATGTGGGGGGTGTCGCCGAGCCCGAACGCGACGGTGAATGCGCCTCCGCGCCACACGTAACGAAGGGACTCGCTCGGGCGCATTTTTCCGTGCTCGAGGGCGGGGACGAACGGCCCTTCTTCCAGGACGACGACCTTGTGTCCCGCCTCGGCGAGCTCGCAGGCGATCACCGCGCCGCCCGCACCCGAGCCGACCACGACGACGTCCGCGTCGATCTCGAAAGGGCCTTTCCGATCGCGGCAGCTCTCGACCGAGGTCATCATGAGGTCACCTTCGTGGCATGGCTCTGGTCGACGAGACAACCGAATGGTCCGCCAATCTCACGTGTCGCGTCCGGGTGCTCGAAGTAGAGAATGCAGAGTACGGCTTTCACGGCCAATAGCGTGGTCGACAAGAGGCTCTTTTCCACCCGCTCGAGGATGGCGCGTCGCTCCTCGAGCGAGCGGTCCAAGAAGCCGAATTGGCCCGAGAGGAGCGGTCCGAGGACCGTGACCGCGAAGAGGCTCAATCCAAGGATACGTCTCGCGTCCTCGCCGGAGTGACCCACGAAGCTGCGGAGCTCGCTCGAGAGCCAATCGAGGCGTTCCGTGGGCGGAGGGGCGGACTCGGTCGAAAAGAGGGCCTCCGCCACGGCGCGCGCGCGGGCGACCGTTGCGTCGGAAACGGGAATGGGCTCGCGGGCTCGGACGTCGGAAGCGCCTTCGAGGATAGGCCTTTTTCGGAGGTTCATGCCTTCCACCCGTCGGTCGGGTGGCCTAGGAAAGCCCGTCGACTTCGGCGCCTTTGCGTGTTCATTCGACCTCCGACCGTATCCCATGCGATGCCGATCCATCGCTGGAAACGTGCCACAAGTCCGTCTCAGCCCTCCGGCCATACGGGCCTCCGTCGGCGAAGCGACGGGTCGGGAGTCGGTCAGTAGTGCTAGTCTGAGCAGGCTTCGAGCGCTCGCCCGTGCGTCACGGGCTCGCTTTTCGCAGAGTCCGGTCGCTTTTCATGCCCCATCGTCCACTTCTAGGGCGCGTCGTCACGCTTCCCGTTCTTCGTTTCGGTCCGCCGGGGGCCTTTCTCGCCATTGGCGGCGACGCCGACCCCCGAGGACCGGTGCTCCTTTTGCCAGGGGCCGAAGTCCCGGAGGGCACCGGAGTCGGAGACGAGCTCGAGGTCTTCGTGACCCTCGACTCCGAGGACCGACCACTCGCTACCATTCACAGGCCCAAGCTCGGCCTTGGGCAGGTCGCGTTTCTCGAGGTGATGGACGTGACAGGCATTGGGGCGTTCGTCGATTGGGGCCTGCCGAAGCAGCTCTTCGTGCCTCACGCCGAGCGCACGGCGGACCTGTTCGTTGGGAAAAAATACGCCTTCGGGCTCTACGTCGACGCTACGGATCGCCTCGCGGGAACCATGCGCGTGTCCGAGATGCTGAACGAGCGCAGAACCTACGAAATTGGTGAGTGGATCGAGGGAGAGGCGTACCGGAACGAGCCTGGCATCGGTCTCTTCGTCATCGTCGAACGCCGCACCGTCGGTCTTCTGCCGCCCAGCGAGCCTCACGTGCTGTCGCGCGGCGAGGCTGGGCGCTTCCGTGTCGCGAACGTACTCCCCGACGGAAAAATCGAGCTCTCCATGCGGGGGCTCGCGCACGAAGAAATCGGCTCCGACGCGGCGAAGATCCTTGCGGTCCTCGGTGGAAAGACTCCTCCCCGCGTCGGCGACAAATCGAGCCCGGAGGCTTTGCGGGAAGCGTTTGGACTGAGCAAAAAGGCCGTCAAGCGCGCGGTCGGCCATCTTCTCCGAGAGGGCAGCGTCACCATTGGCGCGGACGGTTTCGTGAAGCTCGCGGGCGCTCCGAAACGTTGACCCGTCCGGCGACCATCGCGGACCACGCTCGCAGCCGCGCCTGCGCCGGGAAAAGCCATGCCGAGCGCCTTCTCCGTCGCCCTGTACGGAACCCAACGCGGCTTTTCGACATCGGATATGTCTAAGAACGTGGGAGAGCCAAAGACGGACGACGCGAGCGAAGCCGCTTCGCGCGCAGCACGCCTCGTAGAAGGCCTCTCTTCGTTGCGTGCCGTGTTGGTCACGGGCAAAGGGGGCGTCGGAAAAACGAGCGTCACCGCAGCTTTGGCCCTTGCACTGGCGTCTTCGGGACGCCGCGTCTTGTGCGGGGAGGTCGCGGCCGCGGCCGAAGCCGAGTCGGCGCTGGCTCTAGCTCTCGGTGCGGAGAAAGCAGGGCTCGACCCCGTGACGGTGGGCGAGCGCCTCGACCTCGTGGTGCTCGATCCTTCGCATGGGCACCGAGCGTTCCTCCGCGACGTGCTCCCGATGCGCATGATCGCCGACGCCGCGATGAGCTCGCAGCCCATTCGTCGCTTCCTTTCGGCTGCCCCGGCTCTCCCCGAGATGGGTGTACTCTACAGGATCTTGGAGCTTCTGCGCCTCGAGCGGGAAGGCGGCGAGCCGCGTTACGACACCCTCGTCGTGGACCTTCCGGCCACGGGGCATGCGCTCGCGCTCGCACAGATTCCTGGCACGCTCCTCGAGATCCTCCCGGGCGGCCCAATCGTCGATGCCGTCCGCGACGGTCTCGATATCCTCCGCGATCCGAAGCGCACGGGGGCCGTGGTCGTGACGTTGCCCGAAACGCTTCCCGTGAGCGAGTCTCTCGAGCTTCTGACCGGAATCGAGAAACACGCCATTCCTGTGAAAGGTGTCGTGCTCAATCGAATGCCTCCGAATCCGTTCTCGCCCGCCGAGCTCGCCGCGCTCTCGGGGTTTTCGTCCGAAATTCCGGACGTCTTGGGGATTCGGTCGGTCGCAAGGGTCGTTCGCGCCAATGCCGCGCAGGCCCGCCTCGAGCGCCACGGAGCCGACGTTTTGCTGCTGCCGGACATCGCGACCGACTTCGACGTGCCGTCGGCCCTTTCTGCGTACTTCTCGACTCGGGGGGGAGAGCGATGAGCAAACGTCCGTCGGACTTCCCAGCCCCGGTGACCACGACTCCGACCTTCCTCTCGACACTCGTGGCGACGCGGAAGATCATCGTCGTGTGCGGTGCCGGAGGTGTCGGCAAGACCACCACTGCGGCGGCCATCGGTCTCGCTGGTGCGCTCGCTGGGCGAAAGACTTTGGTCCTCACGATCGATCCTGCGCGCCGTTTGGCCGAGGCCATGGGCATTCCGGCGGCCTCGCGCGAGCCCGCTCGCCTCGACCCTCGAAGGCTGCCCCAGGAGATCGGGTCGGCCAAGGGCGAGCTCTGGGCGTGGATGCTGGACCCCGAGGTCGTGTTCGAGGGCATGATCCGCAATCTCTCCGAGACTCCTGAAAAAGCGACCGAGATCCTCGAGAGTCGTTTGTACGGTCACGTGTCGAAGCTCGTGGCCGGAATGCAGGAATATACCGCGGCCGAAGCCCTCCACTCGCTCTCCACGAGTGGCAAATACGATCTGGTCGTGCTCGATACTCCGCCGTCCCGCAATGCGCTCGAGTTTCTCGAAGCCCCGAAAAAACTCGCCGGATTCCTCGACGAACGCGTGGTCTCGCTTTTCGTACCGAAGCGCGGTGGCTTCATGTGGGCGGCTTCTTCGCTGGTCTCCACCGTGTTTACCAAGATCTTCGGCGCGGGATTCTTCGACGAGCTCAAGGTCTTCATCGGTGCCTTCTCCGGAATGTTCGGCGCCATGCGGGAGCACGCCGGCGACGTCCGCGCCTTGCTCACCTCGGACGAGGCCAGCTTCCTCCTCGTGACGAGCCCGGAGCCCAGTGCGCTCGCCGAAGCCCGCTTTTTCCAAGCCAAAATGCGCGAGCTCGGCGTGCCGCTCGACGGGAGCATTTTGAACCGCAGCTACGCGTACACCCGCGGTCTCGTGCGTCCGGAAGGGGTCACTCCGCCCGAGTCCGCGAGCCCAGCGCTTCTGTCCGGTTTGGCGAAGCTCGGTCCTCTGGCAGATACCGAGCTCGTGCGCGCCGAGCGCGACCGTCGCATCCTGGCCGAGCTCGTGGCCGGCGCCCAAGGAGGATTTGCGATCGCGACTCCCCATTTGGGAGGCGCCGTGGAGGACGTGGCGGGCCTCATTGCGCTCTCCCAGAGCCTCGTGGGCTCCGATACCTAAGGCGCCCGGTCGAAATGGGTGTGCCATCTCCCGCCGATCCTCTCGCTGGGGCAGCGCTCCTCGGGCAAAAGCCTCGCGTCGGTCTCGACGGAAGCTGACACACGAATTTCGACCGGGCACCTAGAGCGACAAACATGATGACTCCCGTCGGCTTTCGCACGTTTAGCGGCGCTGCGCGTCGTTGCTGCTCCTAAGATAGAAGACTATCCGTCGTCGTCGCGCGTACCAGGTGCGCCAGCTTGCTAACCGTGCGAAATCTTCGGTCCGTCATCATGTTTGTCGCTCTAAGGGCGCGAGCGTCTCGCGCCCTCCGACTTCGATTGCCTATTCCGCGTACATCCGGATGCCCGTGGCCGCGGCAAAGGCCATGCGGTGCGCTTCGCGGTAGTCCGGATGCCGAACGTGGACGTAGCCGTCGGAGAGGAGCGTGTTTTTCCAGTTGCGGCGAGGGGTCCCCGGCCGCAAGAGCTTCTCTTCGGTGACCCACGGGCCACACGCTCGGAGCCAGTCGCCGAGACCTTCGATGCGGGTGATACGGCCTTCGCCCATCGCCCGTTTGAACACGATGGCGGCGTTGTATTTACGTGTCGTGCTCGACGAAAACTTTCGGTGGCAAACGACATTCGCCCACTCCCGGAAGAGGTCGATGTCGCAGGTGTAGTTCATCTGGTCCACGAGGCACGCGCCGCCCGGACGACAGCCAATCTCGCCGAAGATGGCTTCGCCTTTTGGCGTGAGGTACCACTCCATGTGCGTGAAGCCGTCGTCCATGCCGAGGGCGCCCAAGACCTTGCGGCCGAGTGCGACCCCGGGCTGGAGCTTTGGCTGGAGCATGTCTTTGACGGTGATGATGACGGGGCTAATCCATTCGATCGAGCGCATCTCGAGGGGTTTCGGGAGGTAGGCCGCCACGTTCTCGAACGCGGGCTTTCCGCCGATGCACACGGTGTCGAAGGTGAACTCTTCGCCCTCGATGTACTCT
>JAYUKI010001369.1:0-7051 GCA_043764595.1 Myxococcales bacterium | reverse complement strand
GCACTTTGCGTCGCGCTGGAGAGCGGAGCGGAAGCCGACACATGCGTGGCCGCGAGCCAATGAAGCGGCATTCGAACGAGGGAGAGCTGGCCCGAGGGGACGGTCGAGATGGCATCACGCACGACGCGAAGCTGGCCATTCTTGTAGCCGGCGACACGCACGTGAATGGGCGTGGATTCGTCGCTGGGCTGGAGAATGGAGAGCGTGCCGGGAAGCTTCGCGGGCTCGTTCACCGAAGTGGGCACGCGGAGGCTGGTTTTGACCTCTCCCGCGACGCCGACATAAAGGCCAAGCTCGTCCAAATCGTCTGAGACGCCCATGTCGGTGTCGACGGCAATGACGAGGGCCGTGGGCTCCTTGCTGCAAGCCACGTGGCCCGCGCACAGTGCGGCCGCGAACAAGGCAAACGCAGAGCCGACGACGCGGCGGGTCTTGAAGGTGCTCATTTTTATCCTGGTTCCACTTCAGAATCGGTACGACGTGTTGACCACGTTCGGCGGGAGCGAGCCTTGGGGCACGCCGTCCTCGCGGCCCGGCTTGGCCACGAAATAGATTCCCGTGGCGGCTCCAGCGGCCGCGACCACTCCGGCGCCGACCAGCACCCAAGGCAAGAGGCTGCCCTTTTTGTCTTCGAGAGTGACCGACATGTCGCGGTTCTCGTGGTCGCGAAGCGTGATTTCCTTTTCGTACGCGACGCGGCCGGGAGCGGACACTTTGACTGTGTGTCCGCCACTTTTCAGGGTGCCCGAGAAGGTGCCTGTACCCACCACTTTTCCGTCGATCGCGATCGAGTCCGATGAGGACGCTTTGACGACCAGACGGGCCTCGTGCACCAGGGGCTGGAGCTCGATGGCGACGTCGACCGAGGACTTGCCCGGACCCGAGACTTTCGACGAAAAGTCGACGAAGTCGTCCTTTTTTGCCGTCACGGTGTGCTCGCCCACATTCACCAAGATAGGTTTGCTCGCGTCCGCCACGGGCTCGCCGTCAATCGACACCTTCGCACCAGGCGTCTTCATCACGAGCTTCAGCGTGGTCGTGAGCGAAGCCAAACCGTCTTCGATGGCGGTGGCATCTTGCAGATCGGAGGGCGCAAGGAGGCTTTTGCCTTCTTCGATGTAACGCCGAACCAGTGTTAGGGATTTGCCGTAGTGCTGGAGGTTCTTCTCGCACGTAGCCATGTTCCACAAGAGGCGCGGATCGGAGAATTTGGCATAGGCCGATTCGAACTTGGCGAGCGCTCCTTTGAAGTCGCCATTCCGAACGAGGACGAAGGCGTCGTCGTATTCGGACTTGGCTTCTTTTGGCAGAGTCTCGGCGAGCGCGCGCACCTTCGGCGAAGGGTGAGGCGCGGTTGGCGCTGGCGTGGAGGCAGTCCGAGCCGGCACCTTCTTTTGCGCGTGAGCGACTCCCGTATTGAGGCATGTTGCGGTCGCGAGCGCCACGACGAGCGAAGCGTGAAGGGACTGCGACGAGGAAAGGAAACGAGACTTTATCGTGATGGTCATTTGGAGCTCGGTCACTTGAAGATCATGCCGTTGGGGTCGGTCTTTTTCGGGGCCGGCGCGGCCGGAGTGACCGGGGGCACTGCAGGTGGAGCGGCTTGGGTGGCCACCGCTGGAGGGGATGTATGGAGAGGGCCTTGGCCCTTTGGAATGGAGACACGGGCTCCGGCGTCGGCCGCAATGGGCGCGGAAGGTGGAGGGACGTCTTGAGCGGGGGGCGTGGGGGCGACCGCAGACACGACAGCGACTGCGGTGCTTGTTGAAACAATGGGGGCGCTCGCGAGCACTGGCGAATCGGGTTTTGGAGTGGCTTTTGGCGCGCGAAGCCATAGGGCTCCACCAAGAAGAGCTGCCGCACCGAGAGTGGCAAACACGGCCAGAAGGGCAGTTTTTCCGGACCGTGACGGCGCTTGGCCGTTTTCGGGCGCGCGAGGGACGGCTGGAGACAGAACCACTGCGCCAGCCGAGCCCGTGGTGGGGCTTGGCGCCGAGACGGGAGTGGCCACTTGGGGGACGGCAAATGCGCCGGCGCCGAGAGGAACCGTGCCGCCAATCACCGGTCGTGGTGCGGCGACGACGGCAGCAGCGGGAGCAGCCTCCTTGAGGGCCGCCCGGCGAACCACGTCGACGTCGAGCGAGCCGACGTTGAGTTGCTCGGGTCCCGGTGCAACGAGGCGAGTGATGCGCGCCGCGCGTGCCCGAGCGATTTCGGTTCCGACGATGGCGGCGAGGTCGTTGCCGAGCTCGCTGATGTCGATGTAGCGCTGGGATGGGTCGCGTTGCGTGCAGAGTCCAATGACACGACGGACGAGCGGCGGCGCGTCGGGCCGAAGGCGCTCAATGGGAACGAGTGCACCCTCCATGACGGCCGAGATGACCTCTGGAGCGGTGGTGCCAGGAAAGGGATAATTCTGAGTCACGAGCTCGTAAAAGGTGACTCCGAGGGCCCAAATGTCGGTGCGTTCGTCGCAATGGCGCGCATTGCGCATTTGCTCCGGCGCCATGTAAGGGATGGACCCGAAGCTTGCCTGGGTTTGAGTGAGCGAGGCGGTGTCTTCGAGCATTTTGGAAATGCCGAAGTCGAGCACTTTGACGATTTCCGAGCCGTCCGGCCGTTGGGCCAGGAACATATTGCTCGGCTTGAGATCGCGGTGAATGATGCGCATCGCGTGTGCTTCGCCGATGGCCTCGCAGGCCTCGAGCACGTAGCCCGCGGCCTCGGCGAAACCGAGCTTTCCGGTGCGGGTGAGCCTCTGGGAGAGGTCTTCTCCCGCGAGGTATTCCATGACCATGAACGGAGTGCCGTCTTCGAGCTCCGAGACGTCGCTCACGCGGGCGACGTGATCCCCCCGAATCTTGGCAGCGGCCCGCGCTTCCTGGGCAAAGCGTTTTACGAGATCGGGACGGGCCGCGGCCTCTTTGCGCAGGAACTTGAGGGCCACGGGCTGATCGAGCTGGAGGTGAGTCGCGAGCGCGACAAAGCCCATTCCGCCAGAGCCAATGAGCTTGTCGAGTCGATACTTCTTCGCAACGATCTGACCGGCTTCGAGCTTCAGCTCTTGCGAGCGCGGTGCGGGTTCGATGGATGGATCGTCGGGTGTTCCTTCGACTTGGGAAGGAAACCGAGGGACTGGAGGAGGGGTCGAGTCACTCACGAGGACCTCGTCGAGCGTGGCAGGCACGAGGGCATCCCAAGGCTCATCATCGAGCCTCGATTCTCCCTGTTCGCAAGGTAGCACGCGAGCAATGACACGAAGGCCTCGAGCCGAAAGTCCGACAAAGGTTTTTCAGTGCGACACAAGGAGCCGATCCCGACACCGAGTGAGTGTGTTCGTGGACGAACGTGCGTTCAGGTTGCCCAAGAAAGGTCGAAGAAATGGGGTGTCGCGCAAGACACTACGCCAAAGTTGGCGCGCCAAAGTTGGCGTAGCGTCACATAGGGCAAAGGAACGATTGGGTCCTGGTGGGCCGGTGCAGCCTAGAGCTCGAGAATGTTGAGCTCTTGAGCCCTGGCGGCCGCGGGAATCGTTCGGGCCGGTTGCCCAAAGTAGACAAGGCCGGTCGCCTCGGGAGGGCTTGCTCCTGCCGCACCGTGGGTGATGGGGGAGCTGACCAGAGTGGGCTTGCCCGTCTTGTCATGGACGATGCCGATCGAAGGTCCGCCCGCGCCGTGGCCGCTCACGCCCGCGGCCCCGCCAGGGAGACCTGCGCCGGCGCAGGTTGGGCAACTGACGCTAATTGGCGCTCCGCCTTGGGTCTGGCCTCCTGTTGGGGCTGTACCGAAGGTGCCTTGGCCTCCGGCGCCGCCGAGACCCGAGCCGAGAGTCATCTCCTGGAAACGAATGGGGCTTCGGAACAGGACCGCCGCCAGGCTCGCGCCTCCGCCCGTTCCTGCCGTGCCAGGTCGGCCAGGGCAACCACCCGCCCCACCTGCCCCGCCGTTTGCGGCCCATCGAACCCTATTTCGATCTGGGAACGAAGGGGGACGCTGTCCTCCAGCAGCGAGAGGGATACCCTGACCACTGCCAGACGCACCTGCGGCACCGAGGGAGCCGGCCGATCCCGAGCCCACCAAGAACCCGGCCTCGGCGAACCTACCGCCAGTTGACGATACACCGTTTGTTGGGGCTGGACCGGCGGCGGTCCCAGCGGTCTGACTCGACGCCTTATCAAGTTCGATGTTGGGGAATGCCCAACTCCCCGAGCCGTGTCCTTGCCCACCTCGAGTGGCTGCGAAGTCCACTCCTTCAGCCCCCGGGGTTGGCGCGGGTTGGTCATTCGACATGCACCGAGTGAATCCTCCAAGCTCACCCGCTCGTTCTACGTGCAGGTTCACTCCAACGTTGCAAAGCATTCCATTGCCCAAAACACAGTCCGCATCCGGTTGCGAAGCCGCGGGATCTCGCCAATACAGCGTCCTGTCGACCCTGGTCTCAGCCGGATTGACACCGTCCACCCCATTGCGACCGGCTTGTGCCTCCAGCTTGCCGGTCGTTAGGGTGAGCTGCACTGCGTCCACGGCCAAGAAGGCGATGCTCGAAGGCTCGGCCTCCGTGCCTGCCGGCGCGAGCACGTCGAGGCCGTCTACGCGCGTGGGGGTCCGGATATTTCGCGCGATGAGCGCGGGGCTTGTCGGCGAGGCAAGCACGGCGTGCGCACCACCGAGCTTCCACGCGGTAGGGGTCGTGCAATCCAGATTGGCGACCACCGAGACACCATCCTCGAGCGTGAGCGCTTCGGCGTAGGTTCCAGCGCACACGTAGAGGCGCTTCTTTTCGGTCTTGGCCTTGGTGATGCCCGCGCTCATCGTCGAGAGCGGATCGGCACGGGTGCCTGCACCGTCTGGCGCGCCCGTCGTCGTGACAAAGATGCCAAAGGGCTCGGTGAGCTCGTCCGGTTTGGGCGCGGGGGGTGGCGTGGCCGGCGGGGGAAGCCCTACGAGCGCGCCCGCGTCGGGCTCGCTCGCGTCGGCCGCAGGCGTGGGGCCGGGGCCAGGTCCAGTCGGCCGCGGAATGGCCGCATCCGGGAGGGCCGCGGGCTCTGGGGTGCTTCCGCACGCCGAGGTCACCAGGGCCGAAAGGGTCCCGGCAAGAACCAACGAAACAGCAAGGGAGGTTCGAGAGGTGAAACGCATGCCGTTTCCTTACTTCTGGGTTCTCGACTCGCAACGGAAAAGCGATTCGAAGGCTGAGAAAAATGCCTGACCCCAATTAACGCCACTTTTGGCGCGCCAACTTTGGCGTAGGGCCACGTAGTGTCACTGGGACAAAAAGACCAACGATTTCCAGAGCCAGGCTCTTTTCGTTCCTCGCGTCGGCGCGCTTTATGGTCCTCGATCCCGACACTTTGGCCGCGCCCGACACGCGTACGAACGCACGCACGGGCGCTCGAATCCCGACTTTGGAACTATCCCGTCCGAGATTATTGCCTCGCGTTTCGTGTGGCGATCGGCTTCTGGAAGGCCAGGGGCACGGTTCGGCCGAGTCAATTGGCCAAGTACGAAGTCACCACGGGCCGGTCGGCGGAGAACATCGTGTAGTCGCGCGCGATGTCGAACGTGCTCGGATCGTATGGCTTGCGGAGGATTACGGCGTCGTGGAGGCAATTGGCCGTGAGGCAGCCCGACCCACCGAACGAAGACGCGTCGACGACGAAAGGCGGGATTCCCGCCGCGGCCGCCGCGCTCTGCATTGCGGCGGCGTTGCGCGAAAGGAGCGCGCCGTCTTTGGCGTAGACGAAGCGCACACGCTCGAGAGATGCACGAACCGCTGCCAAGTCGCGCGCATCGCCGTCGAGGTCGTAATAGCGAACCTTTCCGAGCGCGCCATTCGTAGGTGCCAGTTGGGAGAAGAGCTCTTCGGCGACATAAGCGCCACTCGAATGGGCAATCACGACGACGGTTCCGTAGGTCTTGCCGGAGCGGCGTCCCGTAAGCTCCGCGGCAAGTTGCGAATTGGAAATGTCGTTTCGCGTGAGGTAGCGCGCGTCGTCCGGGCCTTTGACCGCCACGAGCCACGCCACTGAATCTGCCGCGAGCGCCGCGGAAAAAAGCGCGTCGGTCCACGCTTGGGTGTGCGAAAGCGCAGCCCCGAAGCCGCCATACACGATGCCCACGCGAGGCGCCGGCCCGCTGCCCAGTCCGGTCGAGCGCGCCGTGATGCCCGTGGCAAAGGCGGCCCAGGCCGTCGCGGGTGAGCCGGGTGGGCCAGCCTCGGCGCCGGTGGCCGAGTCGGAAATCGCCGCAGCATCGGCGTCGCGATCGATGGTCGCGTCCGCGCCGGTGCTGGTGCCGGCGTCTCGCGGCACGCTCACCACCTCGTCCATCGATGCGTCCGAGCACGCACAGGCGAGCACCACGCCGAGCGCCAGAGCGACACGCTTGAGAGGCAGCATGCGCCTAGAATAGGCCGGAAGCTCGTGCCTTACACGCGATCAGATCGGGCGCCCACTAAGCTTCTCCGCCAGGGCCCGAGCCTTCACGAGAAGACTCGGATACGTGTTCGGAAAGAGACGCACGATGGCCTGGACGAAGACGGCATCCGGGCCCACCAGAATGCGAGCGTCGTTCTTCAGCACGCCTCTCCAAATAATGTCGGCGGCCTTTTCGGGTGTGGTTCCAGCGAGCTTCTCGAACGACTTGGCGAGCTCTTCCGTGGTCGTGGCGTGGCCACGCGTGTTTTCGTAGTGGCGACCATTGGCCACGATGTTCGTCCTGATGCCACCCGGGCACACGACGGAGACCCGCACACGCGAGCCTTCGAGCTCTTGCGCGAGCGATTCCGAAAATCCGCGCACGGCAAATTTGCTCGCGTTGTAGGCCGATTGGCGCGGTATGCCAATCAGGCCGAACACGCTCGAGATGTTCACCACGTGGCCTTCGTCCCGCTGGTGGAGCTGGGGCAAGAAGGCCTCGGTGCCGCGGACCACCCCCCAAAAATTGATATCCATGAGCCACGCGAAGTCTTCGCGTTTCATCTTTCCGACCGAGTCGGATAGCGAGACTCCGGCGTTGTTCACGACCACGTGCGCGCCGCCCATTTCGGTCT
>JAYUKI010001368.1:0-2112 GCA_043764595.1 Myxococcales bacterium | reverse complement strand
GCCGAACCGTTGCCTTGCGCCGGGCTCGCGTCGTCCTTTTTGGTGCAGCCGAACGAGAGCGCGGCCACGAGCACGACTGCGAGAGAAGAGAAGGTTCCGACGTTGCGCATGCTCATTCTCCGGCTTTCGCTTTGGCCCAAGAGTCCTTGAGCCCGATGGTCTTGTTCCACACGGGAGCTCCGTCTTTCGAGTCCCGATCTTTGCAGAAGTAGCCCACGCGCTCCAGCTGCACGCGCTCGCCCACGGCTTTGGCGGCCAACGCAGGTTCGAGCTTTCCGCCCGTGACCACCTCGAGCGAGGCCGGGTTCACGAAGTCGAGGAAGGTCTTGTCCTTGTCCGCCATCGGGTTTTCTACGGTGTAGAGCCGGTCGTAGAGGCGAAGCTCGGCGTCGATGGCGTGCGCGCGGCTCACCCAATGAATGGTGCCCTTCACCTTGCGGCCGTCGTGCGCGTTGCCGCCCTTCGACTGCGGATCCCACTCGCACGTGACCTCGACGATCTCGCCGGCCTCGTCCTTCACGACGCCGATGCACTTGATGATGCATGCATACCGCAAGCGAACTTCCTGGCCCGGGGTGAGCCGGAAAAACTTCTTCGGCGCGACTTCCATGAAGTCTTCGCGCTCGATGTAGATCTCGCGGGTGAGCGGCACCATGCGCGAGGGGCCCTCGGGGTTGTCGACCTCGAACGGGGCATGAAGCTCCAGGGTTTCGCCCTCGGGGAAGTTCACCAGGGTGACCTTCAGTGGACGGACGACACCCATGTAGCGCGGGCTCGTCGCGTTCAGGTTTTCGCGAATCGCGTGCTCGAAGAGCGACACGTCGACCAGCGAATCGCGGGTCGCGACGCCCACGCGATCGCAGAACGCCCGCAGCGCCGCGGCCGTGACGCCACGCCTTCGCACGCCGGCGAGCGTGGGCATGCGCGGATCGTCCCAGCCCGACACCATGTTCTTCGCGACGAGCTCCTGGAGGCGCCGCTTCGACATCACCGTGTACGTGAGCACGAGCTTCGCGAACTCGATCTGCTTCGGCCGCGCGTAGTCCGTCGAGGGCTCTCCCTTCGGCGCGCCGATGCGGTCGAGGAAGAAGTCGTAAAGCGGCCTGTGGTTGATGAACTCGAGCGTGCAGATCGAGTGCGTGATGGACTCGATGTAGTCCGACTGCCCGTGAGCCCAGTCGTAGAGCGGATAAATGCACCATGCATCCTTCGTGCGATGGTGGTGCACGCGGCGAATGCGGTACATGACCGGATCGCGCATCTTCATGTCGGTCGACTGCATGTCGCCCTTGGCGCGAAGCACGTGGGCGCCGTCGGGGAACTCGCCGGCCCGCATGCGCGCGAAGAGATCGAGGTTCTCCGCGACGGAGCGGGACCTGTGCGGGCTGTCCACGCCGGGCTTGTAGAAGTCGCCGCGGCCCTCGCGAATCTCGTCGAGCGTCTGGCTGTCCACGTAGGCGTGGCCGGCTTCGATCATCTTGGTGGCGAACGCGTAGAGCTGCTCGAAGTAGTCCGAGGCAAAACGAACCTCGCCGGACCACGAGAAGCCGAGCCACTTCACGTCTTCTTTGATCGACTCGACGTACTCGACATCTTCGGCTTCGGGGTTCGTGTCGTCGAAGCGCAAGTTGCACGTTCCGCCGAAGGTCTCGGCGAGGCCGAAATTCAGGCAGATCGACTTCGCGTGGCCGATGTGGAGGTACCCGTTCGGCTCCGGCGGAAAGCGCGTGGCGACCCGCCCGCCCGAGACGTTCGCCGCGACATCCGCGCGCACGAGGTCTTCCACGAAGTTTCCGGGGTTCTCGCCTTCGGTCGAGGGCTCTTTGGTCGGTGCGTTCTTGGCGTCGGACATGGCGCGGCGACCATAGCGCGGACCGGCCCCGGACTCGCCCGGAATTGGAGGCCCACCAGGGCTCACCCGATTGCGCGAGCCCGCTTTGCCTCGAAACGAGTCCGTCGGAAGCCTTCGAGCTAGACGAGCTGGTTTTTGACCGCTCGGTTCGGATCGTTCAAGGCTTCGAGGATGATGACCGCGGTCTCTTCGATGGCGCGACCGGTGACGTCGATCACCGGCCACGTGGGGTGCTTGGCGAAGACCTTCTGGGCGTACTC
>JAYUKI010001367.1:0-26030 GCA_043764595.1 Myxococcales bacterium | reverse complement strand
CCGAGTCCGGGGCGCAAAACTCGCCCTGACGGACGGCGAGCACCATGGAGGCGCCGTCGTACATCATGTCGGTGATCATCATCGTGAAGATGATGCCGAGGATGAGGATGGCTTCCTTGTTCAAGGTCATGCGCTTTTGCGGGCGAATGACTCGGAAGTAGAAGAACACCGAGACGCCGAGCACGACCAGAATCGCGACGAGGTCCTTGGCGAACTCGTAGACCTTCCCGACGGGCTGCGCCGGTCCGAGAATGAAGAAGTTCCAGGACGGGTAGATGCCGCGTCCCCAGAGCACCAACGTGCGCAAGGTGAGCGTGATGAACCCCGCGAAGATGAGCTTATGGGCCCAGCCGGCGGGCTGGTAGTAGTCCATCTTCTCTTGCTTGAACGCGTAGTTCCAGACCGCGAGCACCCGGTCTTCGAGCTTGTCGAAGCGGTTCTCGCCCTGGCCAATCTGGAGAAGCTGCCAGCGCCGGATCGCCGACCACGCAAAGACGGCGTGGGCAATGGCGATGAGCGCGATCATGACGGGGGGGTTCATGGAGCGTTCTTCCATATAGGGACGTAGCCCAACGCGTCAAACCCCGACCGACGCGAGACGCCCTTTTTTCTCGGGTTGTGTGCGCGAGCGCCCTCCCGTACACCAGCGAGGTGGTCCCCTTGCCAACGGTAGCGCTCGGTTCGGCCCTCGGTCCGCGCCGCCCGGTCGCTTGGCGTGACTCGAGTGAGCGTGACGCGCGCCGAGGCGCAAAGCCTCGCCTCGAGCTCGCGGCGTTCGTGCTTGGCGCCCTCGCCGCGCTCGGGAACGGGTGCGCGAACGTCGAGCCTCCTTCCCTGCCCCAGGCGGTGCACGTCCCGAACGAAGGTCCGCGGCCGCCCGTTCCTGAAGCGAAGAGCCTGGACGCGTTGCTCGTGGCGACCGTGCACGAATGGGCCGAGGCCCACGACACGCACGACCGAAAGCGCCTCGAGGCCCTCTATGCGAGCCACGTTCGGTACGAGCGCTTCGAGCTCTCCCAAGAGGTGCTCTTGCGCGTGAAAGAGGCCGGATTTGCTCGCTCTCCGTCGGCAAGGCGCACCGTCGCCGACGTCCGCATCGACCGCGGCGTGCCCGGTCTCCCCGTCGCGCGCTTTCGCACCACCCACTACGCGATGAACCGGATTCGGACCGAGGAGACACGGCTGGTGCTCTCGTGCGATACGCGGGCCGCGCGCGACTGCGAAGGCGTGCCTTGCGCGAAGTCGGATGCGCCTTCGTGTGTCGTGGTCGACGAAGAGGACGCCTCGTTCCTTACGGCGCTGGCCCGAGGCTCGGCCCTCGCCACACGTCCGGGCTCGTGCCCCGAGGCCATCGTTGCGTTCGCGGCTTCCACGAAAGACGCGCAGGCGATTCTCGGGGACCGCCCAGCTCTTTCGGCCGCCGTGCCGCTCGCGATGCCCCCGGAGAGCCCCCTTTATGCCGTGGTTTTCGTCGATCCGAAGGGGACACCGAAGGCCCTCTACGAGCTCGATCCGCTCACCCTCGACATGACCGAGGTCCTTCCGGGCGATCTCGTGCAACCGGGCGATTCGGCGAAAAAGGAACGGGCGAAGCGGGCGTGCACGCCGCGTTGAGCCTCGTGCGGCTCCGCGAGCACCGATTTTGTGCGCGCGAACGGCAGGCCAGGGTAATCAGGAGAGCGCCGTGCGACGATCGTTGAAAGTCTCCGTTCGAGCCCCGTCCGCCCAAAGGAGCCGAGGGCTCGCGATCGCGTCGATGCTGCTTTTTTTGCTCGCGCCCGCCTGTGGCGATCTCTCGGGCGCCGTCGAGACGCCCACACGCCTCGTGACCGTGCAGGCCGACGGCCGAGCGTTCGCGAAAGCTGCGCCCGCCATCCGCGCCACGCTGGTCTGGCGCTCCCGTGAGCAGACACCAGGCGGCTATCTTCCGAACGGAGACGTGGCGGTGACCGATCTCGGGGTCGGACCGTTCTCGTTCGACGTTCGACGCCCTCCGCCCGAAGCTGCCTTCCACGCCCCGGTCCTGACACCTTCCGCCAGCACGCCGCTTCGTTTCGCCGCGGGGGCGCTGGTGCTCTACACGGACGGGAACGGGGACGGGACGCTGAACTTTGCCGGAAGCCGACCCGAGCCCACCAATGGCGACGTGATCGTCGCCGCGAATCCGTCGTTTTTGGCCATTTGGCTCGAGCGTCCCCCAAGCGAAGCGGAAGGGCCCTTCCTCGCCGACACGCGCGGACAAACGCCCACGACAGGGATGAATTTCCAGCGGATCACCCCGGAAGGCGTCTTCTGGGTGCGCGCGAGCGAGGTCTACGAGCTCGGAGCTCCGTCGTCCGTCGGCTTCCCCGACCGTGTGTGCTCGTACCTCTACGAAAACCTTGCTCCGAACGCGAAACCGACCGTCTTCGATTTGGACCGCACGTTCCCACCCGTGGGGGCACCGGGCGTGACGTGCTCCGAGCGCGGGCGCAGCTTTTCGTTCCAAGGGTGCGTCGCCACGGGGCTCTGCCAGAGCGCGACCACGGCGTGCAACGTCTCGGTGCGGCGCCTCACCGATACGGAGAGCGTGCGACGCGATTGGCCTTGTGCCGAGGTGTTCCAATGACGCGGAGAGCGCCCCGCGGCGCAGGCCTCGGACCCACGTTTCGACCTATTTTTCTAGGCGGATCGTTGATACTCGGCGCGCTGCTCGGCGCTGGGCCCGCGCGAGCCGAGGCGAAGGCCCAGCCCGAAGCGGCCGCCAACCGCCGAGGTACCCAGCGGGTGCTCGTCGTCGTGGACGGTGGCCATCGGGGTGCCGAGGCCGAGCGCGTCCGAGCGGCGTTCGTCGACCACGGGTTCGTTCGCGCCGACCATGTGGTCCTCGCGCGGGACGCCACGCCTGCGAGCCTCGCGCGTGCGGTCGAGGAGAGCGCGAAGCTTTCGGCGCTCCACCCGGCGCGCGAGGTGTTGCTGCTCACCGTGGTCCTCGGCAAAGCGGGTGAAGCCCGGGGCAGCGTTCTCTTGGGAAATACGCAGAAGCCACTCGACGAGCTCTTCGCAGCACTCGCCGAGGTTCCGGCGATAGCGCGCGTGGCGTTCTCCGATCTCTGCGACGCCAGAGCAACACGCGGGTTTTCGATTTCCGCGGGCACGAGCTCCGCACACCTGGCGGTGACCGGCCCATGCTCGAGTCCTTCCTCCGTGGACACCTGGCTCACGGGCTTGGGTGGCGCGGCGGACACCAACGACGACCACCAAGCATCGGTCGCCGAGAGCTTCCAATTCCTCGTCGAAGAAGCGCGCGCTCGAGGCGAGACGGGCGTCTCGGTCACGGCCTCCGTCCCGCGCAATCCCGTGTTCGACGTGGTGCTTGCGCAAGACACGTCGTTCGTCGACGCCGCCGAGCTCGTCCTGCCACGGCTGGCCCATGGGGAGGCTCCGCCCCTCTACCGGTTCTTCGTCCAAGGCGAGGTCACGCCCTTCGCCGAGGCCCACCCACGCGAGACGCGAGAGGTTCGTGTGTTGGTCCCGACGGGGCGGCTCGTGGTCCACGTGCTGGCCGGGGAAGATAGCCGCGGTCTCGATCTGCGCGTGAGCGCGACAGAGCTCCATCACCTGGGCCTAACCGAAGGCCGCTGGATGAGCCCCGTGGTGCTCGGCAACGACGCAGGCGTGCTCTCCAAGCCCCTCCACGAAGCCTCCGTGGCGTACGGGGGCGCGCTCGCGGGCTACGCAACGGTCGCCCACGGAGGCGGGCTTCGTTACGCGTACGCCCACCCGACGTACGCGTTCACGGTGATGGGCACGGCGTTCCTTGCGGGCACGTCTACCGCCGAAAACGAGAATCTTTACACGGTCTTCGGCCTCCGGGCGCGGGCCGAGCGCCGATACTTTTCCGGGGCGCCGTTCGTGGCTCTCGGCGCTGGCCTCGTGGGAGAGCTTGCCCTCCAGAGCGTGCGACGCAAGGACGCAAGCGAGCTCGCACAAACCGGCTATCCAGTGGAGGAGCGGTACCGCGCAGGCGCCGTTGGACCAGAGCTCTTCGTGAACCTTCGAACCACCGTGGGCGGCACGTCGTTCTTCGGAGCGGAGCTCGCCGCAGTCTTTCCGTTCGCACCGGTGGCCGGCCAGCTCCAAGCCTTTCCGAGGCTCGAGGGGGCGCTCTACGCCGGGCTTGGGTTCTAGCTCGACGTTCCCGGGCACGTTCCTCGAGAGCCATCGATCGAGACGGCGGGCAGGCGGGGCTCGAACCGGAAACCGTTCGGGACGGTGGCTGGGAGTGAAGGACGCCCCGTCCCGTTTCGGGGCACTGTTCAAATGTTTGCCTCGAAAATCGAGCCCGTTCGCGCTAAGGCGTCGCGGTCGTGCGCCGTTGACGAAGTGCACGGGAAAGCTAGAAACGCGATCGTGAGCTCTGTGGGGTCGACCGGCCGAGACTGGCTGCAAAAGGCACGCGCCCCGAAGCTTGCCGACGCGCGTTTCCTGCCTCGCCCGAGCTCGACTCCCGAAACGACGCGCGGCTCGAACCTCGAGCCCACTCGTGGCAACGAAGTCTCGCGGGACGGACGGCTCGGAGCTTTTTGCCCGCGGACCTGCGCAAAAACCTTGAGCATTCATGACTTGGGCGGCTTGCTCTCGCGAGCGCACTTTCCTTCGAAATTCCTGGGAGAACCTCGATGAAAACGGTGATTTTGGCTGGGGGACTCGGAACGCGTCTCGGTGAGGAGACGGCCTTCAAGCCGAAGCCGATGGTCGAGGTCGGGGGGCGCCCGATTCTCTGGCACATCATGAAGACCTATGCCCAGCACGGGTTCTCGGAGTTCGTCCTGGCGCTCGGCTACAAGGGCGAGATCATCAAGCGGTTTTTCCGCGACTACCATGCGGTGTCGACCGACTTTACAGCGCACCTTCGCTCGGGCGAAATCAACAATCACTCGAAGAAAGAGATCGAGGACTGGGTCGTTCACGCGTTCGACACCGGGCAGGACGTGATGACGGGTGGGCGCGTGAAGCGGCTCGAGAAGCACCTCACCGAGACGTTCATGCTCACCTACGGCGACGGGGTATCGAACGTCGACATGCGAAAGCTGCTCGCGTTTCACCGGGCCCACGGCAAGATCGCCACCGTCACTGCGGTTCGTCCTCCGTCCCGTTTTGGCGGGCTCGTTTTCGAAGGCGACCGCGTGGCCGAGTTCACCGAGAAGCCGCAAATCGGCGAGGGTTGGATCAACGGTGGCTTCATGGTCTTCGAGCCCGCGATCTTCAGGTATCTCAAGGGCGACCGTTCGGTGCTCGAAGCCGACGCGCTCGAGGCCCTCGCGAGGGACGGCGAGCTCATGGCCTACAAACACGACGACTTCTGGCAGTGCATGGATACCGTCCGTGATTTGGGTGTCCTCGAGAGTCTGTGGTCGAGCGGCAAACCTCCCTGGAAAGCCTGGGACTGATCGGACCGACGACCGGGACTCCCACCCCGAATTCGTCGCGCGCTTCGAGTCCGGTCGACCTGCGCCAGTCGGTCGGCATTCGCGTGTGCGAGTGTCGAAAACGACGTAGGGGGCGCCGCTCTCGTTTTTGCTTAGAGCGCCGACCAGGGTTTTCGGACCGAGGATTTCGCTGGGTTAGCGAGCTTCGCTAGGAGTGACGACGACGGATACGACCCTTGGAAGTCCCCGACGGGGGCTCTTGTATCCGAGGCGAAGCGACGACGCGAGGCGACGCTAACCCAGGGAAAGCCGACGGGATTCAACCTGTTCGGTGCTCTACGTCGAGGATACTGGCCTGACCGAGACGCGCTTCGCCGAGGTGGTCGAGACGTGCTAGACGAAACGCATGAGTCGCGTCTCCGTAGTCCTCTGTTCGTACAATCAAGCCGAGTACCTGCCTCACGCCATCGCATCCGTATTCGAGCAGACGCACCCGGACGTGGAGCTCATTCTGGTGGACAACGGGTCGTCCGATGCCTCGCAGGACATCATGCGTAGTCACGCGGACAACCCGCGCGTCAAGGTGCTCACGTTTCCGGACAACCAGGCCGTCGGAAAGCGATTGAACGCGGGCATACGCGCATCGACAGGGGACTACATCTCCATTCTCTATTCCGACGACTACTACCTTCCCCACAAGCTCGCGTCGCAAGTGGCCATCTTCGAACGGCTCCCCGCCGAGGTGGGAATCGTGTATTCGCCCGGACTACGCCACGACGTCCGCACGGACGAAAAATGGCAGGATCCCTCTCCTACCGTATCGGGAAACATCTTTCACGACCTCCTCACGCAGTCGGTGGTCATGAATCCCGTGACTCCGCTTATCCGCCGGGAGTGTTTCGACAAGTATCCGTTCCTCGAGGACATCTTCGTCGAAGGCGAAGGCGTCTTCATCCGCATGGCGCTGAAATACCACTTTCACTACGATCCCAAGGTCACCGCGGTCATGCGCGACACCGCGTCGAACATCGGCAGGGCCGTCCGCAGGAACACCGAGCTCGCCTTCGTGGGAATGGAGAAGCTGGAGCGTGACCCGGACTTTCCGGAGCACGAACGCGAGACCTTGGAGGACATGAGGACGTGGATCTACAAGGCTGCCGGCTGGCAGGCGATCCGCGTGGTGGAAGATGGCAAGTGGGGGCGCGAGATGCTGATCAAGGGCATTCGCCACAAGCCAGCCATTCTCGCCGAACCCAAGGTCCTCGCAAACCTCCTGCTTACGTTTGCACCGAAGTCCGCTCTACGGCTCATGAACCGTGGGTTGAACCGTCTGCGAGGGCACCGCGGAAATCTGAACTACGTCGCGGAAGAGCGCACGACCTGAGCCGAGCCACGCCACGCCGCGCCACCAGGGGCGGTGACGCCTTTTGGCGTGTCGCGGCGACGGCTATTCGGCAAACGCGATATCGCTCTGACGCCGGTCCGTCGGCAGAGCGAAGGCGAGAAAAACGCCAGTGGAGCGACGCTGGAGACGATCCGGCTCAGTCGACCACGAGCGAAGGAACGAACGTGACGAAACGGCAACCCCACTCGCGAACGTAGGAGAGCTGCGTCACGATCTCTTCCCGAATGTTCCAGGGAAGAATGATGATGAAGTCGGGCTTGTCCGCGCGAAGACGCTCTTCGGCCACGACCGGGATATGGCTCCCGGGCAAGAAAAGCCCCTGTTTGTGGGGAGACGCGTCGACGACGAACTCGATGAGCTCGTTCCCCTTGATGCCGCAGAAGTTGAGCAGGGTGTTTCCCTTGGCAGCAGCGCCATAGGCGGCCACCCGCTTGCCAGCGCGTCGCTGGTCGCAAAGGAAGCCGAGCACGGCCGCGCGAATGTCGTTGGCCGAGCGCTGGACGTTCGCGTAGCCCGACGCATCGCGAAGGCCCGCAGCCTGTTCTCGCTCCTCGAGAAGGCCTACGGACGCCTTCACGGGAAGTGCCGTGTTCGCCGTGTGCCGGGCGTAGATCCGGAGCGAGCCGCCGTGGGTGGGGAGCTCGTCGACGTCGTAGATGGTCAAGCCGTGCGCGGCGAGGATGGTGCGCACCGCGCCAAGCGACAGATAGCTGAAGTGCTCGTGGTAGACCGTATCGAACTGATTCAGACGAATCAGGTTCAAGAGGTGCGGGAACTCGAAGGTGAGCGTACCCGTGGGCGCTAGGGCTATCGCGAAGCCAGCCACGAAGTCGTTGATGTCCGGGACGTGGGCGAGCACGTTGTTCCCGAGCGCCAAATCGCACTGTCCGCGTTCTGCGACGAGGGCCTCGGCCGAAGCGCGACCCCAGAAGACTTCTTTGGTCTCCACGCCCCGTGCGCGCGCCGCCACTGCGGTGCTGGTCGTCGGTTCGATGCCAAGGCACGGAACTCCCGCCTTCACGAAGAATTGGAGGAGGTACCCATCGTTCGAGGCCACCTCGATGACGAACGAGCTCGGGCTCAGGGCGAGCCGGGCCCGCATCTGTTCGACGTAGGCCTCGCAGTGCGCCAGCCAAGTTCGAGAGAAGGACGAAAAGTAGGCGTAGTCGGCGCTGAATATCTCGTCGAACTTCTTGAATTCGTCGACCTGCACGAGCCAGCACTTCTCGCAGACGAAGACCTTCAGCGGAAAGTACTGCTCTGGCTCGCTCAGCCGCGCCGCCGTCAAGAACGAGTTCGACGGAGGGGCGTTGACGAGATCGATGAACGGCAAGGAGACTGCCGCATGACAAAACCGGCACTTCAACGTGGGCAGGCTCATCGGGTCCAAATCGCTGACTGGCGTGTGGCCTGCGCGCTGTAGTCGTCTATTTGTTGAGCCGTGAGCATTTTGCCTGTCTCCGAGTAAGCGCGGTACCAGTCTGTAGTCCGCTCGAGCGTTGGAACGATTCCCCACACGGGCTCCCAGCCAAGGAGTCGTCGTGCCTTCGTGCTGTCGAGCATCAGCAACTTCGCCTCGTGGGGGTCGCCCACACGAGGGGCAATCTCGGGACGAATGGCAGGCCACATCTCTTGCATCTTCTCGAGGAGCGCCGCCACGGTGAGATTCGACTCCGGGTTGGGGCCAAAATTCCACGCTTCGGCGAGGTCGGCACGCCCCTCGAGGAGGCGCTGTCCCAGGAGGAGATACCCGGACAAAAGCTCGAGCACATGCTGCCACGGGCGAGTGTTGTGGGGGTTTCGGATGCGAACGGGATCGCCTTTGGTCGCAGCCCGCATCACGTCGGGAATGATACGGTCCGCCGTCCAGTCACCGCCGCCAACGACGTTTCCGCCACGCGCCGTAGCGATGAGCAGTGGTCCCAGCGAGCCGCGATCGGCACGGGCCCCGAACGATTTCGCGTAGCTCGCCGCAACGAGCTCCGCGCAAGCTTTCGAGGCACTGTAGGGATCATGCCCTCCGAGCGGATCGTTCTCGCGGTAGCCCCAGAGCCACTCTTTGTTCTCGTAGCACTTGTCCGTCGTGACGATGACCACGGCCTTCACTCGGGGCGCCTTCAGGCACGCCTCGAGCACGTTGGCGGTCCCGATCACATTGGTGCTGAAGGTGTCGATGGGCTTTTGGTACGAATAAAGGACGGACGCCTGCGCCGCCAGGTGGAACACCACCTCGGGCGAGTGTTGGGCAAAGTGCTCGCTTAGACGGTCCAAATCCCGAATGTCACCGATGGTGGACGGGGACTTCAGATTCAGCAGATCGTGGTGATTGGGAGAGGTCGAGGGTGCGAGGGAAAAACCGCTCACGTCGGCCCCGAGACGCTCCAGCCAAAGCTTTAGCCACGACCCCTTGAAGCCCGTGTGTCCCGTGACGAGAGCAGAGCGACCCTTGAAGATGTTGCCGAACATGACTTGCTACCTTTGAGGAGAATTCTCTGTCCCGGCCGTGAGCACTTGCGCCATCAAGCGAAGGTTCGCTGCCGCTTCGGTCCACTCGCCTTCCCACGACGCCGACTCCCCACGAACACTGCCGAGAAAGCGGGCTATGTAGGTCGCGAAGGGGTCCTCTACACCGATTTTCTCGTTCGTTTCAACATCCAACAGATGCACTCGGTACGTTCGACCGCGGCCTTCTTGCACGCGACGAAACTCCCGGCCATTCACGGCGAAGGATAGCTCGTTGGGCTCGCCCCCCTCTTGGAGGTCGAGCTCCACGGCGCAATCTCCGTAGTTGAACCGGCAGGCATAGCGGGTTTCGTTCCAATCGGCGCCGTAGCCGGTTATGGCGCGCGGACCGAAGAGTCGGAGCAGGAGCGAGAGTGCGTGGGGCATGAGATCGACGGCGATGGGTGCGCCCCGATACGGCCCGCGCGTCCAGAAGCGAAAGTCGAACCGCGTAATCTCCGGCCGTGCAGGGAGAAGGCTCCGTACGGCGTCAATGAACGCGGCGTTGCTCGTGTTGACGAAGATGCGACGGTGGGGATGCCCCCCCACGACGTCGAGCTTGGCCACCACGGCCGGCAGAGTAATGCCCTCCTCCCAGAAGAGAGGCTTCTCGCAGAACGCCGGAAGCTTTGCGTCGAGGACGGCTTGGAGATGCTCGAAGTGGAGCGTCGGCGGAGTGCAGATGCTGACGGCGTCGAGGGGCTCCGCCAGCAGGCGATCCAGCTGGAAAAATGGCTTGGCATGAATTCCAAGCGACGTGGCAAGCTCGGCGCAGGTGGCCTCGGCCGAGTGCTGGGTCGTGCCCAGAACTGCACATACGTTGGCCCCGTGCTCCTGAAACACGCGCGCGTGGACTTGGCCGATGCCCCTCGCCCCCAAGATGGCAACCTTGAGGGGCGTTGCCCCGTCGGTCATGCCGTCTCCAAGGGGCCAATCAGGTCGCTGAACGCGCCGCTCGAGATGACTCCCGCGTTCGTGATGTGCTCTTTACGGTCGCAACGGCAGCCCGTGGCCTCCATCTTCTTGGCGCAACCACGAAGGTGCTCCGGGAGGTTTTGAGCGTCGTAGTTGTAATAGAGGTCCCAGAAGTCGGACGTCGCCAGGTTGCCGAGCGCCATCGCCCGGAAGTTCGGCGCGGACGACTGCGAGCAGTGGTAGAGCCAGCCGTCGAAACCGACGGTGGGGTAGATGAAAGACGCAAAACAAGGGACCGTGCGCGGCTTGCGGAAGATGTCGTGCGTGCTGTCTGCGTCGACCAAGAGCACGGGGCACTCGGGCGTGCTGGCGGACTGAATGAGGTCCGTCAAATCCGACGTATAGGTGAGCACGTCCCTCTTCGAGGGGATAATACCGGCCGCCGGTACGAAGTCTTTGGGAAGCTGCGGGAAGGTGAAGCGGAGGAGGTTGCAGCCGGCGTCTCGGAAGTCGCGGATGAACTTGCTGACTTCGTCCTTCGAGTTGTTGTGGGCGTTGATCAGGTACGTGGCACTGAGGTCGAACCAGGCACCTTTGGCGCGTGCCTTGGCGAGCTTGCTCACGTTGTCGACGACTCGGTCGTAGATACGCGACTTCGGATTTTCGACGGCGTGGGCATCGTTGTAGACTTCGTTGCTTCCGGCATCCACGCTGATGCTGATGTAGCTCTTGGGAGCGACCGTCGGCGTCGAAAGGATCTCGAGCAGCCGAGCGCTGGTCTTGATGGCTTTGGTGTTGAATCCAAAGATCTGGCCGTTGTCCACCGAAACGGCGAGGAGATCCTCGAGGTAGTCGCAATAGAGAGGGTCGGTCGCGTAGCCGGCGAAGATCACCTTGCGCACGCCGCCAGCGGCGATTTGCTTCATGATCTCGACCGCGCGCTCGCGCGTCAGTCGCTCGCCCGTGTCGGTCGCGGAGAGCCCGTAACACCAAGGGCACTTGAGCCAGCAGATCTCTTTGCGAGGGGACGCGGCCTGGAACTCCACCTGATGCGGAATGACGGTCTTGTTGAGGATCTTCTTACGAAACTCCTCGTAATCGGTGATGTAGTCGGCGCCGTACTGGTAGCGCTTGAGGAGGTCCGTTTGTTTGACCGGGTCTGCCTGGGTAGTCATGTCTTCTCCTGGTGGCCACTCGAACGCTGGAAGGACGTCAGTCTCTCTTTGACTGCCTTCGCGACTCCGCCGCTTTCATGTCGATCGCCGATGGCGAGATTCATGACATTTAGGTCTTTGGGGGTGTCTATGGGAAACCACGAACCTCGCAAGTAGTAATGCGCCGCGCGTCCCATCTCGATGAGCTTCGAGTAGAGGTGCGTTTCGAAGTCGCGACAGACGTTCAGGTCGACGAAGCTAAAGGCGTCTTTGTTGAGCCAGGCGATACCCGAATTGACGACCCCCTCCAAAGAAGGAGCCTCTTTCGACCTCATCTGGTGCACCTTGCGCTCACGGTCGAATCCCGCCAAGTCACCATTCTCCTTGAGAAGAATGAGGCCCCAGGACGAGACGACCTCGACGGACGAAAGCGTCACGAGTGCGTTCTTCGAACGGTGGAGGCGATACATTTCGTCGATGTCGAACTCGAAAATCGTATCGCTATTGAGGATGAGGAAATCGGCGTGATCGGGCACGAATGGCAAGATTTTCGCGACGCGGTCGGCGATCTCGGTGTCCTCGCCCGTGTCCACGCAAACGATGTTGCAGTCCATTCCGCGAGAGATCTCGCGCACGTACTCTTCGATCATCTGCCCCTTGTAGCCGAGGGGGAAAACGAAGTTACGGACGCCGTGGCGATAGAGCGACAGGAATACGTACCAAAGGATCGGCTTGTCGTGGATCTCGACCAGCGCTTTTGGCCGCTCGTTCGTGACAGGTCCCAAGCGACTTCCTCTACCGCCGCAAAGCACGACCGCCCAGTATCCGTCGGCTGCGGCAGGCAGCTCAGCGCTATCCCTATCCATTTTCTACAACTCCTGCGCCGTCCTAGCTTTTCGTCGGCGAGGCGTCAAGCCGTGCCCCGGAGCTGGCGCGTAAAAGACGCTTGGCCGTTTCGTGTGTCGTACGTGCTCCGAGTATCGTTGCGCGAGCGAGCGGCGTCGTTCAGGAAACCGTCGGTTCGTCGTTCGATCGTGGTGCGCGCGGGAGAAGCGGGAGCTTCCGCACGCAAGGGTCAGGTTCCCCAAGCCTCGACACAGGCGGCGTAGGTGAGGGCGACGCCCTCCGCGAGCGAGGTCGTCGGGCTCCAGCCAAGCACGGATTCGATGCGACGGTTGTCCGACACGAGACTTGGCGGTTCGCCTGGACGATAGGGCAGGTCTCCGAATCGTGGGATGACTCGGTTTTGGGACACCGCAATCGCCATCGTGATCGCGTCGCGGACGCGGATGCCGATCCCGGTTCCGAGGTTCAAGATCCGACCTCGCGCCTCTGGAGCCAGCGCCGCACGGAAGATGCCATCGGCGACATCGTCCGCGTAGACGAAGTCCCGAACCTGCTCGCCTGCCGTGAAGGCCACCTCACCCCCGCCCGCGAGAGCCTGCGCGAAGACCGTGGAAAAAATTCGCGTCTTTGCTTCGCCCGGGCCGTAAACCACGAATGGGCGGACCACGGTGCATGGGAGTCCGAACGCGCGGTCGTACGTAAGGGTGATGGCGGTCGCCGCAAGCTTGCTCGCGGAGTACGGGTCGACCGGCGCTGCGAGGCGATCTTCGTCGAACTGTTCGGCCGCGTTTCCGTACTCCCCCGAGGAACCGAGGACCACGACCCTTGCCACTCCCGCAAGCCGCGCGGCCTCCAACACATGGGTCGTGCCGAGCGCATGGAGTCGAACCATCGCGGCGGTAAGCGAGGGCTCGCGACGCGAATCGACCATCCCTGCCGCGTGGACGACTACGTCAGGACGCTCTTCGCCAAGGGCACGAGTGACGGCCGCTTCGTCGAGGATGTCGCCTTCGTACGTCTGGACGTCGAACGGGGCGAGTCGGCTGCGATTGCCCCCGGGCCGAACGAGCACCGATACGCGAGCACCGTAGGCGAGGGCGCGTCCGACGACGCGAGCCCCGATGAATCCCCCACCCGTGACGAGGACTTTCTGTCCGTGGAGGCTCTTGGAGTGAAGGGGTTCCATGGCGCGATCTCGATCTGGTTTTCTCTTCGTCAGATCTCGAAGGTGAAGGTTTTCTTGTCCGTGGTGGAGCCAGGCAAGAGCTCGATGAGTGCGGTGAAGACCTGGCCTCCGACGCGCGCTCCCAGCCGGACCTTGACGGGGGTCTCGGCGCCATGGAGCTCGGAGAGCTTCACCTCGAGGGTGTACTTTCCACGGGGCGGATCCCCGCCCTCGAAGAAGATGTTCTCGATGTTCTGACCGTGGCATCCGTCTTCGCCCGGACAGTCGCGGTCGAGGCGAAAGCCGGTGCGCGAAGAGCGGTTGCCCTCGAACACCTTTCCGCCCTTGGGCTCGGTGAGCACGAGGTCGACGTCTCCGGGGCTATCGCCCCACGCAAGGGTGAACTGGAGGAGGCCCGTGCCGATGCCGCAGCCTTCGTCGATGACGCCGTTGCAGTTGTCGTCGATGGCGTCGAAGCAGCGCTCCGGACCGGAAGGGACACACGCCGACTCGAGCGGAACAGGCTGCTTGGACGCCTGCACGAAGCTCATGGCCACGACTTTTGGCGCGCTAGGAGCTTCGACCGCGACCGTCGCAGGTCCGCATGCCCCAACGACGGCGGAGAGCGAAACGAGGGACACGGCCACGAGCGCGCGCGTCACCTCGCGGATGGAGGGGACGAGGGCGCTCGTGTGGGCGCTCGTCTGGCCGATTCGTAGGAACGAGCCCGAGATCACTTGGGAACGAGGTGGGCGCCCTTGGGATCGCGCGCGTCGGGGAGACTATCCGCCACGATCTTCGGGTTCATGACTTCGAAGAAGGCCTTCTTCGCGAGCTCGCCGTGCGGTCCGCTCTCGCCCTTGAGCGCCATGAGAACGCCCTTTTCCTTCATGAATTTGAGGATTTCGATGGCCTGGGCGCGCTTCTTCTCGTCCGCACCACGCGCGTCCTTCATGAGGCGCACACGGAGCTGAACGCGGGTGAGGGAGTGCGGGCCGCTGTCGTAGTCGATGCCCTGGAGCGCTCGGCCGAGAATGAGCCGGGGCCAGTCTTGGAGAGCGTCACGCACCTTCACGCGGGCGCAGGCGTTCGCGTTTTCGATCCAGCGGGCGACGTCGCCGGTGTCGTAGTTGCGATCCGACCAGTAACCGAAGGTCTGGTTGTACGTGACCTTGAGCTCCTCCATCGCGGCAGGGTCGGAGTCGTTGTAGGTCGCCAACATGCGCTTGACCGTGTCCGCGTCGGCGCCGAGCAACAGCGCGAGACTCGCGTCGGAGCGAACGTTCGGATCCTTGAGCTTCTCGAAGAGTTGCTGGGCAAGCGCCGGAGTGAGACCGCCTACGCCGATGGCACGTGCGGCCTGGTGGCGGACTTCGAGATCGACGTCGCCCTTCATGAGGTCCATGAGGCCAGCCGTGGCCGAAGGAACGGGCTTGCGGATGAGCGTCTCGAGGTAGCAGGCCCGAATGACCGACGTCTTCGGATCGGTCGCCGAGAAGCTCTTCACTTTGGCGACGATCTCTTTCATCTGATCGTCGGTCGAGGTCCAGCCGAGCGAGAAACACGCTTCGATGCGCGATTGCTCGTTGTTCTGCTTGTCCTCGATGTACTTGACGAGAATCGGGTAGGCCTTCGGATCGCCCCAGTGGGCCATGCCGTGCGAGGCGCCGACGCCGAGGGCGCGAAGGGTCATGCCGAGGACCGCGAGGCCACCTTGCTGGAGGCCTTCCATGGTGATGTCGGTGTTGTTCGGCTTCCGGGTGAACTGCTTCTCGAGCAGGTTCCAGTCGGCCTTCATCCAGCCCGAGTAGCGAAGCGCGCTCTGCGCCGTGGCCCACGATTCGGGCATCTGTTGCTGGCCCTCTTTCGGGAGGGGATCGGTCGGGTCCGACCACTTCTTCATCTGCGGGATCGCCTCTTTGGCGTCCACCGCGGCGACGAAACGAAGGCCGTTCGCGTGGGGCTGCGGCTTGTCCGTCATCCAGAACATCACCGACTCGTAGGCCTCCTTGCGAATCTCGTCCCGCTTCTCGGGGTAGAGAACGGCGAGGTCCGCGAGCATGCGTGCGGACACGACGCGTTCGTTGTCGTCGAGGCGGTACTCCGGGTCCTTGTCCTTGTCGTAGATCTTTAGCGGGTCCTGCTTCATGCGCCACGCGAGCGTGGGCACCGCGCGGAGGTCACCGATTTCGGCCATACGAAGCGCCGCCTCGGTTTTCCAGTGCGGCTTCGGATCGGTCTTCAGGTACTCGGCGAGCGAGTCGCCACCACGCGGATCCTCGAGCTCGCGGATCATGTCGAAGAGCTGCTTCGTCTGGAATTTTTCGCGGTCGGCTTGGCCCTTGACCGTGACTTCGTCCTTTTGGACGCTCTTCAGGCCGAGCACGAGGCCTTTGGTTCCGACGCCGTCACGAAGGGCTTCCAAGAACTTCTGACGGGAGTCCTTGTCGGCGCTCTTCAGCGCGGAGAGGAGCGGTCCCATCGACGACTCGTTGGCAATCTTGCCGAGGCCCACGGCGGCCTCGCGCGCGACGTCCACGCTCTTGTCGACGACGAGCTCCGTGAGCTGCGGAAGCCACTTGGCCTCGCCAGTGCGCGAGAGCACCGTCGCGACGAGCTGACGAACGCTCTCGCTCGGGTCCTTCGAGAAGGTCGCGAGCTTGTCGAGGGTGACCATTCCCGCCAAAACCTCGGGATCGAACGCGGGGTTCGCGTCGAGCTTCTGGACCTTGGCGAGGTGACCCAAACGGTACTCCGCGAGGACCTCGTCGAAGGCCGAGCCTTCCTTCATCGTGGCGAGCGCCCAGCAGAGCTGTGGCTTGTCGCTGTTGTCGGACTCTTTCAAAGCCTTCAAGAGATCGGGTTTCGCCGAGTCCGCGGCGGGAGAGCCGTACTCGAGGAGTGCCGTGGCCGCCGTTCCGCGCACGCGGTGGTCGCTGGACGAGAGGCCCTTGATGATGAGCTTCAGGCCTTCGGTGTCTTTCGCCCACGCGAGCTGCGCGAATGCTTCTTCCTGCATTTTGCCTGCGTCGTCGCGCTGCGCCCAGGCGCGCCACTTCGGGAGCTGCTCGTCCTTGGTGAGGAGAGCGATCGCCTTCTTGTCATCCGCGATCTCTTTCGCGCCGACCTTTTGGGCGTCGCCGCGGAAACCGAAAAAGAGGGCTGCGCCGGCACCCACCACGAGCAGAGCGCCGACGACGATCGCGATGGGCTTGGTGGCGCCCTTCTTGAAGTCGCCTTCGTCACCACCGCCGAAGCCACCACCGCCACCACCACCGATGCCGCCGGGCGGATCAGGAGGAAGCGCGTCGTCGTCTGGCGGCCACTTCGCCGCGTGGAGGACAGGAGGCGGCGGCAGGTTTCCGATCGGGGCGCGCTGGGGCTCGGGCGTCGTGTGCGGGTTCATGCGGGGGGCGAAGGGTAGACCGAATGCCCTGCGGTCCGCAGGGGAAATCGCCTCTCGTCCGGACAGGCGAAAATCCACGGGTCGGCGGGCCTTTCCCGAGCTCCGGAGCGCTTCGATCCTCTTCGAGGCTCGTTTGCGCATCGCGTTGCGGAAAGCCGAGTACATTCCGAGCGGTGGAAGCTCCGTCCCTCATCGTGTCTGCGGCGGTCGTGATTCGTGACGGAAGGGTCCTGCTTTCCCAACGGAAAAAAGGGGCACACCTCGCCGATCTGTGGGAATTTCCAGGTGGAAAGGTCGAACCCGGCGAAGACCCCCGTGCAGCGCTCGTCCGCGAGCTCGGCGAGGAGCTTGGCGTCGAGGCCACCGTCGGCGAGATCTTGGACGTGACGTTTCACAGGTACGAAGAATTGGGAAAGAGCATCTTGCTGCTTTTTTTCGAGGTGACCCTGAAACCAGGCTCCCCCGCCCCGCACGCCAAAGACGTGGCGGACGTCCAATGGGCCGGCCTCGAGGCGCTCGATCCCGCACGGTTTCCCCCGGCGGACGCCCCCGTGCTCGCCAAGGTTCGCGAAAGGCTCGCGTCCCTCGCAAAATGACGCGGCACGGTGGCGCGCGACGTGCCGGCCGTTCGGCTCGCGATCCCCCAAGCGCGACGAAGACACGGAAAAGAGACGCCTCGCAAGCGGCGATCCGTGGGAACGTTTACCCGTGCGGCCCTTCGTCCTATTCCTCTCCTCTGCCATCGTCCTCGCGACGCTGCTCGGTCAAAGTCCAGCGCGCGCCACCCCGCCGGAGCCGTGGTCCGACGCCGATCCCGAAGCCCCACCCACGCGGTTGGCGCTCGGCGACTTCGGCTTTCGTGGCGGCACCGAGTACCGAGCAAACTTTCTCACCATCCAGCCCCTCGCGCTGAACGACGAAACCGCGAGAAACGCCTCGTGGATCGAGCACCGCCTACGCCTGGATGGCACGGTCGACTACCTCGACAAGGTGAAGATCACGACGTCGGTCGACGCCCTCGACGGAGTCCTATGGGGCGACAACGGAGATTTGGGACGTGCCCCGGAGTCGTCTTCCGGCGCCAACATCAACTCGAAGAACGTCAACGCCGCGCAGCTCTGTTTGGGCGCGACTGCGGGCGGGAATCCGTTCGATCCCAAGAGCTACTCGTACACGAACTGCCCCGCCGACACGTTCTTCATTCGTCGGCTCTACGGCGACATCGTCACCCCGATTGGCCTCTTTCGCATCGGACGACAAGCCACGACCGCCGGAAGCGCCGTGGCCATCAACGATGGCGACGGGCGCCACAACCGCTTCGGATTCGCCAACCGCGGCAACTCGGTCGACCGCATTCTCTTTGCCACGAAGCCCCTCGAGGGGTTCAAGCCGAAAGACCAGCGCGACAAGACCGAGTCGAAGGGAACGTTCCTCATACTGGCCTACGACCGTGTCGTCGGCGACGCCCCGCAGATTCTGAACGACGACGTGCACCAGTGGGTCACGGCCGTGCGATTCCTCGGACCCGAGGTGACCAAGAAGCTCAAAGACGTCGAGCTTCGCGCCTTCCACGCCCACCGCTGGGACGTGCGCAACGACACCAAGGTCAACGCCTTCGGCGCCCGCGCCTCGGCTCGTTACGCCGACCTCTACGCAGGCATCGACGCCACGGCCATCGTCGGAAAAACCCGAGAAGTGTCCGAAGCCCTTCGGGTCATCTCGAACGATCCGGCCCAATCCCAAGACGTCCGCCAGCTCGGACTTCGTGCCGTGCTTCGCTACGATAGGCCAAAGTTCAGCATCTACTTCGAGACCGACTACGCGTCGGGCGACTCGGATCCGCAGGTGGGCACCCCACTCACGCAGTTCAACTTTGCACCGGACTCGAACGTGGGCCTTCTCATGTTCAAGCACGCGCTCGCCTACCAAACGGGCCGAGTGGCGGCGGCCGCCACCGAGCTCTTGAAGAGCCTCAAGGCGCCAACCATCCCCGTGGAGTCCGTGGCCACGAATGGCGCGTTCACCAACGCCTTCGCCATTTTTCCCCAAGTGGACGTGAGGCCCATCGAGAACCTCTTGATTCGCGGCGGCGTCCTCATGGCCTGGTCGCCGGCCCCAGTCATCGACCCTATTTTTTCCCAGCAGCGACGCGACGGCGTCAACATCCAGGACGACCTCGTAAACTTCGTCGGCGGCAAGCCGGGCAGCTTCTACGGGACCGAGCTCGCCGGCCGCGTCCAGTACCGGATGTACGACCACTTCGCGTTCGACTTCGAGGGCGCCGTACTGTTCCCCGGCGACGCCTTCAAGGACGCGGACGGCTTCGCCGCTCGAAGCGTGCTTCTCCAAGGTCGAACCACGTTCTTCTTCTGATCGTCCGTTCGCTCGAGCGCCGCACACGGGCTATCCTTCGTTTTCGAGAGTCCCCGAGAGGGACGGAGTGACCATGAGCTTCTTCCGCCCAGCATTCGCCACCGTCGCGTTCGCGTTCGTCGCCACGGCCTCTTCCGCAGCCTGCGAGAAGTACGTCGCGCCGCCGGAAATCACCGTCGTGGGCGCCAAAGACGGCGTCTTGACCGACACCAAAGCACCACTCGTGCTCTCGTTCTCCAAGGCCATAAACCCGAAGACGCTGAAGCTCGCGGTCGTGGCGCTGGACACCGACATCGAAGGGAACCTTCCGGACGAACGTGACTCGGGAACCGGCGAAGTCGCCGAGCTGAAGGCCCTCTTTCGGACCGACGACAGCGAGACGCTCGGAGGCACGATCGACTATGCGGGCGGCGACTCCGGAGTCGTCATTCGTCCGACGGCGCCTTTCCCCGTCGGCCAGAAGCTCGCCCTCGTGGTGGAGGCAGGGCTCTCGACCAAAGACGGAGTGGCCACGACCGTCCGCAAGCGAATCCTTTTTTCGTACGACTTCAAGTGCTCGGGAACGAAGGGAACGAAGGTCGTACCGAGTGGTGCCTACTACGCACTTCTCGATATCCAAGAGCCCGTTCCGGTGCAAATCCAGCTCTGGGGACGCATGGAGGTCGATGCGGCGACGGGCAACGTGCGCGCCCAGTTCACGAACGCCGACCGCAATCCTGCCCTCAAGTGTCCGACCGACTGCGGCGCCGAGAAAGTTTGCCGCCTGAAGCCAGCGCCCGATTGTGTGGTGCCTTCGCTCAAGGCGGGCAACGTGGACGAATATTCGGACTTCGTTCCGAACGTGACACCTCCCACGGGATACACGGTTACGCTCTCCGGCTGCTTGGAAGACCAAGACGAAACCACAGCGGCGTTCGTGACGGCGCCCGCGAACCTCGTGGTGCAAAAGCCCGAAGTTCAAGTCAACGGCCTCATCCTGACCGCCGCGCTCAAGAAGGATGCCTCGGGTATCGTTCGCTCCACGGGCACCGTGACCGGGTCCGAGATCGTGTTTGGTATTTCCCGCCTCAGCTCGGGAAAAGGCACCGCGACGATTCGAAGCGTTCCGGACTCCGAGGCGCCCACCGATATTCCGCTGCCGCCGCGCGCCACCACGCCAGCCCCGACCCGCGACAACTGAGGCGCGCACGCCATGCATCCCACGTTCTTCCGGAATCTGGCCGATCTCGCGCGGCTTCCCTGGTTTTCACCGCTCGAGGACCGCGTCGTACTGAAGGACAAGGACCTTGGTCCCATTCTCGACGTGCATACCCACGTAGCGCTTGCTTACGTGCGGCCGATGCAGGTCGACCTCGACCGCGCGTGGGACCGAACCGAGCACTACCTTCCGTCGTGTTGCCCCGTGGACTTGGTCCCCTACTCGAATCGAAATTTTACGAAGGCTCACCTCTCCGAGCTCAAGACCGACCTCTCGGTTCGCAGCATCGGCGCGACGGGAATGCGCCGTACGCACACCATCCCGAACCTGACGCGCGAGATGGACGAGCTCGGCATCTCGCACTCCGTGCTTTTGCCCATCGATTTTCCGGTTCTGAGCCACAACGCCACCTATGCTCTGGACGCCCAGGACAAAACCCACGGAACGCTCCTCTCGTTCGGGTCGGTTCATCCGTACGCGAGCGACGTCGAAGGCAAGCTCGCGGCTCAGGTGAAGCGCGGCGCCCGGGGCCTGAAGGTTCACCCAGCGGTGCAAATGGTGAGGCCCGACGATCCGCGCGCCATGAAGCTCTACAAGCTGTGCGCCGACGCCAAGATTCCCATCCTGTGGCATTGCGGTCCGGTCGGAATCGAGCCCGCCCTCGGACGCTACCTCACGCAGGTGCGCCACTACGAGAAGCCGATTCGGGAGAACCCGAACACGACGTTCATCCTGGGCCACGCCGGCGCGCTCCAGCTCGAAGCGGCCATGGACCTCTGCCGCAGGTACCCCAACGTCTACATGGAGATTTCCTCGCAAGGGCTCGCCGGCGTAAAGACGTTGGTCGCACACGGCAACCCCGATCGCATCCTGATGGGCTCCGATTGGCCCTTCTATTCCGCAGCGCTTCCCATCGCCCGCGTGCTCATCGCCACCGAAGAGCGGCGCGAGCTTCGGCGAAAATTCTTCTGGGACAACGCCGCGAAGCTCCTCGGGATCGCGTAGACGGAACGCGCCACGGCCCTCTGGCAAAGAGAAGCCGCACACGTGCGTGGGATGGCGTGTATCCTACGGGAACGTGAACGAGACCGCTTCACCCGAAGCCCCTCCGAGCGGAACGTCCCTCGCCCCAGGAACCCTGGTCGCGGGCCGCTACCGCATCGAGTCCCTCCTCGGAGAAGGGGCCATGGGCGCCGTGTACCTGGTCGAGCACGTGCACATGCGGAAGCGCTTCGCGCTCAAGGTGCTCTTGGCCGAAGCGCGCGAGAATCCGGAGATTGCGGCGAGGTTCGAGCGCGAGGCCATTGCCGCGGCGCACATCGAGCACCCGAACGTGGTGGCGGCCAGCGACTTTGGCACGTCCGAAGAAGGCTTTTTCTTTCTCGTCCTCGAGTACGTCAAAGGCAAGAGCCTGCGGGACACTCTCGACGCGAGCGGTCCGATGCCGCCCGTGCGCGTGCTCGACATCGCGCTCCAGATGGGTGCGGCCCTCGGCAAAGCGCATGGCCTCGGCATCGTGCACCGCGATCTCAAGCCCGAGAACGTCATGCTCGTTCCTCGCGAGGGGGAAAGCGACCTCGTCAAGGTGCTCGATTTCGGCATTGCCAAAGTGCCTTCGATTGGCCGCGGAGGCGACGCGCGAGCGCTCACTTCGGCCGGCGCCATCTTCGGAACTCCCGAGTACATCTCGCCCGAACAAGCGGTCGGACAGACCGTGGACGCGCGCGCCGACCTCTATTCGTTCGGGATCATGCTCTACGAGCTATTGACCGGAAAGCGGCCATTCGACTCCGAGCACGTCATGGGCTATCTGGCCGCCCACCTTAACACGCCCGTGCCGCCCATGCGCGACATTGCACCGGACGTGTCCGTGGCGCCCGCCATCGAAGAGGTGGTTCGTTCGATGCTCGCGAAGGTCCCGGAAGACCGTCCACCGAGCGTCAAAGATGCCGTGATGGCGCTCGAGCGCGCCGTCCTGGGGGGAACGCCTTCACCGGTGTCGGTCGCGACCCACGTGTCCCCTGCGCCGCCCAGCGCCATTCCTGGAAGCGCGGGATTTCGCCCCGAAGACGCGTCGGCGCGAACGCTGTTGCCGGGCCAATTCGACGGGCCCACGCCAAAGCGAACCGCCGGGATCCGAACGTGGGCGGGCTGGGCCGAGGCCGAAGCGCGCAAGCTCCACGAGGGGCTCCCGCCGAAGGTCAAGGAGTTGCCCACTGCGGCGAAAGCAGGTGCGCTGGCGGTCTTGCTCCTCGTGCCGATGCTCGTCTTCCTAGGCCTCGTCACGCGTGGCGGTACGCACAAGCACGCCCATGGCGCCGACGGGGGCTTGGACGAGGACGACGAAGCCGCAGAAGCCAGCGTTCGAGGCGTCAGCGATGCCCAGCTTGCACGCGCCGAAACCGAAGGCGCCGACGCTCTCCAGAAGCTTGCCCTGGCCTTTCCGGAAGACGGCCGTGTGCTTCGCGCCGAAGTCCGCGCCTACCGGTCCGAAGGGCGCTTGGGCGATGCGCTCGACGCGCTTGGCAAGCTGGGAAAGATGGACGAAGGCGCATTGGCCGAGCCCGCCACCCGCGAGATCTTCATCGAGGCGTTCGACGGCGACGCCCAGCTTTCGTCCAAGGCCACGGGGCTCGCCGAGGGGCTCGGAGCTCCCGGCGTCGACCTCTTGCTCGCGTGCGTGGCCAAGCCCGCAAAAGCGCGCGCCAAATGTGTCGAGGCGCTCGCGAAGCCGGCCGTGCGCGAAAAAGCCACGCCGGCCGCCAAGCTCGTGCTCGAACTGAAAGAAACGCAGTCCTGCCAGGGCAAATACGGCCTCTTGGAGCGCGCCAAAGAGAGCGGCGATGCCCGCCTTTTGCCGGGGCTAAAGCCCCTAACGTACACGAGCGGGTGCGGCATTTTCAGCGGGAGCGACTGCTGGAAGTGCATGCGCCGCGACAAGAAGCTTCCCGAAGCGATTGCCGCGATCGAAGGGCGAAATCCGAAGAAGCCTTAGGGCTCGACGGTCGACCTTGGACTACGTGGCCAAGAGCGCTCCCTCCATTCGAGCTTCCGAAAGAGACGCAATCTGCCCTTGCGTGAGGCGACCGACCGGCGCAGATCTCTTCCCATGTTGGCTCGTCGTTTCGCGACCGTCTTCGGCTTGGTACTCGTGGCCGCGTGCACGAAAAACGAGGACGCCGTCCCGTCCGACGCGGAAGCTCCCTCCGAGCCCGTGTCGCCCGTATCGCCCGTGAACCCCGGGGAGTCGGAGGAGTCGAAGGCGCTACCGAAGGATCCGAGCACGCAAATCGTCTTCGGAGTCGACGGGGAGGACTTTCGCGCCGCGGGGTATCTCCTTACGAGCTACGAGATCGTCGTCAAAGTGGACGGCCTGATCGCGGCCAAGGAATCGCTAAAGCCCGAATCGCCGGCCACGTTTCCGCACGAGACCCGCGTCCTGGCGCCCGTCGGAAAGGCGGCCGCTTCGGTCGAGGTCACCGTGACCGGAATCATGAATTCGGCAACGGTCGTCGCTCGGCGCTCGACCACGCGGTTCGTCCAGGGCAAAGCAAAACTTGGATACGTCTTCCTCGAGACACGTTGCAACACGTTCGGGCTTTTGGGCGGAGGGGACCTTGGCCCCACCTGCTCGAACGCGGGTGAAACATGTGTCACCGGCAAATGCGTGTCGGATGCCGTCGAGCTCGTCGACTACCGAGCCGACTGGGCCAAAAACCCACCGAGCCCTTGCGGAAATGGAACGACGGCGCAGCTCGAGATTGCCCAGGGCCAAGACGTTTGGAGTCCCCTCCCGGAGGGGAGCACGGTCTCCGTCGAGTGCGGTCCGCAAGGAGGGCACCATCTGTGGATGGCACTCCGTATGAAGGACCTTTCGCAATCGGGCACCAAGACCACGTTTTCCGCAGTAGTCACCGGTCAAGCCACCACCGTGCCCGCGACGTCGTACAACTATGTTTGGTCGCCTTCGGCGGCGGGCGGCGGCTGCGCGCTTCTTGGCGTGCGCTTTCAGCTCGACGTGGGCGGAGCGCCCATCGACGGCTTTCTCGGAAAGCCCCTCGATATCAAAGTTGAAGCCGAGGACCGCTCCGGTCGAAAAGCCGTAGCCACGAAGCACCTGAACATTTCGATGACTCGAACGGGTGGGCCGATGTGCCGGTGACTCGCGATGCATCCCATGAACGCTCTCGCCGACATCCCTCGATGGATCGAGCGGGCGCGATGACCGGGCTTTGGCGGCCGTGGGTCTACCGCGAATAGAAGTCTTTCCGCGATATCGTACGGATCCCGTCCAGAAACTCCTTCAGGCTCGAGGCGACCTTGTTGTCGAAGAAGGGCATCGACTTGATGCGGCGGTCCGAAGGCCACTTGCCGTATTCGTCCATGTCGATCTCCTCCTCGTAGTCTTCGATGCAGTCGATCGAATAGAGATCGGATTCGTGATCGTTCCAAAAGACGTGGTCGAAATACTTTCCGGGCTCGGTCACGTGGACGATCTCGTCGGTCACGGGCGCGTCCATGATCGACGACGCCCGAAAGTGGCGCGCCGTATCTTCGATCGGTATTTCGTTGAACGCGCCGAGCTGAAAGCGCTTTTTGCCCGACACGAACGCGAGGAAAGTGTCCTGGTCCGGCGCTTTGAACACCCCGTTTCGGTCGAACTTGAACCGCTCCTTGAGCGTCCGCTTGAACGTCTTGAGGTCGAGCGGAGCCATTCCGGTATCGGAAGGCTTCACGAGGACTCTTTTCGCGGAAGAAACCTTCGGCGCACTCTTCTTCGTTGCCGCACTCTTCACCTTCGACCCGGCCATGCTGCACCTCGGAGATTGGAGCTCCACTGACGTCCCGATTCTTTCGGACAGGCCCCCGCTGCAACCCTCGCCGGCTACGGCGGATGCGGTGCTCTCACGGTGTCGAAGCACAGCGAAAACCGATGGCGTGGTTGTAGGTGTCCGGGTCCGTCTTGTAGCGCCACGCAGGGTTTATCCATCCCTGCTGAGTGCTGAGAAACCCACCACCTCGTGCGACACGTTCGGTTCCTTTTTCGGGTCCCTTCGGATCGCGCGAGGCGTTCTCGTCGTAGGGCGCATACCAGTCCGCGGTCCACTCGTAGACGTTGCCGGCAAGGTCGAGCACGCCGCTGCTGGATGCGCCGAGCGGGAACAAGCCCACCGGCGCCGTCCCCGGAAACCCATCGTTGTCTTTGGCGTTGGGGAAGAGCGAGGTCAACCCGAAGAGCCCCGTGGTGCGGGCCCACGCCACGCACTCGGCACCACACACGTTGAGGTGCTTCGGGGTTGGCGGTTCGTCGCCCCAAGGGTAGCGGCGCTGCTTCGGCCCTCGCGCGGCGTACTCCCACTCCGCTTCGGTGGGGAGCCTCGCCTTTCGCTTCTTGCAGTAGCGCTCGGCCATCGTCCATGCCACGCAGTTTGCAGGGTGCGAAGCCCTTTCGGGGTTCTTCGCATTGCAGAAGACGCTGAAACGCTTCTTGGTTGCGGCGTCGATTTCGGGCCAGCTCACGTGGTCGAGCGCGCGCTCGCAGCCATCGTTCTCCGCGCACGTGTCGTAGTCCTTTGCGGTGACTTCGGTGCGGTCGAGGCAGAACGTGCTCAACGTGACCTCGTGCGTCGGCTTCGAGAGCGCGTCGGGCTCGAG
>JAYUKI010001366.1:0-2117 GCA_043764595.1 Myxococcales bacterium | reverse complement strand
ATGGCGACGACCCAGCAGCAGAACACCCCGCCCGAGCCCAACTTGCTCCAAGCGATCGAAATGGTCGCCAAGGACAAGGGCATCGACAAAGCGCGCCTCGTGAAGACGGTCGAAGAGGCCATCTTGAAGGCAGCGCAGAGCGTGTTCGGTCCGACCCGGGAGCTCGAGGCCCGCTTCAACGACGAGACCGGCCAAGTCGATCTCTTCCAGTACATGACCGTCGTCGACGATCCTTCGGACGACGAACGCGAAATTGCCCTGGAAGACGCTCAGGCCGCAGGCCTCGAAGCGGAGCTGGGCGAAGAGCTCGGATTCCAAATCTTCTGGCACCCGCAGGACGCCAAGAAGGCCGCCCAGCAGGACAAAGACTTCGGCGACATCCTGATGGTGAAGCAGGCTCGCTCGTCGTTCGGGCGCATCGCTGCGCAGACCGCCAAGCAAGTGCTCATCCAGCGCGTTCGCGACGAAGAGCGCGACCTTATCTTCAACGAGTTCAAGGACAAGAAGGGCGAGCTCATCAAGGGCGTCGTTCGACGCTTCGAGAAGGGTCAGAACCTCATCGTCGACCTCGGTCGCACCGAAGGTATCTTGCCCTTCCGCGAGCAGACTCCCCGCGAATCGTATCGCCCAGGCGACCGCATCGTGGCCCTGCTCAAGGACATCGACCGCGAAGCGCGCGGACCGCAAATCATTCTTTCGCGCTCGGATGCCAAGCTCGTCGAGAAGCTCTTCGAGAGCGAAGTCCCCGAGATCTACGAAGGCATCGTCCGTGTGGTCGCCTGCGCTCGCGAAGCCGGCGCCCGCTCCAAGATTGCCGTTGCGAGCCGCGACTCGGACGTGGATCCGGTCGGCGCCTGCGTGGGCATGAAAGGCTCGCGCGTCCAAGCCGTCGTGCAAGAGCTCCGCGGCGAAAAGATCGACATCGTTCCCTACGATCGCGACCCCGCACGCTTCGTTTGCGCGGCGATCCAGCCCGCCGAGGTTCTCAAGGTCATCGTCGACGAGGGCGACAAACGCATGGAGCTCGTCGTCCCCGACGAGAAGCTCTCTCTCGCGATTGGTCGAAAGGGACAGAACGTCCGCCTTGCCGCTCAGCTCACGGCCTGGAAGCTCGACATCATCAGCGACTCCAAGTTCAAGCAAATGGAGGAAGAGGCCATCGCCCAACTCCAAAAGCTCGACGGCATCGGCGATGCGGTCGCCCGAAACATGTACCGCCAGGGCTTCCGCGCCTTGGAAGAGCTCCTCGAGGCCTCGGACGAAGAGCTCGTGGCGATCCCCGGAATCGGTTCGCCCGAAGCCGCGGAGAGCATCCGTGTGTCGGCCGAGGAGACCATGGAGCGCCTCCGTCAGGAGCGCATCAGCGCCGTGGCCACGCGTGTCGAGCCCATCACCGAGCGTGATCGGCTCCTCTTCCTCCACGGTGTGGGCGAGCGCACGGTGCTTCTTCTCGAAGAGGCCGGCTACCGCACCATCGAAGAAATCATCCGCGAAGACGAAGACAAGCTCGCCATCAAAACTGGGCTCGGCATCAAGAAGGCGCGCGCACTCAAGCAGGGCGCGGAGTCGTTCTTGGCGAACGAGTGGAGCGAAATCTCGCAGGCCCTCAAGAAGGCCCAAGCTCACCACCAGCAACAGGCGCAGCAAGCGCAGGCGCAGCAGGAAACCTGAGAACCACCACGATGGGCGCGGCAGAACAAGACGACGACACACAGGACATGCCGGCAGACGCCGGCCCCGTCCGCACGTGTGCCGGATGCGGCGAGAAGGTCCCCGTTCGGGACGGCTCGCTCGTGCGTCTCGTTCGCGGCGCCGAACGAGACGGCAAAACCGAGGTCGCCTTCGATCTCGCCGGTGGGTCGTTCGGACGTGGAGCGTGGGTCCATCCCACCATCCCCTGTTTCGAAAAAGCCGCCAAATCGGGCTTTTCACGTGCGTTCAAGACCACGATGAAGACCGATGTCACTACCCTGTCACAAGCCTTCCTCGAAGCTGCCACGCGGCGGGTGGAAGGGCTCCTCGTGTCGGCGAAGCGCCTTCGCAAGGTCGCGGTCGGCACGGACGTGACTCTCTCCGCCCTGGCGGACGGGGCCACGTGCGTGGTGGTGGCGGTCGAT
>JAYUKI010001365.1:0-26170 GCA_043764595.1 Myxococcales bacterium | reverse complement strand
AGTTGCGATCATCAATCAAGACGACGCCTATGGAAATCCGATCGCCGCTGGCATAACCGAGACCATGAAGGCCTTGGGCGGCGAGAGCGTACTGACGATCAAAGTGCCCATCGAGCCCGCCGCAAACTACGATGCCGAGGCCGCTCAGGTGGTTGCTGCCAAAGCGGACTGCCAAGTCGTCGTGGCTTTCCCGGCCATCGGCGCCGTGTACATGCGGTCCTTCAAGAAGGTCACGGCGACGGATACCTCGCGGGACTGGTCCACCTTCATTTCGATGGGCTCGAACGGCCTGAAGTCCGAAGACACGTTGGTGAAGGGCCGCGAAAACCCCGCCGATCCTGCATCGCCGACGTCGAGCGAAGGCATGTACGTCATGAACTTCGACCTCAGCCCGAAGACTCCGCAAGCCAACGAGTTCAAGAACGTCTTCGACGTCACCACTGGATCGGATCCGAAGGCTGACCTTCCGGGGTACGCCGCGAACCAGTACGACGCCGCGATTCTTGCCGTGCTCGCCATCCAGCGCGCCGGCACCATCACCGACGGCAAGAAGATTCGCGACGCACTCTTCGACGTCTCGCGTCCGCCGGGGACGGCCTATTCCCCCTCGAAGCTCGGCGAAGCGCTGGTCGCGCTCCGGTCGGGACAGGACATCGACTACGACGGCGCGTCGGGCCCCGTGAACTTCGACGACCTGGGCGAGGTTCTCGCCAACTTCGTCGTGTTCCGCGTCCAGACCGGCAAGTTCGCCGAGGTGAAAGAGGCCGGACTCACTCCGGACGATCTCAAGTAACATCGAAGCGAGCCCGGCCCATCAAGGACCGGGCTCGCTGCTGGTTCCGTTCTGTGAGGGGTCAATTCATGAAGGCAAAGGCACGCCAAACGGCGTCGCGTTCGTTGGTCCACGCGGTCCTCTTTTCGTTCGCGCTCGGATTCGGAGTGTCTCTCATAGACACCCGCGCCTATGCCGCGGACGCCACTCTGGAGCCTGATTTGGCTGCCGCCGAAGCGGCCTACGGACAACTCAACTACGAGGATGCGGCAAAACGCGCCGACGCGGTGTCCAAGAAGCGCGGCCTCTCGCACGAACAGCTCGTCCGCACCTACCGCGTTCTCTCGTTTTCGCGCGCCGCCATCGGTGACGACGAGCACGCTCGCGAGAGCTTCATACTGCTCCTTACCTACGATCCCGACCACAAGGTCGACAAGACCCTCGGACCGAAGGTGCAGCAGCCCTTTCTCGAAGCGAAGGGATACTGGCGCCAACAGATGGCCAAACCCGGCGTCGAAGCCCAGGTGGGCAGTCTTCGGCAAGGCACGACGGCCACGCTTCGCGTGACCACACGCGACCCCAGCCGTGTCGTCAAGAACGTGTCCGTCGGCCACCGGTTCGGAGCCCAGGGCAAGTTCGAAACGACCAATGTAGGGGTCGGCGACCAGTCGGTGAACGTAGCCATTCCTCAGGGCGAAACGCGTCTCGACTATTACGTTCAAGCCCTCGACGCGAACGACAACGTCGTATTCGAGGTGGGCAGTCCGAACTCGCCGAAGACCTCACTCGTCGACGTCAAACCGGCGCCAAGCTCGGGTGTGATCGCCGGCGAAAAAGGGGACTCCGGGAGCATCTTCTCCAGTCCACTCTTCTGGGTGGCTACAGGAGTCGTCCTGGCGGGCGGCGCCGTGGGGACGTACTTCCTGGCTTCATCGAAGAGCACACGTGAAGAGCCCCTTCCTCCGACCGGCTCCACCATCTCGCCCATTCTGTTCTGCGGTATCGAACGCTGCCGCTGACTCAACGAGCCATCTCGAAGAAAAGACAGTGCCCCGCGACGCTCGGTCCGCGGGGCACTTTTTTTGGGAGCGGCTAGAGCGACAAACAGGATGACTCCCGTCGGCTTTCGCACGTTTAGCGGCGCTGCGCGTCGTTGCTCCTCCTAAGATAGAAGACTATCCGTCGTCGTCGCGCGTACCAGGAGCGCCAGCTTGCTAACCGTGCGAAATCCTCGGTCCGTCATCCTGTTTGTTGCTCTGGGCCTAACGTCGGCAAAGGCCACTACCGAAATACGGTAGTTAGTTGCAGGTGTTCTTGCACTTGTCCCCCAGCGTGGGACACGTCGTAGTGGGCACTTGAGTGGTCTCGTCCACCTGAGCGACCGATATGTCGACGAGGGCGTCGCCGGAGCCAATGTCGGCTTCCGAACAGCCCAGGAAGAAGTCGGCAGTTCCTCGTTTCGCGACGGCCATGAACGTTCGTTTGCCGTAGGAAATCGTGGGGAGCGCCCCCTTCGTTCCACTCAGTACGTCGCAAACCGGGATGACCTCGGTTTGTGCAATGAAGAGCGGCGCTTTCGGCAGGTCCGCTTTGGTCTTCTGTTTCGTGATGAGTGTGAGGCAGTCGGTGCCCGCTTGTGCGCCATTTGTCGCGTCAAAAACACTGACTTGGATGGCTTCCGTCGCCACCGCGACCCGTGTCGAGGGGAAGTTGATTTGGTAACGGGCCTTCGTTGGAGGCGAGGGCACCTTCACGACTTCTTCCCCACAAGCGGCCAATCCGAAGACGACCGGAACCAAAAGCGAACAACGCAACCCCACCTTCATGACGCCAACATACCGCCAATCGCTGCTCGTGGAAATTCTTCGAAGCCGCGTCCCGCGCTTCGGGAAACGCATGCGGTGCGGCTACTTCAACTCGACGCTGCGGCTCGCAGATTCTCCGGCCTTGATCGTCACGGTGAATGTCGTGTGAATGTTCTCTTCGGGATTGTCGAGGGAGAGAACATGGGGGCCGGGCGACATCGGGACTTTGTAGAGCGGCGTCGTTCCGAGCACCCGCCCACCTTCCGACACCCGCGTCCACGGGAACGTGCTGAACGATAGGAATCCCTTTTCGCCCGCCGCCGAAGCGCCTGCCGCACTCGGCGCGGGCGGCACCGACGGGCTCGTCGCCGGGACGGTGCCGTTCGGGTGTGGTCTGACAGGAACGAACGCGGTGCCAGGCACGGGCTTGGACGTCGGGACGAGGGCGACGGCACCCGTGGAGGACGGAGGCGGGGGGGTGTTCGCTTCGAGGGCTTTCAGGGTAACCGACTGTTTGGCCCCCTCGAACACGTCGACGTTGACCGATTCCGTGGCGAAACCATCGTGAATGATGGTGAGGGTCTGTTTGCCAATGGGCAGGTCGAGCCCGGCGGGAGTGTGGCCGACGACCTGTCCATCCTTCTCGATCGCGGCGCCGGAAGGAGTGCTCTCGATCATCACTTTTGCCGTCTTCGCTGGTGTGGCCGCCACGGTGTCGGGCTTGCGAAGCGCAACCGCCCAAACGACCACACCAAGGACTCCGAGCGCAGCGATCGCTACGAAAACCCAAGGCAGCTTGCTCGCCTGGCTCTTCGGGAATTCGGACGTTCCGTACGGAGGCGAGCTCGATTGGGGAACGGGAGTTCGCCCAGTGGGTGGGCCACTCGCCGTGATCTTCACCGAAACTTGCTGCGAACCGGACGGAGTGCCAACCCCCGGATCGCTCGCCTCGGCGAGGTTCGCCAGGAAAGGATACTCGCCCGTGGGGGGAGTCAGCGTGAGCGATGGGAGACTCCCAGTCGTGCTGGGCAGCGTTGCCGACTCACCCGAGCCCGCCTTGACCGGCGAGAGCCCAGTGACGCACTCCTTGATGCGTTGGGCGACGTTCTCTTTGGTCTCGTGGAACATCGTCGAGACCGCTTTGCCGATAACGCCTTCACGGACGACTTCCCCACTGGCTCGAGTGTAGTCGTCGAGGGCCTCACGGAACTCTTCCGCCGTCTGGTAGCGTTTCTCGCGGTCCTTCTCGAGGGCCTTCATGACGACGGCTTCGAGCGCCGGATCGATGTCCGGCCTGGCCTCCGAGAGCTTCGGAATCGCATCGTTCAAGATGCGGTGAAGCACGGTGACGGCCTCGCCACGGAACACGCCACGGCCTGCCACCACCTCCCAGAGCGAAAGACCCACGGCAAAGATGTCGGCACGCCGATCGGTATCGCCACGAACCTGTTCGGGCGACATGTAGTTCACTTTGCCCTTCAGAATGCCTGTCGCGGTGTTCGTGGTGTTCACGGACGCCTTGGCAATGCCGAAGTCGACGAGCTTCGTTTCTCCCGAGTAGGTGAGGAAGATATTGTGGGGTGAAAGGTCCCGGTGAACGATGTCGAGCGGCTTGCCGTCGAAGTCTTTCTGTTCGTGAGCGTGGTGCAGTCCCGCGAGGGCGTGCGAGAAAACGTGGCACCACATGACCGGAGTGAAGAGCTCTTGAGCCTTCGGGTTCTTCAGTATTTTGTTGAGGGGCTGACCCTCGAGATACTCCATCGCAATGAAGTAGGAGCCTTCGTGCTCCCCAACTTCGTACGTGTTCACGATGTTCGGATGGTGAAGGCGCGCGGCGAGGCGAGCTTCGTCCAAGAACATGCTGATCATCGATTGTTCTTCGGCGACATTCGGTCGAAGGCGCTTCAGCACGACCAGCTTGTTGAAGCCTGCCATGCCGCGCGACAGCGCGAGGAAGACCTCGGCCATCCCCCCGCTGCCGAGCTTTGCAAAGAGCTCGTACTTTCCGAAGGTCGCAGACGCCGCCCGCCGCCCGCCCTCGCCACTCACAGTCATCGCGAAAGCGTAGCGTGGCCGCACGGACGCGGTCAACGAAAGCCGAGGCCACTTTTCCGCCAAATCGAACGAATCCGGGGACGTTTCCTGTCCTCTCGGGCACCTCCTGAGACCGTAGTGACGAAAAACCCAAAATTGACGAGCCCTTTGCCTGCGGTGCGATCTCTCGCAGCGTGGCCGCGCGTAGTCCCTTGTCTGCGTCGACCCGTCCAAGTGCTGCAAAGAAGCCATCTGCGGCGCTTCTTCTGATATGCCCGGCGTCAAATGAGCGAGACGACGCCCTTCTCCACCAAAAGCCCCGTCGACGGATCCCCTCTGGCCGAGGTGACGGAAACCTCGCCCGACGGCCTCGCGAAGGTGGTCGAGAAGGCGCGCGAAGCCCAGGAAAAATGGGCCGATCGCGACATCGAAGCGCGCAAGAAGGCGCTCGAGCCCCTCGGGAGGCGCATTCTTCAAGCCGCCGAAGACATCGCCAAGCTCGTTCGTCTCGAGACGGGCAAGCCCGAGGTTGAGGCGTTGCTCGGCGAGGTTCTCGCATCCGCCGACGTGGTCGGACACTGGTGTGGTGCTGCCGAGGATCTGTTCGAGCCGGAAGAGCTCGAGCTCGATCCGCTGAGCTACCCGAAGAAATACGCCTTCATCCATCGGGTGGCGCGCGGGGTGGTGGCCGTCATCATGCCCTGGAATTTCCCATTCGCGCTCCCTCTCCGAGCCATCGTCCCAGCGCTTCTGTCCGGCAACGCCGTCCTGTTCAAGCCGAGCGAGGTGACGCCTCGGACAGGCGAGAAGATCCGTGAGCTTCTCGAGGGCCTGGTTCCCGAGGGCGTCTTCCAGGTCGTGCAAGGCGGTCGTGAGCTAGGAGCTGCGTTGGTCGCGTCCGACGTCGACGCCGTGGTCTTCACGGGTAGCCCCGCCGCAGGCCGCAAGGTGGCCGCGGTGTGCGCCGAACGTCTCGTACCCTGTGCCCTCGAGCTCGGCGGAAAGGACGCCGCGATCGTCCTCGAGGACGCGAACCTCGAACGCGCCGCCAATGGGCTCTTGTGGGCCGCCATGATGAACGCTGGGCAGAACTGCGGCGCCGTCGAGCGCATCTACGCCGTCGAAAAAGTGGCCGCGTCGCTCAAGGAAAAAATCGTTGCGGCCACGAAGGCGCTCCAAGAAGGACGCGACTACGGCCCTCTCACGACCGACGCGCAGCGCGCGATCGTCAAGCGGCACCTTGCCGACGCAAAAGAGGGCGGAGCGAAGCTACTTTGCGGGAGCTTCGCAGACGAAGAAGGCGAACGAACGTCCGACCAAAAGGGCTCTCCGGCGCTCGCTCCCACCGTGCTCGAAGTCGCTTCGGACGACCTTCTCCTGATGCGCGAAGAGACCTTCGGCCCGGTGCTCCCCATTCGAACCGTGAAGGACGAAGCCGAGGCCATCCGCTTGGCGAATGCGTCGAAATACGGTCTGACGGCGAGCGTGTGGACGCGCGATTCGGAGCGCGGCGAAGCGGTCGCGAAGAAGCTTCGTGCGGGCGTCGTGACCGTGAACAACCACTCGTTCACGGGCGCCATCGCGTCCGCACCGTGGACGGGAGTCGGCGAGTCGGGCTACGGCGTGACGGGCTCGCACTTCGCGCTCGACATCTTCACGCGCCCGAAGCTCGTGCTCGTGGACGAGAACAAGGCCAAGAGCGAGCTCTACTGGTACCCGTACACCCCTGTTTTGCGCACGGTGGCGATGGCGCTCATCCTCGTCCGCGGAGGCGCGAAGACCCTTGGCGCCCGGATCGGTGCAATCTTCACGCTTCTCTCCGCCCTCCCAAAACGCCTCTTCGGCGGCTGACGGAGACGCGAGGCAAGGGTCCAGGAGACGAGCTTTCTCGGCACCGTCTCCTGGAAACCACGTCAGGGCAGCGCCGAAGCGACGAGCGCGTCGACGAAGGGCACGTCGCTGGCGAGCGTGAGGTCGAGCAAGAGCGACGTCAGCGTAACGCACCCTTCGTCGTACGCTTCGGTGTCGCTCCCGGGATCAGGATCGTGACGGACGCCTGGCCCGCCGAGCCAGAAATAGTCGCGCCCTCGTGGGTCTTGGCGTACGTCGACGAGCTCGTCGTAGAGTCGCGCACCGAGCCTTGCCGCGCGAATTTCTCCGTTCCAGATCTCGGGCGCATTCAAGCTCAAGAGCGGTGCGCGCCCGGTCGAGGACGTCTTGCCGACGAGTGCGAGGGCCAGACGAGCCGAAAGATCCGCGATCCGGGGCACGTCGGCGAGCACGTGAGCACTCGACGCGAACGCCGGAATACCCCGGAGTGCGCCCTCTCGTGCCGCGGCAACGGTCCCGGAATAGAAGACGTCTTGCCCCAGGTTCAGTCCACGGTTGATGCCCGAGACCACGAGGTCGGGCTTGCGCGGCAAGAACCGTGTGCCCGCGTGAAGTGCGATATACACGCAATCTGCGGGAGTCCCGTCCAGCGAAAAAATAGCCTCGCCGTGTTTTCTGGAGCGCAACGGACGATGAAGGCTGAGCGAGTGGCTCGTCGCGCTCTGTTCGGTCGCCGGCGCCACCGTGACGACCTCGGCACCACGAGCGTCGAGGGCGTCGCGCAGTGCATGGAGGGCCTTGGATTCGTAGCCGTCGTCGTTCGAAAGGAGGACCAGTGGACGCATGGCGCGCCACGGTAGCACGACGGGATTCGCCGAACCGCGTCCGCCCGTCGCCATTCGCTCGACTGCGACTCGAGCTGCGGGAGGACCACTTCTTCGTCCTGGCACGTGACAGACGCCCGCAAGAAACGGCATTCTGCGGGCCATGAAGATTCGTTCCCTCGCGCACGCGCTCGTCCTCGTGCCAGGCCTCGCGGCTTGCGTGGCGTCCGAGCCCAAGCCAATCGTCGTGCCGCCCCCGACGGTCGCGACCGTCGATCCGGCCATCCCGCTGGCCTCGAGCCCGGACTATCGGCTGCTCATGGGCGACAAGCAGTCGCTTTCGACGGAGCTTCGTCATGGGCACGAGCCCTTCGATCCTTACCGAGACCTCGAAGACGCCGACAGCGAGTCGACCCGCAAGAAGACCGTCGAAGAGAACACGCGGACGCGCACCTACCTCGCCGGCATTCCAGGACGCGACGCCTTCCGGGCCGACATCCAGCGTTTTCTCCAAGTGGGCACCGTGGGGGCACCCACGGTGCGCCGGACGACGGCCGGTGCGCTCCGCTACTTCCACACGAAGCGCGAAGGGACCCAGAACCAGTCCACGCTCTACGTGCGCGACGGAAAAGGCGGAAAAGATCGGGTTTTGCTCGACGTTTCTGCGCTCTCCCAGGACGGCACGAGTGCGCTCGACTGGTGGTTTCCCTCGCGCGACGGCAAGCTCGTCGCGTGGGGCAGGAGCGAGAGCGGGAGCGAGGAGAGCGTCCTCCACGTGCGGGACGTCGAGACGGGACAGGACCTCCCTCTCCGAATCGATCGCACGCGCCACGCCTCGGTCGCGTGGAAACCCGATGGCAGCGGCTTCTATTATTCTCGCTATCCCGAGAAGGGCTCGGTTCCTGCTGGCGACGAGAAGTACGGCGCGAAAATCTATTTCCACGAGATGGGCAAAGAGGTCTCGACCGACACCGTCGTGTTCGGCGAGGGCCGCGAGAAGACCGACGTGCCCGCGGTGAGCATCAGCCCCGACGGCAAGTGGCTCGTCTTCCACGTGCACATGGGCTGGGACAAAAACGAGCTCTTCTTGCGCTCGGCCACCGATCCGAAAGCCACGGTCGTACCGATCGCCGCTGGAAAAAAGGCTCTCTACTCGGCGAACGCCCGTACCGACGGCCTCTTCGTGCACACGAACGACGGCGCGCCGAAGTACGAGCTCTACGAGCTTGCTTACGCCGACATCGTGGCCGGGAAGGGGCGTGCGGCCTGGAAGAAGGTACTCCCCGAAGGCCCCGACACGCTCGAAGACGTCGTCATCACGAAAAGGGACATCACCGTGACGTACCTCGTGGATGCTGCCACGAAGGTCGTGCGCTTCGGTCGTGACGGAAAGAAGCGCGGCGACGTGCCGTTGCCCGAGGCCACCACGGCGACCCTCGCCGTCGGGCTCGATGGCGAAGAGGTCTTCGTGAGGCACGAGAGCTACGCGCGTCCTTCACGTGTGGAGGTTCTCTCCGACGCCGGAAAACTCGCCCCGTGGGATCAAGTCGGGACGGGGTTTTCGGCTGGAAACGTCGAGGTTTCGAAGCTCTTCGCGACCTCGAAAGACGGCACGAAGATCCCGCTCTTCGTGGTGTCCAAGGGCCCGCTCGTCCGCGACGGAAAGGCGCCCACCGTGCTCTATGGGTACGGCGGGTTCAACGTGAACCAACTGCCTTCGTACAGCGCCCGCGTGATGAGCGTGCTTGCACGCGGAGGTGTGTGGGCCCACGCCATTTTGCGCGGTGGTGGTGAGTACGGCGAGGCCTGGCACGAGGGCGGCATGCTCGCGAACAAGCAGAACGTGTTCGACGACTACTACGCGTGCGCCGAGAAGCTCGTCTCGGAAGGCATCACGTCGTCCGAGAAGCTCGGCGCGATGGGGGGCTCGAACGGCGGGCTGCTCGTGTCGACCGCGATCACTCAACGTCCCGAGCTCTTTCGTGCGGGCCTCGCGCTCGTGCCGCTCACGGACATGCTTCGCTACCATCTCTTCCGCATCGGAAAGCTCTGGATCCCGGAGTACGGCGATCCTGCGGATCCGAAGGCGTTCGGCTGGCTCTCGGCGTACTCGCCCTACCATCACGTCAAGCCCGGAACGCGCTATCCGTCGATGCTCTTCACGACGGCGGAGAGCGACTCGCGCGTCGATCCGATGCACGCGCGCAAGATGGCCGCTCGCCTTCGCGCAGCCCAAGCCGACGCCTCTCGTCCCGTGCTTCTTCGGGTGGAGACCAAAGCCGGACACGGTGCGGGAAAACCCGTCAGCAAGGTCGCCGAAGAGATGGCCGACGAGCTCTCGTTCCTCTTCAAAGAGCTCGGCAAACCCTTGTAGTTTGCATGTGTTTGACTGCCCGGCCACCGTCGCGAAGAATCGTCCCCTAGGCGCTGGACACCCGCTCCCGTCCTGGCCGCGCGATCAGTGCCCCGGCTGAGAAAAAAACCATTGATTCCAATGGTTTGAAAAAAATCGACGCTGCTTTTTGGACGGGTGTTCAGGGGTGAACGTATGGTGCCTCCCATGCTCCTCGACACCCAAATCCTCCGTGCCATTGCCCGCCTCTCCCGCAAGTCCATGCCCGCCACCTGCTCGGAAATCGAGCTCCGTGTCGCCGCCGAGCCGAACGAGATTCGCTCGGCGCTCGTTCGGCTGTCGCGAAGCTCGCTCGTCGTGCGTCGCTCGGACGAAGTGCGCCTTACGCTCTTCGGACTGGCCGTGGCCGTGGCCAGCGGCGCTTCGCCCAAGGCTCCGCGTCGCCAAAAAGCCGTTTCGGGAGACTCTTCGTCGTCCCGTCCGTCGAAGGCGAAGAAGCTCCATGCCGCGTGAGCCTGGATTTCGCTCTGCCTAGTCGTTCCACCGGCAGCAGAGCGAAATCCAGGCTGAGAGGGCGCAGCACCCAGCAGGCGTGCACGTTTTCTTGGTTTTTGGGGCGCAGCCTCCGTTCGTGTCGAACCCTCCGGTCCAATGCCGTCATGGTATAAAAAGCCTAAGCTTTCCGATAGGTTAGCAGGTAGAGGGACGCGCCGACGAGGCGGGGAGTCGGCGCTCGCGAGACGCCAGACGAAGGAGGGAGAGGCCAAACGCGCGGAAGGCGATGGCTTTCGACCTGCTTGTCGCTCTAGGGTTCCGGGTTCGATGAATCGTGAAGAGACCGCGAGCGCGGAAACGGCCGTGGCTCTCTACGAAAGCCGCAGAGTGGCACGAGCCGATGCCGCCGCCGCGCGCGCGTCTCGCGCCAACGCGATCTCGACGTTGCGCGTCGTCACGTTCTTGGGAGCCATCGTCGGCGTAGGGCTCATGGTGTGGGCCGGCCTCCCGCCCGCCGCCTGGGCGCTGCCGATTGGTCTCGCTGCCGCCTTTTTCGTGCTCGTCGTGGTTCACGCCAAGGTCCACGACGAGCGCGAACGCGCCCTCGCCGCCGTTCGCTACTTCGAGGATGGCCTCGCACGGCTCCGTGGGGAGTGGAAAGACACTCCAAGCCGAGGCGAACGATTCGCGAAGGACGCTGCCGAGCATCCTTACGTCGACGATCTCGACATCTTCGGCAAAGGGTCGCTCTTCCAGCTCTTGGATCGCACGGCCACGCGCCGTGGCGAAGAGCTGCTCGCCGGGTGGCTCATGGGAGCGCTCGACGACGAATCTTCCTCCCGCACCCAAGAGCGCCAAGACGCCGTTCGTGAGCTGGCGAAGCTTCACGATTTGAGGGAAAAACTAGCGGTTTCCGGGGCGATGCTCGGCGCGGACAAACCGGACCCAACGCCGTTTGCCACGTGGGCCGGAGACACGAGCGCCGCGCCCGCGAGCGTCGGTCTTCGACTCACGGCCATCGTCGTTCCGCTCTTCACCGTCGTTCTGCTGTCGCTCGGTCAGGCGAAGCTCGTTCCCTGGTGGGTGTTCACGGCTCCGCTCGCGGTCGGGCTCCTCGTCACGCGCGCCTTTCGTCGTCGGGTCGAGCAGTCCCTCTCGGTGTCGGCCTCGCGGGAGAGCTCCCTCGGGCGCTACGCCGAGATGCTCGCCCGTGTGGAGTCGGAAAAGTTCGAGTCGACGGCGCTTCGCGAGCTCTCGAGCTCTCTATCGGCAGCCTCGGGCAGCGCGACTGTGGAAATGGCCCGTCTCGGACGAATCGTCGCGTTCGTCGATGCCCGAGAAAACGAGTTTTTTCGCATCTTCGTCGCCCCCGTTCTCTTGTGGGACGTGCACTGCGCCGTCGCCCTCGAAGCCTGGCGGCACCGCGCGGGAAAGTCGGCGTCCAAGTGGTTCTCCGCACTCTCCGAGATGGAGAGCTACGCAAGCCTCGCGACGTTCGCGTTCGAGAACCCCGAAAACGCCTATCCAGCGATCACCGACGGTCCGACTTTCGTCGCAAAAAAGCTCGGGCATCCGCTGCTCGTTCCAGGAAAGCGCGTCGGAAACGACGTTTCTTTCACGGGTCGCGGAAGCACCCTCGTCGTCACGGGCTCGAACATGTCGGGAAAGTCCACGCTCCTCCGGGCGCTTGGCGCCAATGCCGTTCTTGCGCGAACCGGCGCACCGGTGTGTGCGGACTCGCTCGAAATCGGCCGTTTTTCGGTCGCGACGAGCATGCGGGTGCGCGACTCGCTCGACGAAGGTGTCTCCCGGTTTTACGCCGAGCTGCGCAAGCTCAAGGTCGTCCTCGACATGGCTCGGGCGAGCCGGGACGAAGGTGCAGGGCGCACGACGTTCTTCTTGCTCGACGAGATTCTCCACGGAACGAACACCCGCGAGCGTCTCATCGGCGCCCGCGCGATCGTCCACGAGCTCGTCTCGCTGGGCGCCATCGGCGCTGTCTCGACCCACGATCTCGCGCTCGGGGATCTCGAAGTCGAGCTACCGGGTCATGTGCGAAACGTTCACTTCGAGGAGCAGGTCGAGGGAGAAATCATGAGCTTCGACTACGCCCTTCGCTCGGGCGTCGTCCAAAGCTCGAACGCCCTTCGCTTGATGCGAATCGTCGGACTCGACGTCCTTCCGGACGCCGACCTTTCGAATAAAGAAGCCTCGTAGCCTTCCTCCACCGAGCGTCCGTCCGGACCTCGAGCGTTCAGGCTGGAGCGTTCAGGTTGGAGCCTTCGGATAGCTCCCAAAGAGCTTCACGAACGGGCAATGGGCCGAAAGCGAAGCAAGCGCTCGCGCGACGTTCGGATCTTCTCGGTGGCCATCGAGGTCGACGAAGAACACGTAGTCCCAAGACTTCTTGCGGCTCGGGCGAGAGTGAATCCGCGTGAGGTTGAGTCCCTCGGCATCGAAGAGCGAAAGCACTCGGAGGAGGGCTCCACGACCGTCGTGGAGGCTGAACGCGAGGGTCGTCGAGTCGCGGCCCGTTCGCGGAGCATCTTCACGGGAGAGAACGACGAAGCGTGTCACGTTGTCGGGGCTGTCCTCGACCGACTCGCGAAGGCAAGGCACACCGAAGATCTCGCCTGCGAGCGGGCCACCAATCGCCGCCACGCGCGGGTCCGACGCGGCTTCGCGCACGGCCTGGGCGGTCGACGTGGTCTGGAAGAGCTGGGCGTTCGGAAGATTTTTCGCGAGCCACGCTCGGCACTGACCGAGCGCTTGCGGGTGCGAGCAAACGCGATCGACGCGCGAGAGCGACTCGGCCCTCGAAAACAAGCCGTGCGAGATCTCGAGGTTCAACTCTCCCGAGATGACCACTTGGCTCGAGAGGAGCGCGTCGACCGCGTCGTTGACCGAGCCTTCCGTCGAGTTTTCGATCGGTGCGATTCCGAAGCTGGCTTCGCCCCGTTCGACCGCCGACACCACTCCGGCAATCGTGGTTTCCTCTACGTAGCGCGCCGCGAGGCCGAACCGAGCGCGCGCCGCGGCGTGCGAGAACGTGCCTTCCGGGCCCAAAAAGGCGACGCGCAGCGGCTCCTGCAGCGCAAGGCACGCGCTGATCACCTCGCGGTACACGGCCCGAACGGCTTCTTTCGGAAACGCGTTGGCACGTGCCGATAGACGCTCCAAAATTTCGCGCTCGCGCCCCGGATCGTAGGTGGCAAGGTTCCGCTCTCGTTTCGCACGCAAGACGTCTCCGACGATCTTCGCTCGCGCCTCGAGACGTTCGAGGATCTCGTCGTCCAACGCGTCGATGCGGTCCCGGGTCCCTTCGAGAGAGGGGGAAGCGTCGGACTTCTTTTCGGAGCTCATGCCCCGACACTAGCGCGAAATTTCAACGGTTGCCGCGTCGCGTCGAATCTTCGCGCTCTGGTGGTCTAGCCGCCGATTTTGCGAATCGATACCCCGGCGGCCGACGGCTCGGAGCAGCCACGGAAGGTGTCTCCGTCCGGTTTCGCGCGCCACGCCTCCACGAGGCGAGCGGTCACTCCCGCAGCATCTCCGCGGGCGGCGTCGTCGGCTGCAGACACTCCGTCGTTCTTCGCGAGGCACGGCCGAAGGGTTCCGTCGGCCGCCACGCGGAGGCGATCGCAACCCGCGCAATACGTGTCGGTCGTGCCCGTGATGAAGCCGATTCGCTTTCTGGGATCGGTTCGCGATCTCACGTAACGCGCGGGGCCGCGGTCGGGATCCGTGCGGCCGTCGTCGGGCTCGAGCAGGTCGGCCAAGGCCCTCCGCTGCTCGGAATAGGCAACGATACGGTCTTGGATCTTGGCCCCTTCGCCAATGGCCATCACCTCGAGGAACCGAGGGGTCATGCCGTTTTCCCAGGCAAACTGAGCCAATTCGGGGAGCTCTTGGTCGTTCTCTCCGCGCACGACCACGACGTTGAGCTTTCGCTCCGAGAAGCCGACCTCGCGGGCGGCCGCGATCCCTTCGAGCACGGGGCCAAGCCGTCCACCCCGCGTGAGGCGCGAGAAACGCTCGGGGACGAGCGTGTCGAGCGACACGTTGATGCGTTGGAGACCGGCCTCTTTCAGGGGAGCGGCGAGCTTGGCAAGCCGGGTCGCGTTCGTGGTGAGCGCAACGTCCTCGAACCCGAGGTCACGGATCACGCGCACGGCGTCCACCACGAGCGGAGAGAGCAGCGGCTCGCCTCCCGTGATGCGGACACGTCGCACGCCTCCGTCGGCGAGGCCTCGAAGCAGCGTGCGGAATGCCGCAAGATCGAGCGTGGACTCGTAGTAGCCGTCCTGCTTGTCCGGGCGGCAGTAGATGCATGCGAGGTCGCAGCGATCGGTGAGCGAAAGCCGGACCGAGCGGGGGTCCACACGTTCTTTCTGGGGGGCTTTCGCCTGGAGGACGGGGAGGGAGCGCATCGTCATCCGCCCGACACTGGCGGGATCAGCGCGAGCACGTCGCCTTCGGCAAGGGGAGCCTCTGGCTTCGCGAAGCGCTCGTTTTGAGCCACCCGCACCGTGGCCATCCGTCCCGAAAGCTCGGGGTACGTGGCCTCGAGATGGCGTACGAAGTCGGCCACGGTAGGCGCGTCTCCTGGCACGGTGAGGGCCGCCTCGCTGGTTCCCGCGAGATCGCGCGTGGCTGCAAAAAAAAGCACACGGACCTTCATGTCTGCCTCCGTCGCGTTCGGCTCCGTCGCACGTTCATGGCGTGCCCCTTGGCGTGTGTGGGACGGCGTCTCCGCGGGCGATCGCGACGGCATGTCCGAGCACCTTGGTGACGAGCGTTCGCGTCCCGAGGCGCACGGCGTTGGTGCTTCCGGGAAGGGCAAAAACCACGGTCTTCCCGACGACGCCTGCCGTCGCTCGCGAGAGGATCGCGCGTGGTCCGATTTCGTCCCACGAGAGCCTGCGAAACGCCTCGCCGAATCCGTCGAGGGTTTTGTCGAAGAGCCCGGAAACGGCTTCGTAGGTCGTGTCGCGCGACGCGATGCCCGTCCCACCCGTGAGCACGACCGCGTCCGCGTGATCGACGTCGATCGCACGACGGACCTCGGCACGCACGGCCCCGGCGTCGTCGCGAACGATGGCGTGGCGCACACACGTGAACTCGGAAAGCTCCTCCATGAGCGCACGCCCCGAGGTGTCGTCTTCGGCGGTTCGCGTGTCGCTCACCGTGACGGTGACGACACGAACCGAGGCGGGCAAGGAGGCTTCGTCGGCGCCGATCGCGCCCGACGTCGGAGGATGCACGTGGCCGTGCGCGTGAGCGCCATGCGAGGGACCGTGCCCGTGCCCGTCGGGCGTACAGCGGGCGTCGACCCAGCCGATCCAAACCGCGCCGTCCGGACCGTGCTCGCGCTTCCACACGGGTACTTCCGCTTTGATGCGATCGATGGCCTCGCGGCTGGCGAGAAAGGCATCCGGCCTGTGTTTCGAGCTTGCGGCACACACGACGGCCAGATCGCCGACCGACAGCTCGCCGATGCGGTGGGCCACGGCCACGCGAACGCCCGGACGCTCGGCCTCGAGCGCCGCGACGATGCGCTTCATTTCTGCGACCGCCATCGGCTCGTACGCGGAGTAGTCGAGCTGGGTCACGAAGCGACCTTCGTTCTCCTCCCGGACGACTCCGAGAAAGAGCACGATGGCACCCGCGCCGGGATGAGCCACGGCGCGCGAGACGTCATCGACCGACAGCGGCTCGCTCGAGATCCAAGCCTTCATCGCGGAAGACCTTTGCTTTTCCGAAACTTGGGACCAGCACCACGAACGTACGTGCCGCTCGCACCGCCTTCTTTACGAACGAGCTCCACGCCGAACGACATGCCGCGATCTTTTGCTTTCAGCATGTCGTAGAGGCAAAGGGCCGCGCAGCTCGCGCCGGTGAGCGCCTCCATTTCGACTCCCGTTTTCCCTTCGCAGCGCACGCGGCTCAAAATGACCACCTCCCGCGCCTTCACCTCGATCGAGATCTCGACCTTGGAGAGCGAGAGTGGGTGGCATAAGGGTATGATGTCGCTCGTCTTTTTGGCCCCCATGATGCCGGCGATTCGCACCGTCGCCAGCACGTCGCCCTTCTCGGCGCGGCCTTCGCGAAGGAGCTTGGCGGTGCTCGCGGCCATGGACACGCGGGCTTCGGCCACAGCTTCGCGGACCGTGACGTCCTTGTCGCCGACGTCGACCATGCGCACTTCGCCGCGAGCCGAAACGTGGGTGAGGCCGGTGCTCATAGTCCGAGGTCCTCGAACGCGTACGTGGTCACGACCGCCCCTGCGACGAGCCCCTCCGAGTCGCGCGGAACGAGGACGAGCGCATTCGCCAACGCCATCCCGATGCCCGCACCGCTCGCTTGCTGGCGAACCGCGCGCGCCACGAGCCCGTCGCCTTCGCGCGAGACGATCGCCCGCACGAGCTCCATGCGCCCCGGATCGTGGGCCACGTCGTGCTGGAGCCGTGCCGGCATTTCGCGCGGCAGGGGATCCGTTTCTCCAGCGAGCGCCCGCACGAACGGAACTCCGAAGAGGCCGAAGGTGACCATGGCCGATGCCGGATTTCCGGGCAGTCCGAGCGCGACGGTGCGCCCACGCGTCCCAACCGCAAGTGGCTTTCCGGGCTTTATCGCGACGCGCCAAAAATCGAGCGTGACGTTGGCCAGAGCGAGCGCGCCCTTCACGACGTCGTGGTCGCCGACGCTTACTCCGCCGATCGTGATGACGAGGTCGGCCGTCGCGAGGGCTTCGTCGAGGGCCGCGGCGACGGCTTCGCGTTCGTCCGGTAGCGTCTTTTTGAGGACCACCGAGGCCCCAGCGCGTCGCGCCATGGCCGCGATCGCGACGCCGTTGCTCTCGGGGAGCTGGCCCGGGGTTCCCGCCGTGCCCGGAGCACGAAGCTCGTCGCCGTTGGTGAGCACGACGACACGCGGACGCGGCATCACCGACACCCCTGCGAGGTCGCACGAGGCACAGAGCCCGAGGTGCGCAGGACGAAGACGCGTGCCTCGGACGAGTGCGATTTCTCCCATGCGAAGGTCGCTCCCGCGGCGTCGCACGTTGTTTCCGGCGTCCGGTCGCGCGGCGAAGGTCACGGTCGTGTCGGGGCCGTCCGAGACGACCACCTTCTCTTGCATCACGACCGCGTCGGCGCCTTCGGGCAGCATCGCGCCCGTGAAAATCCGCATGGCCGTGCCAGCAACGAGGGCGGGCGCGACGTGCCCCGCGCGGCTCTCTCCCACGAGCGACAACGTTCCGCCCTCGGTGGCGAGGGTGTCTGCACGGACGGCGTACCCGTCCATGGTCGAGTGATCGAACGACGGCAAATCGAACGGAGGCGTCAGGTCCGCGGCCAAGATCCGACCTTCGGCTTCGGCGACCGAGACGGTTTCGGGCGTGGCACTCATCGCGGCGGCGAGGGCGAGCATGCGTGCCCGCGCTTCCTCGAAAGACAGCATTCCCCAGGAACTAGCGCCGAATGGGGAGAATGACGAGGCGCGAACGTTCGCCTTCGGAAAAAGGTCGCGGGATTAGAGCTCGTCGTCGGTGAACGCCAGCACGTCGCCGATGTTCGTCGTTCCGGCAGCGAGAGCCGCGAGCCGGTCGAGCCCGATGGCATTGCCCGAGCACTCGGGAAGCCCCGATTCGAGGGCGAAAAGAAAGCGTTCGTCGATTGGATAGAGGGGAAGGCCACGCGCCGCCCGGTCCGAGAGGTCTCGCTCGAAGCGAGTCCGCTGCTCTATGGCGTCGGTAAGCTCGCCGAACCCATTGCAGAGCTCGACTCCCGCGACGTAAAGCTCGTAGCGCTCGGCGTAACGCGGATCGCCCGGAACCGTGCGCGCAAGCGAAGCCTGCGAAGCCGGATAGTGCGTCAAAAATAGGGCAAAATCGAGCGCCGCGAGGCCTGGCTCGACACGGTCCACGAGCAGCCTGAAGAAGGTGTCTTCGTCCTTTTCGGCGAGCTCGAGCATCTGGTTCTCCGGGACACTCGCGAATGTCGCGAACGCCTCGGCGACGGTCATGCGTCGGAACGGCGGCAAGGTTGCGATCGTGCGATCGCCCAACCGGACGGATCCCGAGGTCACCTTCGCGACGAGCTGTTCGGTGTCGCGCAGCGTATCCGCCATGGTTCCCGGAGCTCGATAAAACTCGAGGATCGTGAACTCGGGGTTGTGCCGCTCGCCCCGCTCGCCTTCGCGGTAGGCACGCGTGATCTGGAACATCCGCTGCGTCCGTTCGCCGCGGGACCACGCCTCCGCCAACAGGCGCTTCATCTGGTACTCGGGCGACGTGTGGAGGTAGCGGCTCTTCCCCGACGTCGAGACCTCGAACGCCGCGAGGTGGACGTCGAGGCCGGGCGAAGGCACGAGGCACGGCGTTTCCACTTCGTCGTACCCTCGCGACGCGAAGAGCTCGCGTGCCTCGCGGGTTACGCGGGCGCGCACGTCGAGGTGCTTTTTCCGAGGGCTCAAGCCTCGAGACCTCGCAGAAGGACGTCCGCGAGCTGCTTGGCGGCGCGTCCGAGGGCTCCGTGCTCCGCGCGCCCGAGCGCCCAGGTGAGCGCGATGCCGTCGAGGGCTCCGAACGTGGCTCGCGCCACGAGGTTCGGCGAGACGTCGGCGCGGAACACGCCCTCGGCTTGCCCGTCGGCCACGACCTTGGCGATGGCGTCGAGGTACGCCATGAAACGCGGGGCGGCGTACTCCTTCATGAGCTTCGTCGATTGCCGCAAGATGACCGTGATGACCTCGGCGAGATCGCGTTCCCCCTCGAGGAGCCCGAGCTGCAGCTCGATGACCGCGCGCAGCTTCTCGCGCGAGTCTTTGCGAAGCGGGAGCTCGTGCTTCATGTAAGCGAGCAAGCGCTCGACGCGATCCTCGAAAAGCGAGACCAAGAGCTCGTCTTTCGAGCGAAAATAAAGGTAAATGGTGCCGTCGGCGACGCCCGCGGCCTTCGCCACTTCGCTCACCCTCGTCGCGTAAAATCCGTTCTTGGCGAACACCCGAACGGCGGCGTTCAAGATGCGCTCACGCTTGTCGCCGCTGCGCCTGGCCCGCTTCGCCACCGATTCGTCTTCGTTCGCTGCCTCGACGAGTGGCGGAGGCGGCGCTCCCTGGCCAGCTTGGGCACGTGCGCGTGCCTTGGGTTTGGGTGGGGCTTTCGGTCGCTTGCGCGATGTGAATGACGATTCAGTCACTGTCCCGTGGCTACCAAACGTGCCGGGCCCGGTCAACGCCGGGCGCTGCCAGAGGCTGGATCTCTCCCCAACTGGGGGCCCGCAACCCGTTCAGGGATGGGCGATCGACAGCAACATGCGTGTGGCAAGCTCTGCCACCTGGTGCCCCATCCACGGCCCCATCAGGACGAGCGCAGCACCACCGGCGAGCATCTTTGGCAGATGGCCCACGGAGGCGTCCTGGATTTGTGTCGCTCCCTGAAAAGCGCCGACAAAAAGCCCAACGACCGCCGCGCAAAGGACCACGGGCAGGCTCACGAGGAGCGCCAACAGCAGCGCCCCCTGGGCATGGGCCACGAGCGCTTCTGCGGCCATCAGTCGGCGCTCGTGTCCGCCGCGCCGTCGCCCGAGGCGTCTGGGGTGCTGGTGTCTGGAGTGCTGGTGTCCGGAGTGCTGGTGTCCCGAGTGGCCGAGTCCACGCTGGCCTCGCTCCCGCCGTCGGAGGGAGCGGGAGGCACGATTCCGCCCGAGCCGGGGGCTTGGCAGGCTGGAACCGTAGCCTTCGAGGGATCCTGCGGGCAGCAGAGGTCGTCCTGCGCGCCGTTCAGCTGAGTCTTCGGCTTGCACACGAGCGGGACGCCCGTCGTGCTGACGGACTGGCAGTCGTCGGTGCCGGCGTTGTCCCCGAGGGTGCTGCAGCGCTGCCCTTCGGACTGGTTCGAACAGCCGCTCTGCCCGACGGCCGCGCCGACTCCGAGCCCGAGGACGATCACGGTGAGCGCGGCGCGCACCCGAAAGCTGGTCCTCGGGGTGCGTGCTTCGACGTCGAGCTTCATGGCGCGATACTTCGCATAGGAGCCGAAGGCTTGGCAAGGCGCCAAGACCAGCCCGTGGAGATCTTGGCCCCCGACCCGGCTCGTTCCGTCGAGCGGGCAGTACCGGCCGGGGCCGCGTCGGTGCCTCGGTTTTTGAGGACCCACCGCGTCGGATCCCGAGCGCACTCGGTCCGCAAGTCCTCAGGGCTGGGCTTCGTCGCCGACGTCTTTCGACGACGCGCGTTCGCGCGCCAGCTTTTTGTCCTTCGCTTCGACGGCTGCCCCGAAGAGCCGTACGTACTCGATGGCGCTCGAGAGAGAAAAAAACAGAGACAAGTAGACCAACCCGCGGCCCACTTTTGCGAGATCGATGATGCCCAAATCGACGACGCCCAAGTAGTTTAGGTGGTACGGAAAACCGAGCAATATCGCGATGATGCCGACCATCTGGAGGGCCGTCTTCGTCTTGCCTTCCTGGCCCGCCGAGATGACGACACCCTCGCTCGCCGCGACCGAGCGAAGCCCGGTGATCGTGATTTCCCGTCCGAGGATAACGACGACGACCCACGGTGGAACGCGTCCCAACGGTACGAGCCAGACGAGCGACGCCATGACGATGAGCTTGTCGGCGAGCGGATCCATGAACTTCCCGAGCACGCTCACGATGCCCATTTTTCGGGCCAAGTAGCCGTCGAGTGCGTCGGTCAGCGCCGCAATCGTGAAGACGAGCGCCGAGAAGAAACACCCACGCGGGTTGTTCGACTGGAGAAACCAGAGGCACGCCGGAATCATCAAAATGCGGGCGAACGTGATGAGGTTCGGCAGGTTCAGCGCGTCTTCGGCGAGCGAGCTTCTTCGCTTGGGACGCGAAGTGGGCTTCTCTTTCGTCGGGCTCGCCATGCGCGCCAGCCTAGAGCACCCGTCAGGTCGAAAGCCATCGCCTTCCGCGAGTTTAGCTTCGCACCGCTTCGTCCTGGGACCTTCGGTCCCAAGGCGGCTTGTTAACCGCACGGAATCCGATGGCTTTCAACCCGATCGGTGCTCGCCCACATGCATTTGAGGGCGAGGGCGTCTTTCGCCTTTCAAAGTCCCGAGACCAACACGCTTCCTTCGCCGCGGAAGCGAAGCAGACCATGGTGTGCGCCCGGCGCGTCGGCGGGCAGGACGGCAGTGAGCTCGAGGTTGCCGAGCCACCCGACCACGACCTCGCGACGGGCGACCACCGGGCCGTCGGTGGTGACGGCCAAGGTGACGAGCGCGCTCTGGGTTTCGAGCACGAGGGCACCCGCACCTGCAAAAACGACGGTTCGAAACTCGCTCGAGCCAAGGACGAGGCGCTCGTTTTCGTACACCAGCGAGAGCTGGAATCCGAGAATGCGATCTTCCCGGACCGTGCACGGAATCCCTTCGAGGACGAAGCTCGACAGAATGTGTCCCGGCTTCGGACCGACGACGATTTGTCCATCGCCTGCGAGCTCCACGAGGGGGCTTCCGAAGCCGCCGAAGGTCTCGCCGAGTGAAGCTCCACCGCGTTTTCGCTCGAGGATTCTCGAGTCGAGCGCTCCAGTCATGGTGCGAATGCTCTCGAGCCGAGTCGCGAACGGACGCGCTCGCGAAGGCTTCGCAATGACCGCGCCGGTGGTGTGAAGCGAAACGGGCCCCTCGTCCCCCGTCGAAAGCACGCTCGCTTTGGCAAAATGCGCCGCCGATGGAGGCGGAAAGTGACTCGGCGCAGGCCCCATGGCGTTCGGCGGTGCCGAATGCATCTTTGCGGACAGAGGTCCTGCGCTCCACGAAACGGGTTGGGCTTCGGGGAGACCCACCTGCGAGGGGGGCGGAGGCATGCCGAACGATTCGAAGATGGCGCCTGGAGGGGGGGGCGCCACGATGAGCGTTTGTCTGCGGCCTTGGGGCTCGGGGAACGACGGCGGTGCGGCGTTCGGGACGAACGGCATCGGAGGTGGCCCATCCCGCGTGCTGGGAGGCCGAGTGCCGAGCTCGAGCGGGCGCCAATCCTCGACGGGGACGCTCGAGTGCGGCTGCGCGAGGGAAAAATCGAGCTGCCCTGCGTCGAGCTCTTCGAAGGCTTCTTTCGCGAAGGCGCGGACCTCGCGGGCGGGCTGCGAGCCAAGGGTTGGCAAGCGGGCATCGCCGGGTTGCGATTGCGCGGCGCGTTCCATCATCCGTCGCGCGAGGTGGACGTGACCGCTCTTCTCGAAGGCCGCTTGGGCCCTCACGAAGTCGCCGAGCCGCTCGAGGCAGAGCCCGAGATAGCCCCACGCTCGAGGGTGCTCGGCGTTTGCGTCAAGCAACGCTTCGAGCTCGTCCCGCGCCCGTTCGGGCTGCCCGGTCTTCAAGTAACAGAGAGAAAGATTCAGTAGCAGCGCAGGATCGCGAGGGCTCTTTTGACGGAGCTGCTCGTAGATCGAGATCGCGCGCGGGTAGAGCCCGACACGGAAGTAGACGACCGCCAGAAGGTCTTGTCCCTTCTGATCGCCGGGCTTTCGAAGCAACGCTTGCTCGAGCTCCTCTTTCGCCTCGAGCTCGCGCCCGTCCTGGAGAAGCTCGCTGCCTCGGTAGAGGTGGAAGAGAAAGTCCTCGTCGTTGCCTTCGGACTTTGCATCGTTTGCCTCCGGAAAGCGCGACACGGAGCGGCGCTCGCGTCCTCGTGCTTCGGTTCCGTCGTGCGAGGCCCCCATCGTCACCTTCACTCTACCCTGGTCCTCGGTGGCGCCATCATTTTCCCTCTTCGTCGATGCGCTCTCGGGCGTCCGTGGCGGTTCTGCGGGCCGACTTTGGTTCGGGCATGGCCACGCTGCGCGACTTGCGGGCCCCAGGGGTCAACGCGAAAATGGCGATAGCCAGTGCGATCGCGACGGCGATCCACGCGGCGAGTCCCGTGTAGGGGCCCGCGCCGAGGCCGCCGAGCGCGTTTTTGCTCCCGGACAGCTCGAAGAGGCCCCCGCGAAAGACGGCACGAGTTGCGAAAAGCCAGCCCGCATGGGCGCCCATCGCCGTGTGCGCGCCGCCCTCTCGGAGCCAAAGGCACGCCAGCGCTGCACCCAGAGTGCCCGACACGGCGGCTTCGAGAACCGTGGCTCCGGGTTGCGCAAAAGATGCCGCGAACGAGGCCGCTCCCGCCGCCCCTACGCGAAAGGAAAGTGAGTTTACCTTCTCGGTGAGGCGCAGGACGAGCCCACGAAAAAAGAGCTCGTGGAAGACCGCCGTGGCGCCGGCCGAGAGCAACCCGGTGGCGAGCGTGGCGAGCACGATGCCACCCGGGGCGAACGTGCCGGCACGAAACCCGAGGACGAGCAAAGTGGCCGCCAGCGCGGCCACGAGCCCCATCCCGAAGCCGCGTGCCGCTCGGCCCGTGCCAAGCGGGCTCGTGCGATCCGGGTCCGCGCTCCACGCCACGCCGAGGCGGGAGAGACCAATCTCGGCGAGGATGGCCTGAGCAACGACGGCCACGAGCCCGTACGAAGCCAGAAGCCCCCCGGCGAAAAGGGCCGCGCCATAGAAAAAAAGGCCCCCGAGCGCAAGTCGGAACGCTCCGCCGAGTGTGCCGGGATCCGGACCCGCATCGTCCGAGCTCGAGTCGGAGCTCTTGATCTTCTTCGCGTTCGAAGCGGTTTCTTCCGGCTCGCTCACGGTCACTCGAGGGTCAAAAGCTTCGCGTTGGCTTCGACCGCCGCGCCTTCGACGACGTGGACCTCCCGCACGGTCGCCGTGTCCTTGGCCTTGACCTCGTTTTCCATTTTCATGGCTTCGAGGACGAGCAGAGGCTGGCCTTTTTCGACCTTGTCGCCGGGCTTCACTTGGACGCGCACCACGCGGCCGGGCATCGGCGACTTCACGACCTTGTCGTTGCCACCTTTTTTTGCGCTCTTCGCCGCGTCTGCCGCGCGCTGGCGATCGCTCTCGACGCGGACGTAGGAGCGATGGCCGCTCGCGATGGCGCCGATCTCGGGCGGGGTGCCTTCGGTCGTCAGATCGATCACCCGTCCGTCCACGCGTATGGAAAGGGTCGTCCCGAGCCGCTCGACGTCGACGTCGACACGACGGCCTTCGAGGAGCACCTCGAGCGAACCGTTGGGCAGCTCGCGAATATCCACGACCTTCGGAGGCTCGGTCTGCGTCGGATCCAGGGAGACGAAATAGCGCATCGCCTGGCCACGTTTACCGTTTCGCGGGGGTCCCGTCCATCGCGGATACGGGCCGAGTCCTGCAGGGTCCCAGCCTCACACCTCGAAGTCGACGTCGTAGGCCTGCCGTGGCCCCTGCGGATCGCTCCGAAAGTGTGCGTGGCCCGTCTTCCCGATGTCGAGGGATAGGGTGACCCGCTCGCGTGCGGCTCCGCGATCCAAGAGCGACTCGGCAAGCACCCGACGGAAGCAGTTCGGGCCGGGTGGGATTGCACCGTCCAGCTCTTGGATTCGGTCGCGGAGGGCGCGTCGTTCGGCGTCCTCACGCTCCTTGCCCATCTCACCAATGCGTCTTGCCTCGCGCAGCGCTTCCCGTGGGGCGAGCCGTCGAAGCCGCTCTGCGCGAACGAGCGCGGCGACCACCCGAACGACGGGGACGGCCTCCGCCCCGCGTGCAGGGTCGAGAAAAGAACCGCTCTCACCAAGGCGCAAGACCCCACCCGACCAGCCCCGAATCGCGAGTCCCGCGTCGCGAATCTCGGCCTCGAGCCGAGTCGTTGCAAAGTACACGTGACGCGCTCCGTGCGGGTAAAACCGCGTTCCCGGCTCGGGCAGAAACGAAAGAATCCGCCGCAGCGCCACTCGCGGACCGTCGAGCGCGAGCCTTCCCCACACGGGGACGCCCTCGACGGTCCGCAAGGCGAGCACGACCTCACCCGTTGGCGCGAGTCTCGTTCGCAGGTCGTCCAAGAAGGCGACACGGCGGTCGCGCCGCAGGAGGCTCGTGAGCACCTCCGACGCCACGTCGATCCGCACGCAGCCCTTCGGGACCTCGTCGAGCGAGTGCTCGCCGACAAGACCAAGGACGGCCGTCCGATCGCCTAGGACGGCACGGACCACCGGAGCGGCATCGGGCGCGACGAGCCCGAGCTCGCGCAGGCCTCGCCGAACGGCTTGCTGTGCTCGATCCAGAGCTCGCACCTCGGCCTAAGGAGCAGAAAAGAAGGGACACGACAGGTCGGCGAGGCAGCCGTGGGTCTTCGGGTGGCTCAGCATGTAGAGGTCGGTGGTGCCCGACGCGAGGTACCGAACGAGGAGCCCGGTGGCGTGGTTCGCGTGATCGAAGGCTCGGCACGGATCGCCGTTTGCCCACACGTGGTAGCCCTTCGGTTCTCCGTAGACGGTGAGCACGCCAAGCAGAGGCTCCTTGCCCTGCCATCCGCTCGCGTCGCTTGGTGCGAGCGGCTTGCCGACGAGGCGTGGCGCCCAAGCGCGATCGAGCGACGCCTCGTCCGTAGGAACGATTGTGGCGTTTCGAGCGAGCCTCAGCGGAACGCCGGTGCGTGGAGCTTCGTAGAGGTCTTGGCCTTCGCTCAGCCAATCCGCATCGGCGAGCGCAATACGGCACGACGACTCCGTGCCGGGGGCGCCGCACGCCGCCGAGGTCTTCACGTTCGTGCGGCAGCCGGGGCTGGCTTTGGTTCGTCCGAGCCGCGAGACGCCTTCCATGACGCGCCCCTCACGAAGCACCTGGTCGGGCGTTCGGTTCCCGAGCTCCGTGTAGAGTGCACGCGGCGTCGCGTGCTCGGCGAACGCCGGTGCCCGAGTCGCCGCGTCCGGAGCCAAGAACGGCAGCGCACCCGAGGCCCGGGCGAACGCGTACCCCGTGGCCACCGGAACGAGCGGATCGCCCACGGTGTTCATCTCGGTCACGCCACGAGGCGGAATTCGGCCTCCTTCGACGTCGAATCGTGCGCGCCTCGCGAAGAGCGGCGCAAAGTTTATGGGATCGCCCGAGTCGATCGCGGCTTGCGTGAGATTCAAGAGGCGCCGTACCTCCCGCGACTGGCGCCGCAATCCGAGGCCTTCTTGCGGCGCGACGAGGTCCGAGCCGACGGGGAAGAAGGTGGATCGGAAC
>JAYUKI010001364.1:0-2119 GCA_043764595.1 Myxococcales bacterium | reverse complement strand
CCAAGAACGTGGTCGCTTCGGGCCTCGCCGACAAATGCGAAGTCCAAATTGCCTATGCCATTGGCGTGGCCAAGCCGGTCGGCGTGAACGTGAACACGTTCGGCACGGGCAAGGTCGCGGACGAGAAGCTCGAGAAGTACATTCTCGCCAACTTCGACATGCGCCCCAAGGCCCTCATCGAGGAGCTCGACCTCCTCCGCCCGATCTACCTCGCCACCGCCGGCTACGGCCACTTCGGTCGCAAGGAGTTCCCCTGGGAGAGCACCGCGCGCGCCGCCAAAATGGCCGACGACCTCGGCCTCAACAAGGCCGCTGCCAAGGCGAAGACCAACGGCGGGGCGCCCGCCAAAAAGGGCAAAGGCTCGGCGCAAGCCAGCGCCTGATCCCAAGGTGACGTGAAGCGCGGCCCGCGGGGAGCTCCCAGCGGGCCGCACTGCTTTTGTGGCGGTGGCGTGGGGGTGGCGCCGTTCAGTCCGAGCGTCGTGAACGAACGACGGCCACGGCTACGGCGATGGTGCCCGCGAAGAGCATGATGGCCGCCATCCCCCGCACGTTCCTCTCGGCGACGCTCGACGTGGGCTCTGGTCGTGCCTCGGCTGCGGTCGACGCCGAAGGGGCTGGCGAGGATTGCGCCGGCGGCTCCGGCTCCGTGCCGTCGCTCTTCCACCACTTGGGGAGCGCCTTCGCGGGCGCTTTTGGCTCTTCATGGTCGGTCGGAGTTTTTGGCATCGGCGTCGGCGCAGTGGCCTTTGGCGCCGTGGGGATCGACGGGGGCGCGGCCCAACCGAACGCCGCGAAGGTCAGGACCATGCCGATCCCGAGGCCGGCGACGAGTCGACGAAGTGCCGCGTTTTTGCCGGTCGTCGCCGTGCGCTGCGGCGCGCCCAAGGGCGTTCGATCGCTCATGCGCTCTCGGTTCCTCGACGAAAAGGTCACTTGCTCGAGCGTATCTGGTTCGTCGGCGAATCGGGGCGCGTGTTCGTCAGCGCCCTCTTTGTGCCTCACTTGGAATACGAGGCTTCGTGCGTTCCTCGGTCCGCGCCTCGGCGGGTGGCGTGGACGACTCGACTCTCCGCGACTCGACTCCAAGGAATCGAAGGCTTCGAAAGGGTCCTCGAGAACGCTCTGATCCTAGGAAAGAATTGTTGAGCGGATGGGCTGAGTGGGATTGCCACCTACATAGTTGGTGCTACATAGGCCCGTATCGATGGCGCGCCAAACGCGGTGTGCCCGAGGTTGGAGATGTCATGAAGATGGGTATCGTCGGGGCGGCCTTTGGGCTGCTCGTTGGTCTTTCGCTCGTCGGCTGTTCTTCGGATTCGGTCGAGTCCGAGGAGAGCGAACAAGCGTTCTCGAGCAACCGCGCCACGCTCCTCGATTTCGAGCTCGACGGTGAGCTCGAGACGAACAGCGCATTCTCTCCGGAGCGAGAGATCAAGCAGCAGCTCCTCTATAGTGTTGGGGCGCTCAACGAGCAGAATTCGGTCGGTCGGCTCGACGCACTCCAACTCACCAACGTGACGAAACGCGCGTTGCCCTCTGGAAAAACGCTGGTCTCGTACCACGCCGTCCTTCCCGTGGGGTGGGGCGCGAAGTACGGATTCCCGAAGTCGTACACGTTCCGCCTCCCACGCGACGTCTCGTCTGCCGGACAGTCCGCGTTCCTTGCCCGCTATGGCGCGAAATGCATCGATACGTGGTCGGCGCACGACGTGTCGGTGGGGAACTACTGGTATTATTATAGGACGAACGCGCGAGGCTGCGCGTTTGCGCCGGAAGACGTCCTCACGACGACCGCAAAAGTCACGGTGTCCGCGAACAACACGGACGGGAAGTATCCCGAGTACGACAAAGTGTGGGCCGACGGCGTGCTGCGTGCCATCGTCATCTTCGGGAAAGACCGCCCCGGCGCGACCACGATCTCCGACTTTGGCGTGTCGGCCTATGGGCGCTTCAACGCGATGGCCCGAAACTTTGGAATGGGCACGGCCCTCCAGCCCGCGGAACAGGGACTCCCCGGTGCGCCTGGCGCGGATCGCCCCGAGGTGAACTGGTCGGGTGTGCTGTCCGACGGCCGTCGGGTCGAGATGACCGTGATGCTCGTGGACAATCCCCGAGA
>JAYUKI010001363.1:0-7075 GCA_043764595.1 Myxococcales bacterium | reverse complement strand
CGAAGCCTCGAGCGCCGGCAAGGTCGAGCAAGTGCCGTACGACGCCCGACGAAAGGCCAGCGAGAGAGGCTCGTAGATCGAGCGACGTCCCGGCTTTTGTGAAAGTACGAGCAAAGGTCGTGGAGACCTCTCCGCCACCCACGAGGACGCACCGCCCCTCGCCCGAGAGACCATCCTGAGTCATGTGGGCCTCGACATGGCCATCTTTGATTCGAAGATGCGGGACGTACCGTTTTTGTCCGGGGGCTCGCAGCGGGGTGTCGTGCACCGTCGCTTCGACGCGTAGGGATGGACATTCGCGTCGCCCCGAGATCTCGATGGCCGCGGCCATGGAGAGCTCGCGGAGATCGACCGGGAGCGCCCGTGACGCCAGCAGTGCCTCGAGCGGAAGGTCCGCCGCGAAGAGCGGACCGGCGAGCCTACCGGCGAGCCCGTGGTCGAGCGCGGTCACCGAGCCGCGGACATTCGTCCCCGCGTCGCTCGTGCATTGAACGTCACGAAACCGTACCGCATCGTCCCGAGCGTCGATCGAGGCCCTCAGCGACAGCGCGCCGAGGGTTGCGTGCAACGTGCCCGAGGCCCATGAAAGAGCTCGTGAATACGGTGCTGAACGGTCGGGCTCGAAGCGAAAGGTTGCCTGGAGCAAGCCACCAGACGTCGCGATCGTTGCGGTCCCTTCGAGCTCGACGAGCGTGAGCTTTGGCGCGTTCCCGAGGAGCGCGCGCGGCAAGAAGCGGCATGCGAGCTTCTCTGCGAGGATGGTGATGTCTCCGCCCGTATAGGCAAGGCCGTCGAAGCGAAGGCTCGTCCCCTCGAGGGTTATTCGTCCAAGCTTGGCGCCCGACGGAAGTGCGCGCTCGATTCGCTCTCGGAGGAGAGGCGCAAAAGGATCCGCGAGGGATCGAAGCACGTCGCCGACCGTGGGCATCCGAGGAGGTTAGCGGCGTATGGCGGTGGGACGCTACATGCACGACCGCTCGACCGACTCCGCCGCTCGATCTGCGCGCATACCGTGCGCGAAGGCGATGTGCGAACTTTCGCGGCAAGCAGTGCGGAGCCCCGAGCGTCGTGCGAAATGGCTCCCTTCCGCCTGGTAAAGGCCGCGCACTTTCGCATCGCAGGCCGTGCATCGAAAGTAGATGCGGTCTGCAGGTTTTGCGTCGAAAGGCGCCGCGGCTCGACGCTTTGTTAATGTCGCTCTGCCCGTGTTTTCTCAGGGAGCGGTGTTACCTTCGTGGGCATGACGCAGGACAAGAGTGGGCGGCGTCCACGGTCGACGACCGAGGGTGCGCTGACGTCGGAAGAGTTTGCAGCACGCTTTGGCGAGGGCATTCGCGCCGCACGCCAGAGCCGGGCGTGGACGCAAGTCCAGTTGGCCGAAGCTGCGGGGCTCTCTTCGAACTACGTGGCTCGGCTCGAGCGCGGTGAGCTCAGTGCTTCGCTCTTCGTGGCCCATCAGCTTTGCTTGGCGCTCGACAGCGACGTCGTGGCCATTTTCAACCTCCCCAGGAGTGGGCTCCTCGTGGGAGCTCGAGCTTCCAAGCCACGGGTGGCAAAACTCAGCTGAACGGAGCGGAGGGCCGTTTCTGTCGTTCGCCAGGAGTTTCGGGGACTTATCTCCTCGACGGCAAGCCCCGTGACTCTTTCCGGGCCCGGCCCGTTCACGTTTCGCCGGGGCTCCGTCGAAGAGTCTCGCGAAGAGTGCGAGAGTGTTGGTCCTGAATCTTCCCTCGCGCTAGGCTGCCTGACGGCCACACTCGTTCGTTCCCAGGGGCAGCATGGGCTGCGCCGGGACCGCGAGTCGCGGTCCAAGGCCGACCCCCCCATGCGAGAAACGTTCCCCTTCGCTTCGCCGACTTCTTTCGCCCGCGTCGTTCGGCTCGCGCTCTCCCTCCTTTTCGTTGCCGGGCTTGCCTCGGCCTCGGCCGTAGGTTGCGGACGCTCGAGCCTCGAAGATGCCATCCTCGACGGAGGTGGAACCATCACCGACGCACGGGTGGACAGCACCACCGACGGCGGTACGTGCGGTCCATCCACCTGTCCGACGGGCTGCTGCGACGCGCGCGGCGTGTGCCGCGTAGGCTCGGACGTGCAGGCGTGCGGCTCGTTCGGCGGAAAGTGCAACGACTGCATCGCGTCGGGCTTCGACGTCTGCGAGTCGAGTCGGAAGGTCTGCGGAAAGCGCGTCCCCACGTGCGACGCGACCAGCTGCGCCACCGGGTGCTGCGTGACCTCCGGTGGAACCGGGGTCTGCCTCTCGGGCACCGACGCGTCGGCCTGCGGTCAGGGAGGCGCCACGTGCTCGAACTGCGCCACTTCCGGCCAGGCTTGCGATCCGCGGCTCCGCACGTGCAGCACGACGAAGAAGTGCGACGCGACCAACTGCAACGGTTGCTGCGTAGGTGACCTCTGCCTTGCCGGAACCGACGGCTCGTCGTGCGGCAACCGCGGCGGTGCCTGTCAGAATTGTGTGGCGCAAGGCACCACGTGCGGAAGCTTTCCTGGTGGTGGAGGCCAGTGCCAAGGCATCGGTCGCTGTGGCCCGCAAAACTGCGGCGGCTGCTGCGACGCCCGAGGGACCTGCACAGAGGGCATCGACAGCACCTCGTGTGGTCGTGGCGGCGAAGCGTGCAACGACTGCACACCCCGTAGCCAAGTGTGTGCGCCGCGGGACCAACCGAACGGACGCACGTGCATCGATCCGCCGCCGTGTGGCCCGCTGAACTGCGCGGGCTGCTGCATCGGCAACGTGTGCACTCTGGGCACCCAAGACACCGCGTGCGGCCGAGGCGGCCCGCAGTGTACGAACTGCGCCGGCGCGAACCAGACGTGCGGAGCGGGTGGTGTCTGCACCGGACCCATCACCTGCGGGCCGGCAAACTGCCGAGGCTGCTGCGACGGTAACACCTGCGTGGTCGGCAACGATCCCGCTCAGTGTGGAGCCGGCGGTCTTGCCTGTCGCGCGTGTGGCGTCGGCGGAACGTGCAACGCGGGAACTTGCTCGAACCCCGCCTGCTCCGCCGCGAACTGCCCAGGCTGTTGCCAAGCGGACCGTTGCCTCGCGGGCTTCACGAACCGCTCGTGCGGCTCGGCCGGCGCGGCTTGCGCGGACTGCTTCGCGACCAGCACGACGTGCAACACTCTGGCGAATCCGCGCGCATGCGGGGTGCCCTCCACGTGCCCGGCCAACTACGGAGCGTGCCCCGCGGCGGTCACCCAGCCCGTGCTCCCGCAGAACACCAACGTCTGCGCGGCGCTCACTCTCCAAAACGCCCAGGCCGCCTGCGCGGGCGGTAGCGATACCGTCCAGTGCACGCAGTTCTTCGCGTTCCTCGCCGCGGTCGAGCCGACGTGCGGCGCGTGCCTAGGCAACTTCAAGAGCCCCTTCTTCGATCCGAACTTCCCAACGTTCGGCAAGGGCCTCTCCGCCTGTGTCGCTCCTTTCGTGGGCGCTGCGTGCCAAAGGAGCCTTGGCTGTTCGCAAGACTGCATCGACACGAGCTGCACCCAGTGCCCCGTCGGCGCCGGACCGCAGTGCAAGGCGGGCGTCACCCAGCCCGCGGGCCAGTGCGCCGTGAGCGCCGCGCAAGCCGCCCAGTGCGGTGGCGTTGCTCTCCTCGCCGGACCCGCCGCCGTCTGCAACCCGCAGTCCTACGGCTTCAACTACGGCAACTGGCTCGCCGCAGTAGGCGCCCGCTTCTGCGGCCCGTGAAGGCTGGTGCTTTTCGCCAATACCTTCGCTCTGGCGGCGTCGGGCGTGCTCACGGACAGGAGTCCGTTCCGCGCGTCCCTCCTTGCCGGAGCTCGGTCTTGACGAAAATCATCCAGCCTTCCACCCGTGGGTGACCCGACGTTTCGGCTGCCCTTGTCCCCGCGGGTGACGCGCGTTTCGGCTGAGATTTCGAGCCCTTAGGCGTGGGACAAATTAGGACTCACCGTCTCTTTGTGAGGCACGTGTGTTCTGGAAGATCGAGGAGGGCGGACGATTTTCGTCAAGACCGAGCTCCGGCAAGGAGGGACGCGCGGAACGGACGCCCGACGCCGCCAGAGTGAAGGTATTGGCGAAAAGCGCCGCCCTCCTGTCCGTGAGCACGCCCGACGCCGCCAGAGTGAAGGTATTGGCGAAAAGCGCCGCCCTCCTGTCCGTGAGCACGCCCGACGCCGCCAGAGCGAAGGTATTGGCGAAAAGCGCTGCGCTCCTAAGCGAGGGCGTCGGTGAGGGGCGCCCTTAGCATCTCGATGACCCAGTTCACGTGGCGGCCTGGGGCGGTGGTTTTGCCGTGGTCGCGCAGCATGTCGGTCTCGAGGACTCGAACATGGGCCATGAGGTTGGTTTCGAAGGGGTTACCCTCGAGGATTTCCCCTGTGGGCATGAGCTGACGGCCTTCGATGCGGGTGTTCCGTAGGACCTCGATGCAGGCGAGCCTGAGGAGCTCGTAGCGGTCTTCTTCGTGTCCGGGAGAAGCCTTCACCGCTACGATGAGCTTGCCGAACGTGGGGTCCTTGTTCACGAGCGTGTCTCCCACCTCGAAGCCCACGTCGAAGCGCACGCGCAGCTCTGCGATCCCGACGACACCGGCCTCTCGGAGGCACGCGAGCACCGCGCCGCCTTCGGGAATCTCCATGACGTCGAAGATTCCTGCGTTCGGCACGAACATGCCGCGCTTGCCGTCGCGCGGGTCTTTGAGGAGCGGTCGCCACGCTTCCGCGTTGACGCGAAGCTCACGTGCGACGTGGGTGGCCACGATGTCCTCTTGGACGAAGTCGATGGGCTTGCCGGCCGCCACGTCGAGCTGGAGCCGAACGAGGTCGAGCGGCAAGAGGCCGTCTTGCGTCCGGATGCGATGCGCTTCTTCGGTCACCGGGTGCTCGACCTGGATGCGTGTGTTCATCTCGAGCAAAAAGACGTGGCCGTCTTTGTACATGAGCTCGACGGTGCACGCGCCGACGTAGGCGACGGCGTGGGCGATCTCGATGGCGATCGCGCAACACCGCTCGGAGAGGGCCGGATCGTTTCGAAGCAGTGCAGGGGGGGCCTCTTCCTGGATTTTTTGGCTGGCCCGCTGCTCCGAGCAGTCGCGCATTCCGAAGTGGCGCGCGTTTCCGTAGCGGTCACGAACGACCTGGACCTCGAGGTGAATGGTCTCGGGCACGTTCTGTTCGAACATGACCCCCGGATCCCAACCGTTTGCGGCGATTTGGCCGAGCACGGTGCGCACCGCCGTCGCGATGGTTTCGGTCTCGTTCACGATGACCTGGCCACGCCCACCGCCGCCGTTCGCCGCCTTGACTCGCCCGGGAAGCGAAAAACGACCCGCGGCGTGCGCGGCATGAATCGCGTGGGTGATGGCGTCGGCGTCGACCTCGTGAATCACGATTCCGGGGGTGACCGAGCGTTCGTCGATGGCCTCCGCCAGCGCACGGAACTTTCGCTTGTCGCCTGCACGTTCGACCGAGTCCTGTGTCGGCCCCACGAACACGATTCCTTCCCTTCGAAAGTGCTGGATGGCGGCGGTGTTTTCGGCAAGTGGGCCGTAGCCGGGATAGAGGGCCGACCGTTTCAGCTCGAGCGCGGCGTCCTCTCCGAAGCGCGCCGCATAAGCCTCGCGAACCTTGGCGGCGATTTGCACCGGGTTGCCGTAGGTTTCGCGGAAGTTCCCTTCGAGACCAATCGTGAAGCCTCCGGCGCTCTCCGCGAGGCGCACTTGGAGCGCCGTGGCGTCGTCCGTAGCGCTGAAGAGCACGACGGGCGAAGCCCCGAACGCGAGCGCCTCACGCACGGCCCGCACGCCCATTTCGCCCTTGTCCGCCACGATGACCCAGCGCAGGTCGCCTCCTTCGACCGTGGTCGCCGGAAGGCGGTTCAGATCGTAGGTCGCGAGGTACGCGAGGTCACGGATGCGAGCTTTTGGTCCATCGAGGGTGGAGGCTTCGCGACGAAGGCGCTCTCGCATGGCTGCACGTCCCGACTCCGAGCGGTGCAGCGAAACGAGCACACGAAGGCCATGCTCGGTCTGTCCGGCTTCGGGCTCGAGGCGTGCGGCCAATTCGGCGACGGAAAGAGCGCCCAGGATGTCCGGCACGGCGTCCACCGTCGCCACCGCCGTGATCCGCTCGCGCAGGGTGATGATGTGGCCGACCGCCGTGTCCGATATGCGGGCGAGCGGAGCCTCCCACGAAAAATGCCGGAGCCATGCGTCTCCGTTGGCGATGAAGTACCGCAGCGCGACGAGCTTGTGTCCAAGGCCGCCGAGCGGCAACGAGGCGAGCTCACCGAGGCAAGCTCCCGGCGCCCCGACGAGAACGGCGAGCACTTCGTTGCAACCCACATACGCCCGCTCCGGGAAGACGCAGGCCGCCATGGCCGCGCGGAGCTCTTCGGAACGTGCGGCGCGGGCGGTGGAGTCGTGAAGGTGGCTCATTGGCTCCGACCTACGACAAACGGCTCACGACGAAAAGCCCCACTTCCACACAGCTCCCACTTTTGGGAGTGGTTGCGCGAGGAAGCAGGCTCGGAACCGCCCCTGTTTGGAGGCAGACCACGACGTCAGGGCCTGCTGGCTAGAGCTGGGAGCAGTAGGCCCACGTCCGACCGTCGATCACGGCGGTGCGGCACTCGCCCCGACCGCTGCACGGCAAGCGGTACGAGACGCCGTTCGAGCAGCTCTGCACTTCGCCCCCCACGCACTCGTCGTCGCCCGCGCAAGGCGCTCGGGGAGCGAGCGCAGAAGTCTTGCACAACGCGAGGGGGTCCGCGACGCCTTCCGCGTCGACGCAGTCGAGCTTCAGGGCTTCGCAGTTCACCTCGTCTTGTTTGCCGTCGACGCAGCCGAGAGCCTTTTTCCCGACGCACTTTGCCCCGAGAGACGTACAGCTCGGGCCCTCCGGCACACATGCCGGACCGCGGGCGAGGTCGTTCGCGCAGCGCCGTGAGCCGCGATCGGCGCAATCGAAGCCACGATCGACCGACGCGTCGACCGTGGGCGAGTCGACGCACGTCGCGACGAACGTGCCCGCGCAGCCCGTCGAGCCTGCCGTGCAGCTCGTGCCTTGGGTGCCGAGGCATTGGGTCGTG
>JAYUKI010001362.1:0-2124 GCA_043764595.1 Myxococcales bacterium | reverse complement strand
GTCCTCGCCTTCTCCGCTTCGCTACGAAGGCTGCGGGGGTCTCGACCTCGCAGACTCGGCCTCGACCCGGCCCGAAGACTTGGCGCCCTTCAGAGCGGGTGGACTTGCCCCCTTCAGAGCGGGTGGACTTGTCCCCCTTCAGAGCGGGTGGACTTGTCCCCCTTCAGAGCGGGTGGACTTGCCCCCCTTCAGAGCGGGTGGACTTGCCCCCCTTCAGACCGGGTGGACTTGTCCCTTCAGAGCGGGTGGACTTGTCCCCCTTCAGAGCGGGTGGACTTGCCCTTCAGAGCGGGTGGACTTGCCTTCAGAGCTAGAGGACCGCAGCCCGAACCGTGCGCCCATCAGGGACGGCTCTCGAGTTCGCAGCCTGGCTCGATCCGGCCTTGGCTCAGCGCGGCTCGAGAGCCGGCTCAGTGGCGCGATACGTCCGTCCATCGTGGACGACGGTGCCGTCTTTCACGAGCTTCTCCAGGTGCGCCTCCAAGCTAAGCTTGGCGATTGGAAAAATCGCAGGAGGAGTGTCCGCATACGCCAGAGGCACGAGCGCATCCAGATCGCCGTGCCCGGCTTCGCGCACGGCCGCGAGCACCTTGGCTTCACGCAAAAGACGATGCGTCACGTACCGGCGAAAGAGGCCTCGTGGATCACCGATCGGATCGCCATGCGCCGGCAACGCGACCTTCGCGTCGATCTTCCCGAGCCTCCCGAGCTCCGCCAGGTAATCGATCATGTCGCCTTCGCCCGGCGCGATCAGGATCGTGCCCTCGCTCGCGACCATGTCGCCCACCACGAGGCTCCCTTCGGCTTCGTCGTGGAGGCACAAGTGGCCCTTCGCGTGCCCCGGCGTGTGCAGCACCCGAAAGACCATGGGCTCGGGGCCATCGAGCGAAATCTCGTCTCCTTCCGAGTACCTACGAACGGTATTCGGATCGTGGGAGACCCTCGCGAGGGTCTCGTCGTGGGCAAAGAGCGGCACGTCGAGCTCGCGCACGAGAACGTCGAGCCCGCCCACGTGATCCGGATGATGGTGCGTTGCGAAGAGGCCCACGATGGTGCGGCCCGCGCTGACGAGCCCGCGCGCCCAAAGGAGCCACTCGCGGAGCTCGTCTTCGAAGGGCGTCGCGGGCTCGACCAGCAAGACCTCGCGTGTGCCTAGGGCGTAGCTGTTCGTGTGCGTCGCAGGGAGAAGCGTGGGCGTACGTGCGGCGACCCGCACGATTCCCTTGGCCACGTCGATGGGACCCAGCACGAATAGCCTCGATTCAGCGTTCGATGACGAGCGCGAGGGCCTCGCCGCCACCGATGCAGATCGACGCGAGACCGCGCTTCTTGTTCTGCTGGATGAGCGCGTGGGTGAGCGTGGTGAGAATGCGCGCACCGCTCGAGCCGATGGGGTGACCGAGGGCGACCGCACCACCGCGCACGTTCACGCGAGCGTGATCGATCTTGCAGAGGTCCGCCGACACCATCGCGACCACGGCAAAGGCTTCGTTGATTTCGACGAGATCGACGTCGCCGAGCTTGATGCCGAGCTTCGCCGCGACCGCGTCCATGGCCTTTGCCGGAGCCGTGGTGAACCACTCCGGAGCTTGCGCCGCGCCGGCGTAGCCCGTGATGCGTGCGAGCGGAGTGAGACCGTGTTTCTTCACGGCGTCTTCGCTGGCAAGGATGAGCGCGCTCGCGCCGTCGTTGATCGACGAGGCGTTGGCCGCCGTGATCGTGCCGTCCTTCGAAAACGCCGCGCGGAGCGAAGCGAACTTGGACGGATCGCCTTTGCCCGGACCTTCGTCCATCTTCACGAGGACCGGATCGCCCTTGCGCTGAGGCACGGACACCGGCGTGATTTCGGCGTCGAAGAGGCCTTCTTTCTGCGCGGCGAGGGCCTTGCGGAAGCTTCCCGCCGCATACTCGTCCTGCGCCTCGCGCGAGATTTTGTACTCCTTCGCGCACGCGTCGCCGCAGTTGCCCATGTGCACGTCGCTGTACGGATCCCAGAGGCCGTCGAAGATCATGCCGTCCACCAGGGTACCGTTCCCCATGCGGTAGCCCGTGCGCGCCTTGTCCAAGTAGTAGGGCACGTTCGACATCGACTCCATGCCGCCCACGACGACCAAATCGGTGTCG
>JAYUKI010001361.1:0-7089 GCA_043764595.1 Myxococcales bacterium | reverse complement strand
AAATCGCCAGCGTCATTCGTGGCGTCGCGGTGAAGGTGGCCGAGGGCGATCTCTCTCCGCGCCGAATCGAAACCGAAGACGACATCCGCGAGTTCCTCGGACCGACCCGCTACACCAGCGACGTCGCCGAGCGCACCTCGGAGACCGGTGTTTGCACCGGGCTCGCGTGGACGTCCGTCGGCGGCGAGATCCTCTTCATCGAAGCCACACGCATGTACGGCTCGGGCAAGCTCCAGCTCACGGGGCAGCTCGGTGACGTCATGAAAGAGTCGGCCCACGCGGCGCTCTCGTACGTTCGTGCGAACTCCGAGAAGTTCGGCATCTCGAAGGACTTCCTCGAGAAGAGCGACATCCACATCCACATCCCCGCCGGCGCCATGCCGAAGGACGGCCCGAGCGCAGGCGTGACCATGTTCACGGCGCTCGTGTCGCTCCTCACGGGCATCCGCGTTCGGCACGACGTCGCCATGACCGGCGAGATTTCGCTTCGTGGGCGCGTTCTGCCCATCGGCGGTCTCAAAGAAAAGGTGCTCGCGGCCCACCGCGCCGGCATCAAGCGCATCGTGCTCCCCGAGCGCAACGTCGCCGATCTCGAAGACGTGCCCGCCGAGGTCAAGAACGACCTCGAGTTCGTGGCCGTAAGCAAGATGGAGCAAGTGCTCGACGCGGCTCTCGAAGAGAAGCCCACGCCGAAGCCCGAGCCCACCGCGGCGGCGCCCTCGACCAACTGAGCCGCAACCGAGCTTCCGCTCGGCACTTGAAGCCCTCCACCTCGTTCGAGGCGGAGGGCTTCGTGCGTCTGGCTCGTTCGTTTGCTTGACGACGCGCGCGGACCGATTCACCTTCGCGACCCATGTGCTTCCAGGTTCGGCCCGTCTAACGGCGCGATGTTCCCGCAGTCGCAGCTCTGCTCCGCGACGTGTTGGCCGAATTCGGGCTCACGTTCGGAGAGGGAAGCGCGACCGACGCTCAGGTGCTCGACCTTCCGGACGCGTACGAAGCTCGGGGCGGCGCCTTCTGGGTGGCCACGGAGGGCGATTCGTTCCTCGGAACGTGTGGCGTCTTTCCTCTGGACGACGGCACCTTCGAGCTTCGAAAGATGTATCTTGCACAAGAATCGCGAGGGCGCGGCGTCGGAAAAGCGCTCTTGAATGCGGCGTGCGCGTTCGCGAAGTCCGCGGGCGGTCGACGCCTCGTTCTCGACACCACCGAGCAGATGACGTCGGCCATTCGCTTTTACGAGTCGCAAGGCTTCGTCCGCGACGACTCCGAAGTGCGCGGTGCGCGCTGCTCGCGGGGTTACGCTCGAGCGCTTTGAGCGCGTCCGCGGGCGGCCGAAGGGGTCGCAGTCCCTTCGGGTTTCGGGGCGATCGAACAGAGTGCGGACTGCATGGACTTACCTCCTTCCCAAGGCGCGCTGGGTCTCTGGTAACGTGCGCTCATGACGATCGGCGTTGGTCTTTTGGGATGTGGAACCGTGGGCTCGGGTCTCGTCCGGCTCCTTCGTACGAGGGCTCGCGAAATCGAGGCACGTGTCGGTGAGCCCGTCGAGATCGTGGACGTCGCGGTTCGTGATCTCTCCAAGGCACGAGTGTCCGAGCTTGGTCACGTCCGCCTCACGGCGCGTCCCGAGGAGGTCGTCGCGAATCCGAAGGTCGACGTCGTCGTGGAGCTCATGGGCGGTGTCGACCCCGCGCGCTCCTTGGTTCTCGAGGCGATCGCCCGCAAAAAACCGGTCGTCACGGCCAACAAAATGCTGCTCGCGTACCACGGCCCGGAGATCTTCGCGCGGGCCCGCGAGGCTTCGGTCGATGTCGCGTTCGAGGGCGCCGTGGGTGGTGGAATTCCCGTGGTGCGCACGCTGCGTGATGCCCTCGCGGGCGACCGTGTGCGCCGAATCGTGGGCATCCTGAACGGCACGTCGAACTACGTGCTCACGCGCATGCAGCGCGAGGGGCTCGGCTTCGACGAGGTCGTCCGCGAGGCACAGAGGCTTGGCTATGCAGAGGCCGATCCGTCGCTCGACGTCGACGGGCACGATGCGGCCCACAAGCTCGTGGTGCTTTCGGCGCTTGCGTTCGGCAAGCGGATCGAGCCAGAGCGCGTTCCGACCAGTGGCCTCCGGTCGCTCGAGCCCGTCGATCACGCCTCGGCGGATCGCTTTGGCTACGTGGTGAAGCCCCTTGCCGTGGCCATCGACACGGGCGTTTCGGATCCGGAGCTCGGTCCCGTGCTCGCGCTCCGTGTGGGACCGGCCCTCGTTCCGAAAGATGCCCTCCTAGCCAATGTCGCAGGCGTGTTGAACGCGGTGCTCGTCGAGGGCGACGCGCTCGGCCCGTGCGTGCTCTCGGGACGCGGCGCGGGCGATGGCCCGACCGCGGTCAGCGTGCTCGGCGATCTCCTCGACGTGGCCCGCGCGCGACGTGCCCATTCGTCGGGCCTTCTCACGGCGGCCGTTCGCACCGAGCCCGCGATGGTGCGCGATCCCGGCGAGCAGCGCGCGCCATTTTACCTACGTTTCGTAGTGCGGGACGAGCCGGGCGTGCTCGGAAAGATCACGACGTCGCTCGGTCGTGCGGGCGTGTCGATTCACGAGCTCGTTCAAATGCGGCGTGGCGACCAGAACGCCGACGTCGTCATGCTCACGCACGAGTCACTCGCAGCAAGCCTCGATCAGGCGCTCGCAGACATCGACGCCGAGACGTTCGCGGTGGAACGCACGCGCGTCTTGCCCGTCATTCTGGCTTGAGCGGCCTGGGCCGGGCGCGAACGCCCGACCATTGGGTGCGCGTCGCTTAACCCGCGCGGCCTTCGTTCGCGACGACACGCTCGCGCGCAATCCGGCAGACGCTCACGAGGGCCGCGGTCGCTGGACTGGGCGCGAACACTGCGTCGGGGATGTCTCGGGCGGCCGTGAGGGCTGATCCAGAAAGGGACTCGCCGGCCACATAACCGTCGGGGAGGGCCTCTCCGTCTTGGACCACGAGGCCGACAGGTCCGTCGCCGCGCACGCGTCGCGCGACGAGCGGAACGCCTGGCAAGCTCTCTTTTCCAGCGCCCTTCTCGTCGCCGAACTTCATCGACGCGTGCGGTCCCGACATCGAAAGCTTGTAGACTGCAGCTACTTTGTCCCGGGTCAGGGACCGGCCACTCGTGCTGGCAATCAAGAACCCGCCGTAGCCGTAGAACTGGTGTTTCTCGTCGACGCCGAGCTCGCGTCGCAGCTTCTCGAAGCGCTCGGTGAGCTCGACGTCGAAGCTGTCCTCCAAGATGTGGACGGGAGCCAGCCCGAGCTCCTTTCCGCGCCGCACGCACTCGCGTACTTGGGCTTCTTTGTCGCCGGAGTCGTAGCGCACGCTGTCGCCCGCGTTCGGCCGCTCGGCCATCAAGCGGAACGCGGATGGCATGCCCGAACGAAGGGTGTCGAACGTGTCGAGCAAGAAGCTCGAACGCGTGGGACGACGGTCGCGCATGGCGCGAAAGGCCTCTTCGTCCGAGCCGAAGCGCTGGACGTGCTCGTGGCCCATCGTGCCGACCGGGATCATGCCGAGCTCGCGCGCAAGAAAGGGGTGGCTCGTTCGCGAAAGCCCGGCGCCCTTGGCCGCCGACAGCGCCACCCGGTGTTGACCGATGCACGTGGCCGCACGAAGGCCGACCTCGAAAATGCGCACCGGATCCCCCACGATCTCCGAGAGCTTCTTCACGCGTGCGGCGACACGCTCGCCGTACGCATCGGCATCGACACGGAGGGCGGGGGAGAGTCCTTTTGCAGTCGGGACGAGCTTCTGCACCTCGTCGAGGGTCTCTCTCACGATGGCGAGCTCGTCGTCGCACGTGAGCACGGCGAGCTCACGCGCCAAGGCTTCAGGATCGGTGAGCGCGAGCGTCGCGACTTGGATGCGGAAGCTTGCCTGGAGAAGCAGTGGCTCGAGCCACGACACGAGCGCGGAAGGACCAGTAATCGTGAGAAAGGGCTCACGTGGCAAGAACCAAGCGCCCTTCGGCAGCGCACGAACGACGAGGGCATCCTGGTCGACGATCGCCGCCTTGAACCCGGCGCCCATGTCGTAGCCGTGTGAGGCAAGAAAGGCGTAGTCGCCGTCTTTCGGGGTGGGCAAGAGCTTCGCGACGAGCGCTTTTGCGTCGAACGGGAGAACCTGCGGCCCGCCCTTGCGGTGCGAGAAATAGAACGTCTCCTGACGAAGCGGGTACCCAGCTTCGGCCATGCTGAGCTTGTAGCCGTCCGTGGCCAGGAGCGAAGGTCCCGAGGTCGCCATCATGTTCATGCCTCTCTCGCTGCGGTCGATCGGCACGAGCAAGCGAATCGCCTGCGGTACCTCATCGCAGAACATAGGAAAGACGGTAAGAGTGTCAAGGACTCTATTTAGAGTCTCAGGGACCTTATAGATCGATCGCCTGAACGTCGCCCACGTCTTCGCCAAGGAACCTCGCGGCTTGGACCGAAAACGAGCGCGGAAGGTCGGTGACGAGGAGCTTCACCGTGCCTTTGCTCGGCGTCGTACGGGCCAAGTCGCGATCGACCAAGAACCGCGCCGTGTCCTCCGCGGTGGCGTTCGCGCTGTCGACGATGGAGACGTGTGGGCCGATGAGCCGCTTCGAGGCTTCCGAGAGGACCCCATGCAGCAGCGGATAGTGTGTGCACCCGAGGACGACGACGTCGACTCCAGCTTGGGCGAGCGGCGCGAGGTAGCGTTCGGCCGCGAGGCGAGGCACGTCGCCGTCCGTCCAACCCTCTTCGGCGAGGGGAACCAGGAGCGGCGCTGCCTGGCCGAATGTCTCGGCGCGGGTCGACAGCGCGCTCACGGCGCGAGGGTAGGCTCCGGATGCGATGGTGCCGTTCGTCGCCAAGACTCCGATGCGGTGCGAGCGCGTGGCGGCTACGGCCGCGCGTGCGCCAGGCTCGATGACGCCGAGGATGGGAAGATCGAGCTCGATCCGAAGACGCTCCGGCGCGACGGCGCTTACGGTGTTGCACGCGATCACGATGGCTTTCACGCCACGCCCTACGAGCGCTTTTGCGCAACCGAGCGCGTACCGAACGACGGTGTCGGGGCCCTTCGTGCCATAGGGAACCCGCGCGGTGTCGCCGAGGTACACGATGTGCTCGTTCGGAAGCGCGGCCCGAAGGGCACGGACCACGGTGAGCCCTCCGAGGCCCGAATCGAACACTCCGAGCGGGGCTTCACGTCGGGCGTGCCCCTGCTCCGATGCGTTCCACGCGGGAGGGCTCAGTTTAGCCAACGCTTGTCTTTCGGGGACTTCTTGGCTTCGGGATCGTCGTCGAGGCCACCGTAGACGACGCGCAACGATGGCGTTTTTCCGCCCTTCGGCCGGGTCCGAGGCCGTGCGTCCCCGGAGTCGTCGAGGAGAGACTCGACCGTGAGAACGGGGCCCTTTTTCCGAAGAAGAGCGAGCTTCAGGGTGAGGTACAGCTTGCGAAGAGGCGAGGGGCTGCCCCCCATCAGGGCGCCAACGAGCGCACCTCCGAAGGGCGCCACGACGCCTTCGGGCTGCGACTGGGTGTACACGAGACCGAGCACGCAGAAGCCGAGCGTTATCCAGATGAACCGCTTGCCCGTGAGCGGCAGAAAGAAGAAGAGACGAATCTGTGCGGTCGGGTTCTCGAGGCCCCAAGCCATGGCGGTGGCCACCAGCGCGGCCTCCGGTCCGAAGAAGGCATTGCCGCGAAAGAGTGCCACGCCTGGCAGCAGTTGCGCGAACGTCCACGCGAGCAAGTTGCCTACGACAACGGCGACCAAGAGCACTCGGATGAGGCGCGCGCCACCCCAGCGGCGCTCGAGGTCTCCGCCGAGAAAGTAGAGACCGAGCAACGTGAACAGCGTGTGGCTGATACCGACGGGGCTCGTCAAGAGACCGCTCGTAACGAGCCGCCACGGTTGCATGTAGAATGCACTGGCCGTGGCGTCGAAGGTGAGCAGTCCGAAGAGCTGCGGTCCGGTGGGCGGGCCTGGTGCCCAGTGCACCACGATGGCGGAGATCACCGAGACCGCGGCAAGCACCACCAAGGTGGCCCGGAGCGCCGGTCCGGGCTTCGGGAAGGTCATGCCGAGGGAAGAGGGGTCGTCTGCCATAGGGAGCCCACGAATCCTAAGGCCCCACACGCCCTTCGGCTAGCCCGTAGAGCATGCGGCGCGAAGCCAGGCGCCATCGAACGCGCAGACGCTACCGAGGCGCGGAACGACGTGCCCCGTTCTCGGTCGGGCGTCACCCTGCCACGACCTTCGAGGGCTCGTCTTTTCGCGGGCGGCCTTTTTGCGGGTGGGCAAGGGCTCGCCGCTTCGTCTCAGTCGCTCGCGGCGTCGGCGGAAGCATCGGACGGAGCGGCATCGGAGCCCGAATCGCTCTTTCCTGAATCCGGCGACGCATCGTTCGTACTTCCGTCGGCCACGGAGGCGTCATTGGGCCTCGCGATGGGCGTCGGGCTCGGGCACGCCGCGACGGTCTGCACGTTCTCTCGTTGAATCGCGGTGCATTGCGTTCGGCCGATGGGAAAGCTCTCCTCGGCGAGGTTCACGTCTGCGAGCTCGGCCACGCGGTCGCCGGAGACGGCGAGGTCGATCGCTTTGCGCACCTCGGGCGTTTCGAAGGTCGCCTTGTCGTAGAGGAAAACCTCGTAGCGGAACGATGGCTCGATCCCCGACTGCGCCGGATCCTCGAGCCTTGGAAATGCGGCGTCGGCGAAGCAGTCGTAGAGGCCCGCCGCGAGCGTCGCTTTGCTCGGACCGCCTTCGGAAGGTGCCGACTTCACCACCACGGCGTACTTGTAGACTTGGCCCCGACGCTCGCCACACCCAACGCCGCGAGAGAGCTGGTCGGCGCGCACGATGACGCTCGTGACCACCAGCGCGTCGGCGACGGTGCCGGTCTCGCAGCCAAACGCCGCGAGGCCGAGGCCAAGGGCGGTCGCGACGACGGTGCCGAGCCCGAGGAGGGACCGTGAGAGCACCTTTCGCATTCGCATCGTTTGCAGCATTCGCGCTTCGCGTCGACTACGGGAGATGCTCTCGGAAATCAAGCGCTCACGCTCACCCCTCGTCCGACAGAACC
>JAYUKI010001360.1:0-7089 GCA_043764595.1 Myxococcales bacterium | reverse complement strand
CCGACTGGCGAGAACGCCGGTAGCAGGTCGCCTTCGCGAGCGGGCACGACGGATCGTCGGGCGTCGGATCGACGGTCACGAAAGCGGTCGCGGGCTCTCGCGGATGGGGGAGGGCCCCTCGAGGCATAGCCTCTACGGTCAAGCGCGAGAGGCCGCGCGCCCGATAGCGAAAAAGCGTCCACTCCACTGACGGCGCTGACGGGTTCTTCGGTTTGCCCAATGCGGTCACGCCCAAGGAGACAAGGCGTGTGCCGAGCGGAGCAGCTTCCGGAAGGGTCGCGACGCGTTCGAGCTGAACGGGCTTGCCGCTTCGCGCGAGCTGCTCCGCGAGCGCTGCCGCGAGCACGACGGGCGACACTGCGGGTCGAGGCATTTCGTAGAGCCGTGGAGGCTCCGCCGCGAGAAGCTCTCGAGGGAAGAACGTGCTCGCACTATCTTCGCGATGGCCCGCGTAGACGATGATCTCACGAGGTCCCCCCGCCGACGCGGGCACTATCGGCAAGACGAAGGGCCCGTTCACCTCGAAGGAGAGCGTTGCCCGGAGTCCCGTGGCGAGCACGATGGCAAAGGTTCGGACGGCTGGGAGCGCATGAATCTGGTTTGGCAATAGGCCGTGACTGGTTCGGTCGAACGCTTCAATCAAGGCGTCCCTGGAAACGAGAGATACGGTCGGCGATGGGGGCGAGGGGGACGTCGCTCGTTCGAGCGCCTCAGTATTCCCCAATGGCCACCCAAGGCAGCCATCGTTTCTGTCGTCTGGCTTCGGCGGAGGCTTTTTTGACTCCGGGGAGGCGCTCGGGTCGGGCTTCGGGCCACGTTCGTTTGGCTCGAATCCGATTCGGGCGACGTCGCACGAATAGCTCGGATCACACGAAGACGGGAGCTCGAGGGCGAACGAACGGGGCGCCGTTCTTCGGTCGAGATCGGCCATTCCGGAGCCCAGCCGCACGCTCGATGCGCCGTCGGGCAATGGGACGACGAAATAGTGTCCGCCTCGCGGGACCTCCATCGTCACGATCGAGCGCCCTTCGCTTTCGAGGATGCCCACGTGGACAAGGCCAGAGGGAGCGCTCGTGCCGTCGGCCGATACGAACGTGGCCTCAGCGAGGCTTGGAGTCAGAAGAACGGACGCCAAAACGAGGATGTGGCCGAGCTTCATGGTTCGTACTCTTCGGTCCGAAAGGCGCAAACGGCCGCGTTGCCCTGCGTCACGGCGGGAGAGTCGATGGCCACGCCAGTGCGCTGGCACACGTAGTCGGTCTTGCACTGGGTGCCACCTGCGATACTTCCACCTTTGCACTCGTACGCCCCAAACTTCACGGTCGGATCACAGTAGATGCCGTCGGCCTTTCCTGCGCAGGTCACTCCATACTTTCGGCACGTGATTCCGTAGCGCGACTTGAGGTCGCTCTCGGCGAGCACTCCGACGGCGGCCCAAGCGCAGCCTACGGTCGCGCGAGGGCCAGGCAGGAGCTGGGTGGAAATCATCGACTCGGCGAAGTCTCGTAGCCCTCGCCTTCCATAGCGGAACGAGATCGCCGCGAGGCCATATGCAGTGGTCGCTCCCTCGAAGCCAAGCGGCTGCTCGATGCCGATGGCCGAGGTGTCGTTGACGCCACCGACAGCCATGAGCGCCCACGCATGAGATGCAATCCCTGAGCGAAAATAGGCTTCGGCCATGACAGAGGCTTTCCAAAGCGCCTCGGTCGACAGCTTTTCTCCGGGGACGGGGATGTAGCCGGGAAACTTCTGAGACGCGTGGCTCGCCATTTCGTCTTTGGCAAACTTTCCTCTGGGGTGGAGCAAGTCGCGCGCAGGGCGTCCGTTCGAGCCGATCCCTTCCCACATCGTTAGCACGCCGCGCATGGGCTGGTTGGAGGTACGTTTCTCGAACGCTTCGACACTCGATCCGAACACGTCCGCGAGTCCTTCGTGAAGAGATCGCGTATCGAGAAAGGCTTGTTTTTCGGCGGCGGAGGCGGTGCTGAATGGACGCGGCACGATCGGGAGCCCGAGGTTCGCGACGACGGCGTGTGCGAACTCATGGGCGGTGGCATCGAGCGAAGCGCCTGGTGCGTAAACGAGGTAGCCAGGATTTTTGGCTTGATCGGGTTGCCACATGCCATCGCCAAAGACAATCGATCGTGTTGTTGGATCGTAGGACGCATTGCCGGCCGTAGGCCCATGAACAAAAACGGGAATCGTGCGGTCTGGCCGCCCGAATCCGACGCCGAGCCGGGCAAAGTACTCAGCTGCGAACGCAACGTTGTACTGGACGTTTGCGGCGATTCCCCACGTCGCTTTCGGGTCGGTGCTGATGTCCATGATACCGGGTACGCCGGGCGCCTCGACCCCGGTGACAGCCGCCTTCGTGCGAAAATCGAACACCTTCACGGTACCACCGAGCGTCTCGACGAAGGCCCGACCCTGTTCGTCCAGCGTTACGGGCAAGGTCTTGGTGGGAGCGGCGCGCGGATCTCCTCGCGGGTAGTAGGCCTCCGCCGAGCTGACCGGACCGCGACCGTCGAGCGCGATATCTCCACTCCGGAGGACTGCCCCCGTTTTGGCATCCACGACGACGCGCCAAGGTTCGTCGGCCGTCTGAAATTCGACTCGGTACGCAAGGCGGAAACCTTCTGCGAGATGCTCAAGCCCGAGCGTGGCTACGCCGTCCGGAGGCGCCTCGATTCCGACCGAGGCCGCCGCGTTCTGTCGTGCACGTTCCTCGGAGATGGCGGGCGATACATCGAAGCCGCGCAGGCTGGGCAGGGAGTCGTTCACGAGGAACCCGAGCTCGCCGCCGTCTCGAACACCGAGCACCGTCGCCGTGTCGAATACGGGCACGTGGGTGCCTGGAACGAGGCGCGGGAATCGTAGCGTCGTTGCTCCCGCCGCGGAGCGCCACTCGGTGGGAGGCCCGAGCTCGTCGCGCGTCGCCACGCCTTGTCCGATGCTCGCGAGGAAGGCGAGCGCATCTTGGGCGCCGCCTTGGGAAGGATGGCGCGGCCTTTGGTCGCGGCGAAGAAGATGTGAGGGGTGGCGCTCCCGTCTTCGGCTCCCGTCACGATGTTCGCGCCCGTCAGGTCCGAGAGCCGCTTGGCGACGCTGTCCACGGGGGATTCATTGGCGAACGGAGCAGGATCATCACTGGCCGAACAGGCCGCCACAAGAAGGCTGAGAGCGACGAAACCGAGGGTGAACGCTGTCTTTTTCATGGGAACCGCCTTTGGTTCCTCTCTCTCGACGGCCGGCTCGCTTTCGTTGCGCAGTTTTTCGGGCCTGGTGTCGATTTCTCGGAAGCGTTCGAGGAGACGATCAGAAGCGGCGAACCGCAGGGCGTTGCGGCCCATCGGGGATGCGACCTTGCGCCACGTCAGGGCCTTCGTGACGGCGGTGAACCCTTACGGCGCGGTCGGGGCTGCTTCCGGCGCCTATGCGTGGCCTTCGGACACCTCCGGGGAGCTTCCGACGCGGATGTTTTCGTCAAATCTCTCGAGAAAGTCGGCCCCCGCAGCGTGCCGTTCGCCAACGCACCGGCGCGGGAGGGTCAAAAACCCGCGCCGAATGGCCTATTTTTGGCGCCGGATGGCTCCGCGGTCGCGTCGGAAGCTCCTGGAGGTGCTTGGTGGTCGGTATTTTTGCCCAATTTCGAGCCGTGGTGCTCGTCGCGGCGTCGGAACGACATGCCGTCGGATTTCGCCGGTCTAGCGGCGCCTCGTGTTGTCGCTCCTCCTCGGATACGAGAGTATCCATCGTCGCTCCTAGTGATGGTTGCTAACCAACCGGTCCTTCAACCTCGTCGGCGCTCTAGCCGCTCTCGGCTTGGTTGCGATAGGTCATCCACGCGTCCCGCAGAAAGTGCGCGGGAACGAGGCCATTGTTCGCGAGCGGTCGAGGGTTCAACGGGCCCAGGCCCTTGCGTCAACGTCACAACCACCGCAGCTCGAGCGCGCCAGCAATCCCAACCTCTCAAACCGCCCATGGCCGATAGACACAACTTCACCAAGGAGACGACCCGAAAGCTCTGCGATAGGGTCGCGTCGCAGTGCTCGAATCCGGACTGCCGCGCGCCGACCAAGGGCCCGCATTCCGATGGCGAGGTGGCCATGTCCGTGGGCACCGCGGCGCACATTCACGCGGCAGCGCCCGGCGGCCCTCGGTACGACGCCATCCAGACGGAGGAGGAGCGCCGGTCGATCAACAACGGTCTCTGGTTGTGCCGCAACTGCGGAACGATGATCGATGTCGACGAGGGACGGTACCCCGCACCACTCCTTCGCAAGTGGAAGATGGATGCCGAGCTCGACGCCTTCAAGCGACTCGGGAAGCCATCCGCCGCCGCCGCCGCCCCCTCGGACGGACTCCCTTTCAGCGACGGCGCTGCCGAGCTCATGACTCGGCTCGCGGAGAGCTACGTTGCCGCGGGGTATCCCCAGTTCAACCTCTGGACCTTCACGCCTCAGGACCAGCACGATCCCGTCTTCGGCGAGCTGCGAGCCCTGGGCCTGCTGTACTTCGGCGGCCCACGCGGTGGACCGTGGCGCCTCACCGAGGCGGGGCTGCGGTGGGTGATGCGAAACCGGCGGATGTGACGACGTCCGTGTTCGCCGATCCCGTCGACGACACCGGACGGGAAGCCGGTCGGCCTAGCCGTCCGTTCGCGACAAATCCACTAGAGGAGAATCTCACGATCAGGCGTGCATCACATGTGAACCAGAGCTAGCGTACCGCCACGTCGACCGACTCCCAAAAGTTAACCGGGGTGAATCGTGCCCAGCGTCTCCTCCCTCGAAAAACTTGACGATTCCCCCGCGACGCGATGGCCGACCTTGACGGAGGCGCGCGCGCGTTCCTCGAATCTCCGAAAGGAGCTCAGCGAAAAGCTTCAGGGTGCCGTCCGCGACGATAACGTCGCCGTGATCGTGACCGGCTCCGTCGGTCGGATGGAGGTGACGGAGGGCAGCGATATCGACTGGTACCTCCTGATCGACGGTCCATCCGATCCCAAGCACGCCCAGCTCGTAGCGACCGTGCGAGGGATCGTGAAGGAATTCCTGCCGAAGGACGTCGGCGAAACGGGCACGTTTGCGACGATGGTTGCGAGCCACGATCTCGTCCATCACATCGCCGGCACCCAAGACTCGAATACGAACCTCACCCGGCGCGTGTTGCTCCTTGCAGAATCCCACGCGCTGGTGTCCCCCGTCGTGCGGGAAAGGGTGCTGCGCAATGTGCTCTCGCGCTACGTCGAGAGTGCGCTCACGCTTCCTTCGGACAAGAGCTCGTCGGTGCCCCTTTTTCTCGTCAACGACATCGTTCGCTACTGGCGAACGATGGCGACGGACTACGCCTCGAAAACATGGGAACGCAACAATAAGGGCTGGGCCATTCGGAATATCAAGCTCCGCTTTTCTCGGAAGCTGTTGTTCGTTTGGGGCCTACTTGCATCGTTCTCCGGCCATTTGTTTCCCTCCAAGCGGGTTGAAGAGGCAGAGGATGAAACGGAGCGCCGCCGCTTCCTCGCGCAGCATGTCCTCGACCAAACGAACGTGGCTCCTCTCGAACTTCTCGCGAGGGTCGCCGCGCACAAGGATGTAAGCGATGGCACTCGCGCGGACATCTTCGACTCGTATGAGGGATTTCTCCTCGCCATGAGTCACTCGGCAGAGCGAGAATCCCTCGAGAACCTCAGCGCCGAGCGCGCGAGTACCGACGAAGCCTTTGGCAAACTTCGTGCAACAAGTCGGAACTTTCGCCGCGGAATCGAACGCCTCTTCTTCGAAGAGCACCCAATTCTGAAGAATCTCATCCGACAGTACGGAGTTTTTTGATGCAACCACTCGGATTTTCGACAGGTGCACTTGCGAAAGGCGACTTCCGCGCAGGTCTCGCCGCCTCAGTAGGTTACGACAGCGTGGAGCTCTCTGCACTTCGGGATCAGGAGCTTCCAGCCCTAATTGAGGCGATCCCTACCCTTGACCTGTCGACGTTCAAATACGTGTCGGTGCACGCGCCAAGCTCGCTGAAGACCCTCTCGGAACAACGAGTCTTCGAGCTTCTGTCGCTGCTCCCCGAGGCCTGGCCAATCGTCGCGCACCCCGACATCCTCAAGACGCCTAGCCTTTGGCAGCAACTGGGCGACCGGCTGTGCATCGAGAACATGGACAACCGGAAGGCGCGAGGGCGTACGAACGAGGAGCTGTCGGAGCTTTTTGATATCTACCCCAACGCGAGTTTCTGCCTCGACGTCGGGCATGCCCGTCAGATCGACCCGACGATGACCGTCGCTCTGGTCATGTTGATGGAGCATGGCCATCGCATTCGTCAGGTCCACGTTTCGGACGTAGGTCCGCGAGGCGAACACCTGCCGATGGGTACCCTGGCGGGATGGGCGTACGCGAGCATCGCTCGGCGTATCCCCAAGCACGTGCCGCTGATTCTCGAGGCCGTCTTCGACCCTTGTACCAAAGCCGCCATGGCCGCCGAGGTTCTTGCCGTCAGGCGGGCTTTCTCCGTCGAACTGCAGGACCGCCCGGCGTCGCGCCGTCCGTCGATGCTGCCGGAGTCAGCGCCTCCGCCGGGCGAGTAGCTCACAGTCCATCTCGGGACACCCGCAACGCCTCGCCGCCAAGGCGTTGACGGCAAGTGTGCGATCCGTCCGAGCTCGTCCCGAACGAGGTCCTCCGGCGCCACGCATTCGCCACCGATGCGCCGCACGCAATGCAATTGACGTTCGGAGGTCGAGGAATCGACCTGGAAGTAGCTAGGCGCGATTTTTTGACCATTGCCCGCCCAGCAAGCTGAGTTGAGTTTGCCGCAGGCACCCCGGTTTGGTGCGTTGCTAGCGGATCACCTGGGTGACCTTCGCGCCGTACTTGCGGAAGATCTGCTGGGCAATGCCGCGAACTCGAACGAGTGCGTACACGTTGGTCGCCGAATCGGGCGAGCTCACGTGCACGTTGGCGAGGGTGTCGAGCGCGGCGTCGCCCTCATCCGTGGCGTCGCCCTCATCCGTGGCGTCGCCCTCATCCGTGGCGTCGCCCTCATCCGTGGCGTCGCCCTCATCCGTGGCGTCGCCCTCATCCGTGG
>JAYUKI010001359.1:0-7091 GCA_043764595.1 Myxococcales bacterium | reverse complement strand
ACGCACTTGGCCGCACGCGGGCGCGTGGCCGAAGAAGCCACGGACAAGGTTGGTGCGGGAAGCACGGATATGGGCGACGTCTCGCACGTCGTGCCGTCGATCCACCCGTGGCTCGCGATATGCGACGCGGGAGAGAGCCTCTGCCACGAGCACCGATTTGCCGAGTGCGCGGGCGGCGAACGGGGTTTCACGACGGCTTTGGACGCTGCAAAGGCACTCGCAAAGACGGCCGTGGAGCTCTTGGCCGACCGCGAGCTGCGCGGTTTGGTTCGCGCGGAATTCGGCGGGTAAGGGACCGCCGCAAAATAAGTCGATCGACTCGGCGTCGAGGCGCCCCTACGGCGAGGCGAAATTCGCCGACATACTGCGGTATCTCTAGAATTTTCAACGCTGCCGTTGGGGATGCTTCGGCGGCGAGTCGACGACTTATTTTGCGGCGGGCCCTTAGGCGCCCGGTCGAAATTCGTGTGTCAGCTTCCGTCGAGACCGACGCGAGGCTGATGTCCGAGGAGCGAGGACCGGAAGCCTACTCCCGTAGTCCGAGGAGCGGAGCGATGGCGCGATGGCTCCATCGGTGCTCGTTCCGGTCGGAGTCCGAGGAGCGGAGCGACGAGGCCACCTGCCGCAGCGAGAGGATCGGCGGGAGATGGCACACCCATTTCGACCGGGCTCCTTAGGTCGGCCAGTCGCTCTCGCCCTCCGCGGGTTCGCGGCGCTCGGCATCATTCGTGCCGAAGCGCTTGAATCGGATCGAGGCGGGACGCTCTTCGCGCAGGGAAAAAGCCGAAGAGGACTCCCGTCAGCCCACTCGTCCCCAGCGCGAGCGAGAGGGCCGTCGTGTCGAGCGACATGCTCCAACCAAGAGCGGCAGCCAGGCCAAAAATGGCGAGCCCTCCGACGAGCGTGCCCGCGATTCCACCGATGAGCGCCAACGCGATGGCCTCGACCAAGAACTGGGTGCGAATGTCTCCTTCGCGCGCACCAATGGCCATGCGAATGCCAATTTCGCGCGTTCGCTCGGTGACGCTCACGAGCATGATGTTCATGACGCCTATCCCACCGACCACGAGGCTCACCGCCGCCACACAGACGAGCAACACGGTGAGCAGCGAATAGATCGTCTCCTGCATCGCCTGGAACTCTTTTTGAGTCCGAATGGCGAAGTCCGGCTCACGGTCGTCGGGGATCTTGTGCCGTTGCTTCAAGATCGCCGTCACCTGAGCCACGGCCCGATCGGTGGTCTCGGTGGACGTGGCACTCGCGAGGATCATCCCGGCTTGGCCGGGTGGGGTGCGCAGGATGCGTGCGCGCATGCTCGCGATGGGCAAGATGATGAGGTTGTCTTGGTCGCCGCCAAAAGGAGCCTCGCCCTTCGTTTCCAGGACTCCGAGGACACGGTAAGCATACCGGCCGATGCGCACGGTGCGCCCGACGGGATCGACCTCGCCAAAGAGGTCTTTGGCCACGGTGCTGCCGATGACGATGACCTTCGTTTTGGCCGTTTCGTCGTATTCGGTCCAGGCCTCCCCTTTGACCACTTTCCAGTTTCGTACCGTGAAGAAGGCGATCGTGGAGCCGATGATTTGCGTGGAGGTGTTCTTGTCACCAAAGACCACTTGGCCGCGTGCTCGCAGCGTGGGGGCGTACGCGGCGACGCTCACGGCCTCCCGACCGATGGCACGACCGTCGTCTTCGGTGAGCTTCGCCCGTGCGCCCGTGGCCGAGCGGGCTCCCGACGCATTCGAGTCTTGGGGGATGATGATGAGCACGTTCGAGCCGAGGCTCGAGATTTGCGAGCCGACCGACATGCGAGCGCCAGCGCCGAGGGCCGTGACCGTCACGACGGCGGCCACACCGATGAGAATGCCGAGGACCGTGAGCCCCGCGCGGAGACCGTTGCGCACGATGGCACGCAGGGCGAGCGTGACGCCTACGATGAAGGCCCCCATTATTCGGTCCTCAAGGCTTCTATGGGATCGAGACGCGCGGCCCTTCGCGCCGGAAAGAAGCCGAACACGACCCCGATGAACGCGCTCGTCGCCACGGCGATGCCGATGGGCTTCGAGCCGGGAACGATGTCCCAGCCGAGGGCACGACCGAGCCCGAAGACCGAGGAGCCGCCCACGAGGATGCCCAGCGCACCGCCGATGAGACTGAGCACCACGGCCTCGATCAGGAATTGAACGAGGATGTCGTTTTCGCGAGCGCCAATCGACATACGAATGCCAATTTCGCGGGTTCGCTCGGCCACGCTGACGAGCATGATGTTCATCACGCCGATTCCTCCAACCAAGAGGGAAACGCCCGCGACACCGAGCAGCAGCGCGGAGAGCACTGCGGCAATTCCTTCTTGGGCTTTTTGAAACTCGGCCTGGGTATTGACCACGAAGTCCGCCTCGGCGCCGTCGGCGATGTGGTGCCGCTGCCTCAGGATTTGCTCGACCTGGCCCTTGGCTCGGCCGGTCGTTTCTTCCGTGGTGGCGCTGGCGAGCAGCATGTCCACGCGGCCGGGCGAAGTGCGCTGGATGCGCCCACGGTAACTGCCAATCGGCATCAAGATGCGATCGTCCTGATCGTCCCCGAAAGTGGACGTTCCACGCGCCTCCAACACGCCGATGACCCGATAAGGCGAACGACCGATGCGCACCACTCGGCCGACGGGATCGCCCGTTCCGAAGAGCTTTTCGGCCACAGTGGCGCCAATGACGCACACCTTGGTTTTCAAGAGCTCGTCCGATTCGGTCCAGGCGTCGCCTTTGGCCACTTTGTATTTGCGAATCGGGAAATAGCTGAGCGTGGTGCCCACGGCTAGAGTGGCCGCGTTTCGGTCTCCGCTCACCATTTGCACTGCGGTGGACAAGAAGGGCGCAACGTTCGAGACGCTCACCGCTTCGCGCGCGATGGCTTTCGCGTCGGACTCGGTGAGGCGCCCGGTAGCCTTCGAGCGAGCACCGGACTGCTGCACGGGTTGTGGGTTGATGAAGAGACCATTCGAGGCAAAACCGGAGATCTCGCCGCCCACTTTGGCCGACGCGCCATCGGCCAATGCCGTGACCGTGACCACCGCCGCCACGCCGATGAGAATGCCCAAAACCGTGAGCGCCGAGCGAGTCTTCTGACGCACGATCGCCGTGAGGGCGAGACGAACGGCGTTCAAGAAGGTGGAGAGCATGGCTACTTCCGTGGAGCAAACAGGGTCAAGAGGCCATAGAGCACGATCGCCATAGCGAGTGTGACTCCCGAGGCGGCACCGGCGAACCTGAGCCACACGAGCGCGGTCTGGCCTTGCACCGCGGCTTCGAGCGGCTTCGGCACCGCGGCGAGCGCGACGAGCCCCTGCAGCACGAGAATCGAGCAGGAAAAATAGAGCGAGAACCGCAGACGCTGGTCCCGCGTGATGGGACGCCCGAACGCGCTCTTGCTCCGCCAACCCGCCACCATCGCGGCCGCGACGAGACCGAACACGACGGGAACGAAGCGAACGTCCTTTTCGAGGACATACGTGTTGTACGCCTTGCCGAGCCCTGCTCCACCCAGTGCGGCGAGAAGCGCGAGGAAGACATACCCCACCGGGACGGGTCCTCCGCGGCGCTCGCCAGTGGCCTCCACCGCGTCGGCGTCGGGCTTTCCTTTGGCGTCCTCCGGAGGAAGCTTGGCGAGCTCGGCTTGGGCATCGAGCGGCGTGTCTTGGCGAACGTCGCTGACCATCCGGCCATCGCGGAACGTGATGACCCGCGAGGCGCACGCGGCAATGTCGTGCTCGTGCGTGACTAGTGCGATGGTGATGCCCTGATCGCGATTCAGCTTCTGGAGGAGCGCGAGCACCTCGAGGCTGGTGCGCGTGTCGAGATTGCCCGTGGGCTCGTCCGCGAGAAGAAGCGGGGGGTCCGTGACGAGCGCCCGCGCAATGGCGACACGCTGCTGCTGACCGCCGGAGAGCTGGTTCGGAGTGTGCCCCATGCGATCGCCGAGCCCCACTTGGTCGAGCGCCTTTTGCGCGCGGACTCGACGCGGGCCACGACCGACTCCGCGGTACTGGAGAGGGAGCTCCACGTTCTCGAGAGCCGTGGTTCGAGGCAGGAGGTTGAATCCCTGAAAAATGAATCCAATCAAACGGTTGCGAACGATCGCACGGCCGTCGTTGGTGCGCGCCCCGACGTCCAGACCGGCGAGCGCGTAGGTGCCGCGCGTGGGCCTATCGAGGCACCCCAAGATGTTCATGAGCGTGGACTTGCCCGAGCCGCTCGTGCCGACGATGGCCACGAACTCACCGTGCTCGAAGGTGAGGTCGATGTCGCGGAGCGCGTGCACCACGCTCTCCCCCGACTCGTAGTCTTTTGCCACGCCACGAAGCACGATGAGCGGCTCCGGATCGATCGCGCGTCGCTCCGGTGGAGCGGGGGAAGCGTCGGGCGGATCCGCCGCGTCGGGCGTGGAGGAGAGGGAAGCGTCCATCAGAACGGCTTGCCCTTTTTCTTCTTCTCGTCCGTCTCGGACTCGTCCGTGACCACTTTGGTGCCTTCGTCGATTCCGGTGACCTCGGTGTAGACGCCATCGGTCACGCCGATGCCCACGATGCGTGTCTCTTCTTTCTCGTCACCCGGCTTGTCCGACAGAAGCACGTGCACCCGAGCTTGGCCTTTGGCGAGCGGCGGCTCGGTGGGTTGGGGCAAGGGCTTGCCGTTCGGACCGAGGGGCGGCGTCGGCTTGAAACGAAGCGCGGCGTTCGGAATACGAAGCGCGTTCTTCGACTCTTTGGTCTTCACCGTGATGGTGGCCGTCATGCCGGGCCGAAGCTTCTCTTCGGGGTTTTGCACCTCGACGACGGCCGAGTACGTGACGACGCCTTGCACGTTGTTCGGCGAGAACCGAACTTGCTGCACGATGCCGCGGAAGGTCTCGCCGGGGAAGGCGTCGACCACGGCTTCGACTTCCATCGACTCTTTGAGCTTGCCCACGTCTGCTTCGTCCACGTCGGCCAAAACCCGCATTTTTCGCAGGTCTTGCGCGATCACGAAGAGCACCGGCGCCTGGAAAGACGCGACCACCGTGGAGCCCGGGTCGATGGTGCGCGAGATCACGATGCCGTCGACCGGCGAGTAGATCTTGGTGAAGCTCTTGTTCGTGGAAGCCTGGGAGAGCTGCGCCTGAATGGCCAGGGCTTGCGCCGTGGTGGCCGACACTTGGGCTTGTGCGACTTCGTATTGGCCACGCGCAGCATCGAGCTCGCCTCGCGAGGACAGGTTCTCTTTGAAGAGTTTTTCGATGCGGTCGAAGTTTGCTTTGGCTGCGGCCAGATTGGCCTTCGCGCTCTCGCCCTGGGCACGCTGTGCGGCGAGGTTCGCGGCGGTTTGGCTCACTTGGGCGTCGAACACGGTGGGATCGATTTCGGCGAGCAAATCGCCTTTCTTGACCATCGTGTTGAAGTCGACGGGCACCTTCGTGACACGCCCATTGGCTTGCGCGCCGACGTTCACCTGGAGAAGCGGCTGCACTGCGCCCGTGGCCTGGACCTTCTCGCTCACGTCCCCGCGGCCGACCGTGGCGAAGAGGAACCTGGCAGGGGGCGGTGGCTTGTTCTTCGCGCGAACGACGACGCCACCCGCGACGAGCGCCAAGAGGCCAAGAACGATGGCAAGGCGCCTGAGCCATACGCGTCCGCCTTCTTCCGCCGCGAGGGCGCGGCGCAGCTCGTCGGTGGTCGCGGTGGTCGAAGTCGTCTGCGCAGACATGGTCGTGACTTACCTTTCGAGGAGACTTCCGACGGAGGGCTCGTTGGAGGGGTCCACACGGGCGGCCATGAGCGAGCCACGAGCGCCGAAGAGGTTTCCAACGTCGGACGCGGCATCCTAACCCTTCCCCACGAAGACGATAGAGGCTGGGAGGGCGAATCCAACCTAAGGGCCGGCCTCACGAATTTCTGAAGAGTCACGAAACTTTACACACACTGCGATGGGATGTTCCGCCGAGCTCCGAGAAACCGTGAGGAAGGAAAGATGCGGCGTGGCCAAAGGTTCGGCCCCACTTTCTGTCAAAGCCTCCGTGGAAGCGGTATGGTCGCACGAAATTTCGTCGGATCTCGGCCCCTCGGGGCAGAGTCCGACGGGTCGCGAGCCTCCAAAAACGCCTGCCACGCCCGTCGCGCCGCCGGCGACCCGATCCGGCTCTGCCGGTCCAGTCCTCAGGCGCGCGGTTTCGCCCTTCGACGAGATGGAATCCCAAAAGCCGCTCACCGACCGAGACCTCGTCGAACGAGCCAAGAAGGGCGACCAAAAAGCCTTCGGACTCCTCGTTCGTCGCCACCAACCTCGCATCCAGAGGCTCGCGATCCACATGGTTCGCGACCGCGCTCTGGCCGAGGACATCGCCCAGGAAGCGTTCTTGCGCGCTTACAAAGCGCTCGACAGGTTCGACGGCCGAAGTGAGCCGTACACCTGGATTTACCGCATCGCCGTGAACCTCTCGCTGAACGCGATCCGGTCACGGAAGTCGTCGCGTCTTTCGGGCGAGGACGACGATGCACGTTTGGATGCCATTCGGAGCGACCGCCCCGATGGCCAAGATCCCCAAAGCCAGACTTCGGAACGGCAACAGTACCTCGCCTTGTGCGAAGGCATCGACGCACTGTCGGAGACCCTTCGCACGACGCTCGTGCTCGTCTGCATCGATGGCGTGTCCCACGAGGATGCGGCAACGATTCTGGGCGCGCCCGAAGGAACGATTGCCTGGCGCGTCCACGAGGCGCGTCGCAAGCTGAAAGACTTCATGGAATCGCGAGGATTCGGAGCCGAGCCTGCATCCGAAGCTCTACGTGGAGCGAACAAATGAGCAAGCCTTCTTCACCACCTACTTCTTCCGAAGCCTCGGATTGGATCACCGCGAAGCTCGCGGGCTGGCCGGACGTGCAGCGCACGGAAGCCGAAAAAGACGCCGCCACGGAGGCACTGATGGGGCGCATCGCCCGCGAAGAATGGGGGGATTCGTCCCCATCCGCCGACGACAGAAATATTTTCGCAAGTCCCCTTGGACAGACGCCAGAAGAGAGTCATAACACTGCCGCCTCGGGCGCGGCGAACAGCACGACGAGCGCA
>JAYUKI010001358.1:0-7108 GCA_043764595.1 Myxococcales bacterium | reverse complement strand
TATTTCTCGCCCATGCCCGCGCTCTCTGCGCTCCTGAAAGAGAAGTCTCGCGCCACCAAGGCGGCGGGCCGTTTGGTCGTGCACATCCGAGGCGAGCTCCTGGCTCTTCGGGCTCTCGCCGCAGCTGTGCCCGGAAATGAAGGGCGAGTGATGCGCCACACGTGGAAGGCGGCGAAGATCGTGGTCTTCGTTTCTCTTGCGCTCGCGCCGCGCGCGGCATGGGCCGAAGAAGAAGGTGCGCGCCCCGAGCCACGCCTGCTCACGCAGACGACGACACCAGGGGGAGTGCGTATCGACGCGGTCTACGGCAAGGGCATCACCGTGGGGTCGAGCAACGGTGACACCGAGCTCAACGTACGGGCGCGTGTGCAAGTCCAGGGCGCCGTCGAGAGCAACGCGCCCGACGCGAGCGGCGAGCGCAGCCCGGTCGACACCTCGTTCCTCGTGCGCCGCATGCGACTGCTCTTCCAAGGGCACGTGCTCGAGCGAAGGGTTCGCTACTACTTCCAGCTTGGCCTCTCCACGCGCGACATGGAGCCCGATCTCCTCGTGCCGGTGCGCGACGCCTTCGTCGAGTGGCTCGATCTGCGCGACGCGAGCGTGCGTGCCGGGCAAATGAAGGTCCCGTTCAGCCGCGAGCGCATGGTCTCGTCGTCGGCCCTCGAGCTCGTCGATCGCTCGAACGTGAACGCCGAGATGAGCCTCGATCGCGACGTGGGCGTGCAGCTTTTCAGTCGAAACTTGCTCGGAGCCGGGGGCCACCTCCGCTACAACGCGGGCGTCTTCGGCGGCGACGGGCGTAACCGCATCGCCGATCGAGCGGGCCTCTTGTGGGCCGCGCGGGTGGAGGCGCTGCCGTTCGGGGACTTCGACGACTACGTCGGGGGCGACCTCGAGCGCTCGCACAAGCCAGGCCTGTCCGTCGGCTTCGCGACGGCCTACAACCAGAGCACGAACCGCGCGCGAAGCACGCTCGCGGAGACGTACACGACCGGCACGGTCGACTACCGCCACGCCGTGGCCGACGCCCACTTCAAGTGGCACGGCTTCTCGGTGCTCGCCGAGGTCCACTACCGCAAGGCCGACCGACCCATCGTCGGAGAAAAGCGAGAGGCGAGCGGCAAGACCGTCGTCGAGCGCTCGCGTTCGGCCGTGGGCTACGTGGTCCAGATTGGCGCGCCACTCTGGCCGCACTGGGACCTTGCGCTCCGGTATGGCGAGGTGCGCCCGGTCGACGGAGGGGCGGTGTACCGCGATCGCGAGATTGGCGGCGGAATCGGGTTCTTTCCGAGGGGACACAACCTCAAGATCCAGCTCGACTACTTTCACCTGATCCGCGACACGGCGGCGTCGCCCGAAGTCGAGACCGACCGTGTGCGTCTCCAGACCCAGCTCTTTTTCTGAGCCGCGTATCCCACTGCGAAGGTCTCGCCATACAAACGAAGGAACCATGAAAGCGCTATCGATTCGTCAGCCGTATGCCTCCGAGATCGCCTCGGGCGAGAAGACCGAAGAGTACCGATCGCGACGGACGCACTTCCGCGGCCCGCTTCTGGTTTGCTCCACCAAAGCCCCCGACGAAGGCGGCGAAGGAATGCCCTGCGGGGTCACGATCTGCACGGTCGACCTCGTCGATTGCATCCCCGACGGCTCCGGAGGATGGGCATGGGTGCTCGAGAATCCCCGTCCCGTGGAGCCACGTCCCATCAAAGGGGTCCTTGGCTTTTACGAAGTGGACGACTCGGAGGTCGTCCAAGTGAGCGCGCCAAAAACGAAGAAGGCTTCGCGCAAACGGTAGCGAAACGAATCGGCTAAGGCGCGCTCGCGTCGGGCGCACTCGCATCCCCTTGCGCCGGGTCCAGGACGTCGTCTTGCGCTCCGAAGTCGGGCGGGGCCTCCTCCCAAGGCTCGGTGAGGTTGCATCCCATTTGGCGCACGAATACCCCTTTTGGGGTCGCCCATACTTTTGGAGCGGGCACTTCCTCACGCTCTGCAAAGCACCGGAGGCGGGCTAGTGGTACGTCGAGCGAAACGAAAGAAAGAGCGAGCGCATGAAGGGTTCCTGGCGCGTGGGTGATACGGCCGCCGAGCCGAACGCACGGACCCTCCGGACGAGTCCTACGCCCGCTTCTTCATGAGCCTTTTTGACACCTGGTCATGTCCTCGGCTACAGGCCGTTTCTCGTCCAGGTTTTCACCGCTTCGCCACGAAGGTCCGGTGTTCGCGCGTCGACGGATCGGTCGCCTACTTCCTGTCCCAGCGCTCCTGGCCATTCACGAAAGTCAACGTGAGCTGTGTTCCCGCCACGGCGACCTCGCCCGTGCGCACGCCACCCTTCCGTGCGACGTCGCACATCTCTTCGGCGCGAAGTCGACCGGTGGTGGAGTCGTAGTTGAGCCAGTACGTTCCCGAGACGGACACTCCGACATCGGTCGTCGTCGCTCGTTTCAAGGCGTAGTAGCGAATGAACTGTTCCCCCAGCTCGGAAAAAACCTCGGCATATCCGAAGATGTAGGTACTCGGGCACATGAGCGCGCCATAACCGCCGTTCAAAACGTAGGTTCCGTTGAGCACGCGTCCACCGGGCGTCGGGTTCGAGGCGCTCGCGCTGCAGCGAAGGTTGAATGCGTTGGCGTTGACCGCGGGCGCCCGGCACGTCGGCATCGGCCGTGACGCGTCGAGAGGGGCGCCGTCGATCAAGACCGCGCCATCCGGGGCTGCGTCGAGCAGCGCCGGGACAGCGGCATCGCCGTTGACCTCTGCGTCGGGCAGCGGAGCCAACGCGTCTGGCACGGTCGTGGGGGCCGTCGGAGTGGCAGGTGTCGTCGCGGTCGGTGGAGTCCCTCCGGCGTCCGCACCGCTCACCGGATCATCCCCGACGCACGCGGCCACCACCGCCGATGCGATGACCACAGCGAGCACGACCTTCCCAGCCCCACGAAGTCCAAAGCTCATGCGAAGACTCTAGCTCGAAGCGCTCTCGTGGCAACCCTCAAGGGTCCGTCGAGGTGCGTGGAACGCAGCTTTACGCAACCGAGAACCTCCCATCAGGCACATTCTGCGTCGTAGGCAATGGCGATCGTTCCACACGTCGTGCAGGTCCCACCGACGAGGATGACGTCGAAGTGGTCTTGCACACGCTGTCCGGAGTCGAGGTCCAAGGGTTCTCCTTGGTACGTCACGATGACCGCGAGACGCCACACCGTGTTCTTGCACGCGCGGCAATGCATCGCGAACGTCGCTTTTGGCGCCGCACTCGGTGGCTTGCGCTTGCGTTTCTTGCTGTCGATCTCACCGTTGTGTCCGTGCCTTTTGAGATCGAAAATCAGGAATCGGGAAGCACACTTGAGGCACGCATAAAAGAGGGGTGCGCTGAACGTATCGTTCTCGCGGACCCCGAAGACTTTTCCGTCCTCCGCGCCACACGTGCAGCCGATGGTCCATACCTCCGACTCCTCGCGGGTGGATACCCAATCTTCCTCGGGACGGTTCCAGGAACGGTGCCGAGCAAGAGAATGGGCTTCTTCCTCGTCCGTGACGAAGTTACTCAAGAATCTCGTTCGGAAGTCTCCCTCGGCGCGGGTGGTACGAACCGTGCCAAGACACGCCGGAGGCGGAAGATGGAGGTCTGTGATTCGCATTTGGCATTCCACAAAACGGCATTGGCGAGGCCGGCCGACAGACTACCGAAAGAGCGCTTCGAGCACTCGGGGAAGCCTTCGTGACCAAGAGCCCTCGTCGTGGCCACCCGTGGGATCTTCCTCCCAAGTGAGGTCATTGGGCTCGACGTATCCGAATTTGGTCTTCAAGAGGCCTACCATCTCGCGGCCACGCAACGTCGCCGCGGACTCGATGGTGTCGTTGCCGAAGCCGCCGGTGCGTACGAGCCCCCAGTCGATCCAGAGCCTCGGCCGCACGGTTGGGTCTGCGAGCGTGGCGGTCACCGGAACCACGAGCCCCGACGCCTCGAGAGGTCCGCCGGGAGGCGTGCCCCCGTACACCGGATCGAGGCCGGCCCAAAAGGAGGGCGAGAGGCACGCGGCTTTTCCGAAGACGTCCGGGCGGCGCGTGGCCAAGTAGAACGCGGAGAGACCACCGCGCGACGAGCCGACGATGGCGGTATTCTTCGGGCCCCGCAAGGTTCGATAGGTCGTATCCACGAAACCGCGAATGCGGTCCGCCACATAGGACGTGTAGCGGTCTGCCCCGCAGCACGCCGCGCCCGGAGTGGCTCGAGCGTAGCTGTATTCGTATTCGCGATCGTTCGGAACGGTGGCCACGACGATGAGCTTCGGAATCTTTCCCGATTTGTATCCGGCATCGAGGGCTTCGGCCACACGCCACGATTGGGTGACCGAGCCTCCCGTCCAAAACGCCGTTTGGCCATCGTTCATGTAGACGACGGGATACCCCCGGTCACAGGCGTCGTAGTTGCGTGGCAGAAAGACATGCACCTTGTGTGGAACGTCTCCCGCTCCACCAATGTCGAGTGCGTCGTAGGTGTGAAAGTAGCCGGCGTTGAATCCGTCGTCGTGGGACCATGCCTTTTGACCGCCGATCACGATCGGGTAGGAGGCAGGCTTTGGTCCGCCCAAGGTCGTGGTCGTGCACGCAGCATCTCCAGTGCCACCGTCCCCTCCGTCACGTGAATCGCCTCCGTCACCCAACGATAACGATGGAGGAGCTGCTCCGTCCGTCGCGCTTGCGCGTCCGGCGTCATTCTCCAGCCCGCGGTCCGCAGTCGCTTGCGACGCGCAAGAGCCCAGGCCGAGAACCAAAGCGGAAAGGCGAACCCCGAACCAGACGGACCTCATCCCGGAGGTACTAGCGCGAAGCGGCACGTACGCAATGACCGTCTCGAGGCGGAAGCGCGAGAACAAATCGTTCCTCTCGCCGTCTGAGCGAGCGGTTGTCGCTCGCTGGGCTGCAGTCGAAGCGACGCATGAAACACACAACTTGAGACGCTCCGGGCACGGTCTGTGTTCGAGAACGGTCCACGGCCCGGACCAGTGGCCGTGGACCGGCGGAACGCTGCCGTGAGGACAGCGGCTTTGCGAGCGGCAAAAGAAGCGGACCAAAGTGAACGATTCCACGAGGATGGTGGTGGCCGCCCGACCAACGTCGGCGAGCCGTGGTTTTGGTCGGGTGCGCCGCTTGGGTCGACGGTTTGGGCGACAGCGCAGCACCCCTCCGTCTGCTAAGAACGCCTCCATGCGTTCTCTACTTGCCCTCGCGGTTCTATCGTCGGTGATCCTCGCCGGCACGGGTGCCGCTGCGCAGCCCAACTTGCGTGTCGCACCATCTGCCGTGGTCGTCGACGACGCGCAGGTGCCAACCGTCGACAGCGTCATAGCGCGTCAGTCGGTGGTCTATGCTCGAATGACTCCTGCGGCACGAGCACGCCTCGAAGCGGCGGCGCGCGACACCATGGCACGCGTCGATAAACCCGCCATTGGGGGGCGCGGCGTACGTCCGAAGACCCCGGCCGAGCACGCGCGTGACGTGGCCATTTCGGGGCTTTTGGACCTCAATCTTGGCAACGTGGAAAGCCTTGTCGCGTTGGTCATGGCCCAGGCGGCGCGGGATGCCGATTCCGATCTGAAGGGCCTCGTCACGGAGCTCAAGCTCGCCGACAAAAGCAAAGAAGAGATTCGCGAAGCCCTGGCTCGTCGCGCGTCGGGAGTGCGGCCCGTGTCTTCGGCGCGCCCCGATCTGCTCGACGCGCTGAGCGAGACGAACGCGCTCCGCCTTCAAATGCTGATGGATCGCCGCGCGAAGTATGCCGCCGCGATTTCTGGGCTCCTGAAGAAAATCTCGGACACGCAGAGCGGCATCGTGGCCAATTTTAAGTAGTCACTCCGGACGGCGATTCCCCACTACGTCGCCGAGCACCACGTCCGGGCTGGCCCACGCTCGAATGGGCAGCTCGGTCGCTCCGACTCCCCGCGAAACGATCGCGCGGCCCCAGTGGGTCTCGTGCTCCCCGCTGACCAGTCTGCGGCCCACGCGGCCGGGAACCACGGGAGCTCCGAACGGCGTCGCGATTTGGCCTCCGTGCGTGTGCCCACAGAGAAAGAGATCGAATGCTCGCCCGCTGCACAGTGGAAGCCCTTCGGGCGCGTGGCACAGCACCAGCACCACGCTTGCGTCCTCGGCTCCGGCGAACGCCCGCGCCACATCCGGGGTTCCGGTCCAAGGGTCGTCGATTCCGACGATCGCCACACCGCCGTGTGGCCCAGGCAACCGAACCGAGGCGTTCACCAACACGTGGGCACCCGCGCCGCCCAGAGCTTCTTCGAGGTGCCCGTGGGTGCTCCATAAATCGTGGTTGCCCAGTACGGCGAACGTGCTCGCCGCGCCGACACGCGAGACACGTCGTGCGAGCTCACGCGCCTTTTCGGGGGTGGCATGGAGGAACACGTAGTCTCCACCAAGGAGCAACACGTCGGGCTTCCATTCCTCCAGCATGCCAAACGCGCGATCCAAGGTTTTTTTCGCGGTCGTGGGGCCAAGATGCAGGTCCGAAGCGAAGGCCACACGCAGCGGATCCGGGATGTCGGCTTCCACCTCGAGTCGAACCGCGCGGACACGTTCGGAGCGAGCCGTGAGACCCCACAGCTTCGCGGGCCACGCACCAACGTAAGCGCGATCGAGAAGCGTCTCGACGAGCCCCCTTCGCCACGAATAGCCGCCGCCTCTGCCCTGACTCTCGAACGCCATTGCGCGAAAACCGGCGGCCATCGGGATCCATTCCCGCGGGCTTCAACCCACCTTGCACGCCTCGTCGAAGTCGAGCCGGGGCGCCCGCGGATGGAGCTTCTCGGGCACGCCATAACCGAGATTGCAGAGGAACAGCGCACGCCACGACGTGCCCGCGAAAAACTCCGCGTCGACCTTCTTGGCGTCGAAGCCTCCCATCGGACCACAGTCGAGACCTTGGGCCCGGGCGGCGAGGATGAAGTACCCCGCGCCGAGCGTGGCGTTCATCCGCGCTCCGGGGGCGCGCTCCTCTTCGGTTTGCGCCGCGAAGCGCTCGCGAGCCCCCGCCGCATGGGGAAAGAGCTTCGGCAGGTGCTCATGGAAGTCGACGTCGAAGGCAAAAATGGCC
>JAYUKI010001357.1:0-26299 GCA_043764595.1 Myxococcales bacterium | reverse complement strand
CAGGTGGCCTCGTCGCTCCGCTCCTCAGACTACGGGAGTAGGCTTCCGGTGCTCGCTGCTCGCTCCTCGCGCAAAAGCCTCGCGTCGGTCTCGACGGAAGTGGACACACCCATTTCGACCGGCGCCTTAGAGCCCACTCACTCGCGACGGTAGTCGCGCCGCGCGGGGAGCAGCACCTCTTCGGCCACACATGCACCGTCTGGCCTCTTCACACGCACCTCGGACGATTCCTGGGTGGGGGCCGGCATGGGCGACGCGCAAGGGTCGTCGGACAAAAACTCTGCAAGGGCTCGCTCGTGCTCGGCGGTGAGCTGCGACACGCGCTCTTTCGCGAGATGGGCGAGGGATCCGAGATCGTCGGTGCCCTCGAGCCGAGGCGGGGGCCGTGTCGTGGGGAGCGAGCTGTCGCGCTTCCCGTGATCCCGGCCATTACCATTGGTCTTCGGCACACTCGTCGGCACAGGCAAGTCTCCTTTGTTTCACCATGGCACGCCCCGGCGGCTAGAGCCCATCGAAGATCACGGGATTCTGCAGGGCTCTTGGTCGGACATGTGGGCGTGGAGTCACGTCATCGCAGAATCGGCTACACCTACTCCTTTTTGGACACCCATTTTCCAAACGCGAAAACCATGGCTGAAACGAGGGCAATCGCCAAAGCCAACACGTTGCTTGGGCGTGCAGAAGCGGAGCGTGGGGCGACGGCCGTGACCAGAGGGCTCGGTGCCGCGCTTGCTGGAGCCTTCCGAGCCATGGCGAGAAGCTCGCGTCGTGCGTCGAGCCACGGACGAGCGTCGTCGGACCAAGAAGCCTTCGCGCTCGGCTTCGCGTCCGATAGGGCGCTTGGCACGGCTCGCGCGACTACGGCGTCCGCTTCGGAAACCGAGTGGGCGCGAGCGAGAAGCAGATACCCGACGTCTTGGATGCCGCGACGCAAGTTCTTGAGCCGCACCGACGGGAAGACCGTGTCGAGTCCGTACGAGCGCATGCCCTGGGCCGTCTGCGTTCCTGGATAGACAAGAATGCCGTCTCCATTGGAGTGGTCGCCATCTTTGTTGTGGAACGAATCTGCGACCTCGAAAGGATCGGTATCTCCGCCGATCTTCCCGCCCCCGTACGACGTCCAAGAAGTAGCCTCCCAATAGAACCACCGCGGGATTCCATAGCGCGCCGCGATCCAGGCATTCGCGCGGAGATCCGTGGCAGGCACGTCGACCACGGCGGCTCCCGAGAACGGGCGTTTTCCGTTGTACGCCCATACGCTCTTTCCAGGCGTGGCGAGCCTCGCGGGCGAAAGGTCCTCGGGGACTTGCATTACGATGTCGGCCGGATGCTTCGAGGGTTCGTCGCCGCACGTTGCGCCGACGTGTAGCGCGCGGGTTCGTTCGTCCGCGGCGAGGAGCTTTTTCCAAGCCGCCGGCCATGGGCTCTTGCAGTCCTCGTCCACCGCATAAAGGAACGTCTCGACCGACGGCCCCAACGCGGACGCCCGTGTTTGAAGCTTTGCGACGAGTGGCACTTTGGACGCGACGGGCTCACCGAGATCGCCATACGTACCGAGAACGACGATCCCTTCGCCCCTACCCGCGCCCGGGCCGGTGTAGCCGGCTTGGCCGGTAAAGGCCTCTCCGGTCAAGTAGGGGACCTCCGATTCCAGGTCACGCTCGGTGAGCACTGGACGTATCGCCGCTACGTGGTGCGCGTGGAAGAGGGCCCTTAGCTCCGGCTCGGCCCGGAGGCCCCCCATCCGACGCTTGAACGCCTCGGGCTCGTAGTAGACCATGACCGGAAGCGCGGCATAAGGGAGCTCGCGGTCCACGATCTCCAGGCGGACCGTGACCTCGCCAACCACTCCTCCCTCGGCCACGATCGCCAGCCGTGACGTCCTGTGACCGGCCGCGGCGGCCACCGGCACGTGCACGTCAAACCAAAAAGCGGTGCGTCTCGTGCGTGAGAGGACGGCGTCGCGATTGGGCAAGAGGGCGTCGGCATAGGGCCCGACGAGAGCTGGCTCCGGCTTGGCTGCGTGGGTGAATGCGAGCGAATCCTCGGGGTGTCGGTCGTTCCCTGATGGACGGCGTAAGTCGACAAAATCTTCTGCAAATATGGACACTTGAAGAGGGGTTCCCTCGAACGCACCGAGCACGGGGTGGCAGGGTGTCGAGGCTTCTTCCTCGCCTTCGAGGACCACTTGGAACGCGACGGTCTCGCCGCGCAACGCGAAGAGTGACACCCCGTCGGAAGGCCACGGGGATGGCGGGAGCGGGGTCTTGGGATCCCCTGGAACGCGCACGCCGTCGTCGAAGACCCGTAGCTTCGCGCGCGCAGGCCTCGTACTCCCCGCGTCGCCGGCACCACCGTCGCCTCGGTCGACGCCCGCGTCCGCCGAAGCGATGGCGGAGGTCACGAGACCGAACGCAGAGCACGCAAGGATGGCAAAGCGACGTAGGGACGAGGGCACGTTCGAAGCGTACGCCGCCTGGCTGGCCTCGAGGCCACCGGTTTGTGGCGAGCCCATCGCGCTCGCCCGGTCAGCCTGCGACGGGGGCGAATACCCGCAAGGCGCGTTCGGGCCGCACGATGCCCTCCCCAGCCAATACTGCCAGCGCGACCGCGGAGTCTCCTTCGGAAGGAGTGCACGAGAGTGTGGCACATGCGGCGTGAAGGCGAACCTCGGCACGCGACAGCTCACGGGCGGCGATGGTGTACTCGGTTCGAGCCGCGGTGCGCTGTCCGCGAGCGGCGGCGATTCCCGCGCGTAAAAGAGCGGCGCCCCCCTGTGCGGCGGGACGGTCCTCAGCTTCGAGCGCCGCGGCATCCCGAGCCGCGAGGGCGAGCCTGCGGGAGTCTTTTTGGCTCGACGCGATCGCCACGGTGCCCCGAATCAGAAAAGCATCGATGCGCATGAGCTGGATGCGAAGAAGACCCGATTCGTCCAGGGCCCCCCACGCGCCGGAGAGTCGGACGTGCGCGCTCTCCGCGTCCCCTTCATAGAGATCGCACAAGACCATGACCTTGAGCGCGAGCCAGTGCTGGAAGTGGAATCCGTTGCGGGACCAGCGCCCAATCGCAAGGCTCGCGCGGGTCCTCGCCTCGTTCGGGCGATCCTCGAAGAGCTCGACGATCGCCGAGTAGAGATCGCCCGTGACCCAGGAAAAGAGGTCGCCCACGCGTTCGCCACTACGGGCCCATGCCGGCGCTCGACGAGCAATCTCGGCGAGCTCGCCGAGCCAGAGCCTCGTATTGTAGCAGCTCGAACGACCGGTCGAGCATTCCCAGCCGACGTCGATCGCCTGCGATGCGAGGATGTCGATGCCGCTCTCCATGAGCGCGAGACCATCGCGCCACGCGCCGAGGCTCATGCTCGCCGTGCCGCGGCAAATCGCCACGGTGCCCTCGACGACGGGATCCGCGAGCTTCTGCGAGAGCGAGTGGGCTTGATGGAGCAGCTTCGTGCCTCGGCGCTCGCCCCGGGCATCGCCACCGTAAACGTTCATCATTCCGTAGATGGCGAGGCATCGGGCGGCGCGCTTCGGCTCACCCGCACGAAGCGCCAGGCGAACCGCTCGAACGAAAAAGTAGCCTCCCCGGAGCGAATCGACGGAGAGCAGACCCTTTCCTGCCGACCACGCCACGTCGACCCGCGCGAGGTCCTTCGGAGCGACCTCGTTCTCGGAACGCAGGACGAAATGGGTACCAACGACCTCGAGCTCCGCGATGCGGGCAAGCATGGCGACGAGCGCCTTGCGCGGCGACTTCGGATACGCAAGACCAACGGCTTCCAGCACCGGAGCGAGGACCTCGACGCCTTCGTCGAAGCGACCGCTCACGAGGAGCTGCTCGGCCGCGAGCCTACGCAAGTCGGTAGCCCGGTCCCCCGCGCTCCGTTCGGCGGCGGCCAGATAGTACGGCGCCGACTCGGCGGACCGACCTGCCGAAACGAGCGACTCCGCGAGGCGCACGCGCACGGCGACGAGGTCGGCTGCCGGCGCTCGGCCGCACTCGAGCGCCAGCGCGAAAAGATCCGCTGCGCGATCGAACGCGAGGCCACGGGACTCGTCCTCGGCCGCCCGAATAGCGAAACCGTAGGCGCGAGGAAGGTCCCCTCCTCCGTGGTAGTGGAGCGCGAGATCGCGAGCATCGGCGCGACCCGAACCTTCGAGGGCCGACGCGAGGGCGAGGTGGTGGGAGCGCCTCGCCGAATGCGACAAGCCCCTCGTCACGTGCTCGCGGACGCGATCGTGGGAGGCCTCGATGGTGTCGCGTTTTCGAGCGCCGCGGGTTCGAACGAGCCCTTGTGCGCGAAGCATGGGAATCGTGGCGCGGTCGTGCCGCGGGAGGCCTGCGGCGCGCTCCGCAATGCCTTGTTCGAGCGGTCGTCCCGCAACGGCGACGACCTCGAGGGTCCGCCTCGCCTCGTCCGAAAGGCTGCCGATCCGAGCAGAAAAAAGGTCCGCAAGAGAGACCTCCACGGAGCCGCCCGCAGCGACGTGACGAACGAGCTGCTCGACGAAGAGCGGGCTGCCATCGGACTCCTCGGCGATGGCGTCCGCGAGCGTCGTCGTGGGTCCGTCCGGGCGGTCATCGTCCGCGCCCTTCAAGAGTGTGCGCGCGAGCTCGGCGCTCTTTTCGCTCGAGAGCGGAAGAACCTCCAACGTTCGGATTGTATTACCGAAATCGCGGCGCGCGAGGTCCGAGAGGAGAGCGCTGTTGGCAGCCTCTTCGCTTCGGTACGTGTAGATGAGCAGAAGCGACGGACGTTCCGGTGGAGACAAGAGCTCGACGAGCAGCCGACCGCTCTCCTTGTCGCCCCACTGAAGGTCGTCCACGTAGAGGACGAGGGGCTTCTTTGCCGCGATACGCGTCAACAAGCCCTTCAGACAGACGAAGGCGCGACGTTGGAGCTCATGGGGATCCGGGGCGACGTCGGCTTTGTTGGTGCCCTCCGGGAGCGCCAGGTCCGCGAGAACCGGGAAGATGCGAGTGAGCTCCACGAGGCCTGGCGGCACGAGCTCCGTGCGCGCTTGCCACGGCATGTAACGGAGGACCTGACCGAGTGCGTCCACGATGTCGTCGAACGCCTTGAATCGGACGCTTTCGCGCTCGTAGCAGCGGCCTTCGAGGACGACCGCCTGGCCGCTCGCGCGTAGGGCATCGAGGAAGGCGCGAACCAAGGTGCTCTTCCCGACCCCGGAAACGCCGGACACGGCGAGCGCGACCGTTTCGCCGGCGCACGCGGCCTCGTAGCCAGCAAAGATCGCTTCGAGCTCGGCGTCGCGACCGACGAGCAACGCCGTGGGTGCGGGCCCGCTCTGCGGTGAACGAGTGGAACCCGGGGACGAATCGAAAAGTGGGGCGAATCCGAGCGGAACCGTGGAGCTCCCCGACGGCGTGTGCCTGCGCGCCGTGGTCGTTCCCTCGCGTGATCGGAAGGACGCGGGGGTGTCGAGGCCGGACCACGAAAGGGTTTCCCCCGTCACACTGGACGGGACCTCTTCCAGCAACCCGCCAAGGCGCCGCACGACCTCGGCGGCGGAAGGGCGAGATTCGGGATTGACGCGCAGAAGTTCCATGCATAGTGCATCGAGATCTTCCGGAACGGACGGGACGCGCGTTCTTGGGGCGTCGGGCACCGAATGCACTTTGCTCGCGAGAACGACGGTGGCCGCACCGACGAACGGCTTTCGACCGACGAGGGCTTCGTACATCATGACCCCGACGGCGTAGAGATCGGTCGCGGCGGTAACGCGCTCTCCGAGCACTTGCTCTGGGGCCATGTAGGCCGGGGTTCCAGCCGTGGGACCATAGTGATCGGTCGCGACGTAGTCCTTCACGAGCCCGAAATCGAGAACGACTGCACGACCGGTGGGAGTCACGCGCACGTTCGTGGGCTTGACGTCGCGATGGAACTTGCCGGCGCGGTGCAGTGCGGTCAAGCCGGCAACGACCTGCACGAGAGCCGCCTTCATGCGCGCCAAACCGGCAGCGTCGAGCGACTCGGTCGTTCCGTCGTCGTCGTCGCCATCGACCTCGCGACCGGCTCTGGGCACTCGAGCGACCAGATCCTGCAAGGTCATCGCGACGCCATCCGTCCGCGGCGACCCGTCGGGTCGCACGGCGGAACGAGAGCCGTGACGACCTCGCACATGGTCGAGAAACCCTTCGCCTTCGACGAGCTCCATGACGAAAAAGAGGTCGTCCGCGTCCGAGACGAGCTCGAAGAGCTGCACGAGGTTTTCGTGCACGATGTCGGCGACGGCTCGAAACTCGGCCTTGATGCGGCGGAGACCATGCGGGTCGAGACGCCGGAGGGCCTTCAGCGCGACCGCTTGATTGCGCTCCCGATCGACGGCCTCGTAGACGATGCCCATGCCTCCCTTTCCGAGGACTCCCACGACGGAGTAACGGCCCACCTCGACCGGTCTCGCGCGCGAGACCGGGAATCCGCTTCGACCCAAGCGCGGGCCAGCGCCCGAAGAGTCGGGCGGATCGGGTTCGGGGTGGTTTCGGTCGGTCATGCGCTTTGGTTCACGGACGCGAGCCCAAGGCTCGGTCGAGCGCGTCCACGTGTGCTCGGATGGTTTCGCCAGCCTCGGTGGTCGTGGCTACGGCCTGGACGTGCTCCGCACATACCATGGCAAAGTCCCGCAGGTGACGAAGGAGGCTCGGTGCATGAGCCGGATCGGTGGCCGAGAGCGGCTGGCCGCTCGTAGGAAGAGTCTTCGCGAGAAGCTCACGGAGATACGCCGCAAAACCTCCCTCGCCACCTAGGCCCGCGCGCCGAAAGCCCTGGATGCGGGCGCTACCGCCCGGACCGAGCAGCTCGGCTTTGAGCTCGGCCAGCACGGCAGCCGCATGGTCCGCCGTGAGCGTACTTGGCGCCGAGAGTGCCGGAAGTGCCGGAAGTGCGAGCGAGGCCGGTGCTGGAACGCGCGGCGGCAACTGGTTCGGAACGCCGAGGCTCGCGGCGATTCGATGCGCGGCGTACCGACCGGATTCCATGGCTCCGGACATGTAGCCGAGGTCGGTGCGCATGTCGGAGTACTTGGAGTGGAAGGGTGGCACGGAGTCAGGCAGAAGCTCGCAGGTCTCCGGATCGTATTTCGGAAGATTCTCGGTGGCGAACAGATCGTAGCGCGGGGATGTGGACGTGGGGGTGAGGTTCCTCGAGCTCTCGGCGCTCGCGAAGAAGACCTTGTCGTCCCACGGCTCGTCCATAATCTTACCAGGATCGCCCGTCAGCATGCCGGGAGTGAAGACCGTGTTGGGTCCACCACCGACGAAAGGCTCATCCGGCGTCCACGAATAGTGCTCGAGACGGATGAACTCGGGCGAGCCCGCGAGGGCACGATCGTCCAGAAACAGGTCTCGAAGCGTTCCGGTCACGAGCGTGACGATGGCTTCTTTGGTCGGACACGGACCGAGCGCGTCGAGTTGGTCGCCCACCGTGAACGTCATGAGGACGTGCGGTCCGCCTCCGTCCGCGGCGGAGTTGTCCATGACCCACAAGATGGGGTAGTTCGCGCCCCCCACGTAGCCGTCGTAGGCTTTGCCGTTCGAGTCGTGCCAAAAAGCGCTCTTGTAGAAGACCTGACACTTGAGGGTCTTGCCCATGGGCTGCGCCATGAGGGCTTTGCGGGCGGCGGAAGGCTCGGGTTCGAACTGGATCCTGCCCGCGGTGGCCGGAGACGTGGCCACCAGAACCTTCTTGGCGGATATCGTCTCGCCTAGGTCCGTGGTGACGCGCACGAGCTCGCCCGAGAGATCGATGGCTGTCGCCTTGGTGCCTTGAGTGACGAACGAGCGCACCGGATCGGCGTAGCGCTCGGCGAGCGAGCTCGTGCCCGTGGCAAGCCAGTATTGCTGCGGGCCTCCCGTGTCATCATTGATTTCATTCAGGAAACCGTCATTGCAGGCAGTATACCAAAGAAGATAGTACGGAGATATCTGCTTGGGCTCCACCGACAAGAGGGCCTCGATACTGATGCGCAGCAGATCCTTGACGGTGGGCACGACCCACCACTTTTCGCCGAGCCATGTCCAGACGTCGATGCGATCGAGGGCGAGGAGCTCGGCCGGGCCGTTCCACGGCTCGACGGTGTCGATCGAGATCTCGATGAGGGACATCTCGGCGATCATTCCGAGCATCCCGATGGCCGCAACGATCCCGAGGTCGGGAGGAGCGCCGGGAATACCGAACAGGCTGTCGGTGGACTTGAAGCAGTAGCGCTTCGAGTCGAGGATCATGACCTCCCAAAGGTAGGGCTTGCGCATCTTCGCGCCGTTGACCAGCGTGCCTTCGGGCAAGAGCGCCTTCACCTGGGCCATGATGGCGTTCTGCGCGTCCCCGACGTACTCGGCCCCATGGTCGAACCTGAGCTTCGTGCCTTCGGGAATGCCCGCGTCGAAGCTGTACGCGCGCCCGCCGAGGTGGTCGCCGTAGGAATCCAGAAGGCGCACGGAAACGCCGAGCGAGACGAGCTCGCGTGCGGCCGAGAGCCCGCAAAATCCACCGCCAATCACCAAGACGTCCAGGACCCCGGTCTCGCTGCTCGATCCCTGTTCGGTCATCCGTGCCTCCTCGAAGGGCGCGCCCTTCGCGCCAACCCGCGAGCATAGAGGGTGGTCGGCATCGAAAACCCAATTTCTTCCTGGGGCGGACGTCGGAAGACGCCCGTGCAATCGGCGGGGAGGCGAGGCATGGTGGGCCCATGGTTTCGCTTCCGCACGTCCCTCGAATCGCGCTGGGGACCTTCCCCACCCCGGTCGAGAGAATAGATGCATTATGCACGCACAAGACCACGCTCTACGTGAAACACGACGACGCATCCGGCACCCTCTATGGCGGGAACAAGGTCCGCAAGCTCGAGCCCATCTTGGCGAGCGCGCGTGACCGGGGGAAAAAGCGCCTCTTGACGATCGGAGCATCCGGCAGCCACCACGTCCTCGCGACCACGATCTATGGGCGACGCCACGGTTTCGCGGTCGCAGCCGTACTCGTCCCGCAGCCGCGAACGCCGCATGCAGAGCAAAACCTTCGCATCGCGCTCGACGAGGGCCTCGAGCCCTTTCCGGCGGGAAGCTACGCTGCCGTGCCGCTGCAGGTCCTCTCGGCGATGGGCGCGGACACCGCGTTCGTGGCGCTCGGCGGCTCGAGCGTAGCGGGCACCATGGGGTACGTTTTTGCGGGCCTCGAGCTCGCCGAACAAGTGGCTCGCGGTGAGCTTCCCGAACCCGACGTGGTCGTTACGGCTCTTGGCTCGGGCGGCACGGCCGCTGGTCTGGCGGTCGGCCTCGAGGCCGCAGGGCTCCGCACGAAAGTGCTCGGTGTGGCCGTGTCTTCGCCCGTTCCGATGTTCGGAGCCATGGCACGAAGACTCGTCAAACGTGTCGCACATCGCATCCCGGGCCTCCACGCACCGAGCGCCATCGCACGCATCGTGGTCTCGGGAACCGAGGTGGGCGAAGGCTACGGGTTTGGCACCGAATCCGGTCGACACGCCACGGAGGTGGCCAAAGCCTCGGCAGGGCTCGACCTCGATCCGACGTACACGGCGAAGGCGTTCGCGTGCGCGCTCCAAGAGGTCGCTGGCGGCCAGCACCGAACCGTGGTGTTCCTGCACACGCTCTCGAGCGTCTCTCTCGCAGATCGCCTCTTCGGCGCCCCGCCGCTCCCCCAGGCCCTCGCTCCACTTTTCGCTTGAGCCCGTAGGCGCAACGCCAGACGCGGCGAGCAACCGGCAGACAAAAAAACGCATACATTTCGGATATTTACCGACCAAAGGAGGAGACCGCGACGGGCGGGGGCTCCGAGGTCGACGCGACGGACGACGGACCTCGTGGAAGGCCGATGCCGTTCGATCGGCTCGTCCCCCGAGGAGGGTAGTAAGGTCGCACCATGGACGCATCCTCGCCCCTCTCGTATTCGCTCGAAGGAACCACGGCCGTTCTCCGCATGGACGACGGCAAAGCCAACGCGCTCTCGGTCGCGATGATCGATGCCCTGCTGGAAGGGCTCGCACGTGCGGAAAAGGAAGCCTCTGCGGCCGTGCTCGTTGGACGAAAAGAGAAGTTTTGTGCCGGCTTCGATCTCAAGGTGATGATGAGCGGACCGGAGAACGCGAAGGCCCTTCTTCGACGAGGCTCGGACCTGTTGATGAAGCTCTACGGCGCAAGCTTGCCCCTGGTGCTCGCCTGCACGGGCCATGCGCTCGCGGGCGGCGCACTGGTCCTCCTCACTGGGGACGTTCGCATCGGCACCGAAGGTCCATACCGCATTGGCCTAAACGAGGTCGCCATCGGAATGCCCGTCCCGGTGCTGGCGATGGAGCTCGCACGCGACCGCATCGACGGACGCGAGCTTGGTCACGCCACGTTGATGGCCAAAATCTACGATCCGAGCGAAGCCGCACGGGTCGGATACCTCGACCGAGTGGCTCCCGAAGCCGACGTGCTCGCCCTCGCGATGGAGGAGGCGAAGCGCCTGTCCGGCCTCTCGCGCTCGGCTTTTTCGGCTACCAAATCAAGACTCCGTGGCAAGACCATTGCGCACGTTCGCGCCACGCTCGAAGAGGACATGACCGATCTTTTGCTGCCGATGGGCGGCTGAGCCGGCACCGTCGTCCATCGCGCAAGCCGAGTCGCACGAAGGAAGCGATCGGCTTGCGATCCGCGGCAAGCCGAGGTCGGGAGCCCGCTTGCCGCTCAGAGAAGGTAGTTCGTCTGGATGGTCGCGGTGCCGCTTCGCGGGGGAAACGAAAGGGAGCGAACTTTCGCCAGCACGCACTGTTCTGCCGCCTTCGAGGCGGTCGACGAGGTCGACGTCACCGACTGCACCTTGCCACTCGCGGCGATCTCGATGCGCACCCGAACTTCGCCGCCTTTGCCGTCCTTGCAGGTCTTGGCGAGCACGTAGGACGCTTCGATGATGCGCCGCAGGGCCATGTCGCTCCCGGGAGAAGCCGCGCCCGCAGAGCGGGAATCGAGCTGTTTTTCACCGGTGAACGTCCCATCGGGCACGTCGAAGCGCGACGGGTTCGACGAAAACTGAAAGGCGGGCGTGCCCTTCACGGAGCTGCCCGTGGTCACTCGAACCTCGGCATTCGAGGTGCCGGCTACGGCGGGTCCGGCGCTGTCTATCGTGGCCCCTTCGACCGAGAGCTTCAGGTTGTAGTCCGAACGCAGGCCCCCGGCATCGCCGTGCACCATGGCGCCCTTGCGGAGGCGAACGTCGGCGTTTCCGGAGAGCCGGAGCCCGACCTCGCGCGCTTCGACTTTGGTGTCCTCGAGTTGGAGCTTGAGGTTCGTCGACTTGGTGACGATGCCGTCGCCTTTGCTCGCCTTGAGGACGCTCTTGTCGGCAAGCTTCACGTCGCCGTTGCTCTCGAGGAAGAGCGCCACGTCGCCCGCGGCAATCGTCGTGCTGCGTCCGTCGAAAGAGCCGCTCGAGCTCTCGAGGCGCACGCCCGATTCGTCGGCTGTGATGGTCGTGTTCTTGGACGTGACCTTGGCGCTCGAGCCCGCTTTGATACCGTGTTCTTTGCCGACAATCTTGGCGTCCGTCAGCGTCACTTTTCCGTTCGATCCGAGGTCGATGCCGTCCTGGCCGCCGGAGACCGTCGAGTCTTTCACTTCGAGCTCGACGTTGTTCTCGCCGAAGATTCCCACTTCGTCGCCGCGGATTTCGCTCTTGTCGGAGATCCAGACTTTCGCGTTGGTCGAAGCGAGATCGATGGCGTGGGTCTTGCTCTTCAGCTTGCTGTTCACGATGCGAAGCTCGAGGTTTATGCCACCTTTCACGATCGCGTCGGTCGACGTGAGCGTGCTGTCCTTGATCGTGATCTTGCAGTTTACTCCGGCCACGATGGCCGGCTGCGTGCCGTCGAAGGTCTTTCCCGAGATGGTCAGCGTCTCGTTGGGGCGGCAGGTAGCCGGAAGCGAAACGAACCTCCGCCCGAGGGCGCTCACGGCTCCACCGATCCCGATGACGAGAAAAATGAAGAGCGGGATGAGCGCAGGCAGAAACGATGCGGCGCCCACCGAAGCCGACGGAATGTAGAGCACCGTGGAAGGAACATGACCGGGTGCACCGAACGAGCTCACGTTCGGGACGCCAGAGGGTGCCTTCTGGCGCTGGATCGAGATCGAGTTTCCGCAATAGCGGCAGGTCACGACCGCTTCGGACGGAGACACCTGCAATGGCGCGTTGCACGAAGGGCAGCGCTGCTCCAAAAGCTTCACCGAGGCATTCATGGGCGCAAGCTTCGCACGAGACGCCCGAGATATCGAACGCTACGGCAGAGGCAAAGGAGCCATCGGGCTCCGCTCGGCCAGTTCGCCCGGGTGGGCCCCGTCGGAAGGTGGCACGTAGAGAACGATGCTCTCGCCGTCCCGCAAGGGCTCGGATTTGCCGCGGCGGTTGATGCGCTCCATGAGCTTCGCAGAAACGCCGTGCCGTTTGCCGATGGCTTCGAGCGTCTCGCCGGCCTTCGCTTGCACGACGATGCGCTTTCGCCCCTTCTCCTCGAAGTGCGCGAAGAATTCCTCGCTCCCCGAGACGATGGTTCGGACGTCGTTTTCGGCGAGCGTGCGGGCGTCGGCGAGCTTCTTTGGGTCCTTGACGAACACTTGCAGCGTCATGCCTTCCAGCAAGCGCGCACGCAAATCGAGGGTATTCCAGCGCCGCAGCTCGTCCAACGTGACCCCGAAGGTCTCGCCGAGGCGTTCGACGGTGTCACCGGTCCTTACCTTGTAAAATACACGCGTCCGGTCCGGGTAAACGAACACGTCCGAGGGCACGACCACGATGGGGCGCTCGGTCTTCGGGGCACTCGTTTTTTGGGCCTCGGACTTCGAGGCCTCGAGCTCGTCGGACTTCGGGACGAGCAGCACGGTCCCACCGTGAAGGACTTCGCCGGGAGCGATGGCGTTCAGATCGACGAGGCGCTGCGGGGCGACACGGTGGCTCTCGGCGATGTCGGCGAGGGACTCTCCGACCTTCACGACGTACCGATCCGAGCTGTCGCCCTTGCCGCTCGCTTTCGCGAGCTTGTCGGCACACGTTGCGCCCTTTCCGCGGGGAACGCGGACGACGTACATCGACGTCGCGTCGCCGGGCGGCGTGCGCTGCGCGCGGAGCTCGGGGTTCAGGACCTCGACCTCTTTGGGCTTCACGCCCGCCGCTTGGGCGACCGTGGCGAGTGCGGTTCCCGGCGGAACCCGGACCTCGTCGGCATCCACGGGAGCATCTACGTCCACGCTGGCGAAACCGAACTTCGCCAGGTTTTTCGCGACGATGGCACACGAGAGAATCTTGGGGACGTAGAGCGTGGTCTCCCACGGGAGCGATCCCTCGAGCCGCGACAGCGCCCAATAGTCGTTCGAGTTGTACTTTTTGACCACCTGAGTGATGCCGCCGTAGCCCATGTTGTAGGCGGCCATCGAAAGCTCCCAGGTGCCGAACCGTCGGTAGAGGTCGAGCAAGAAGTCCGCGGCGGCTTCGGTTGCACTCTGCACATGAATGCGCTGGTCGGCCCAGCGGTCTTGGGAGAGCCCGTAGATGCGACCGGTCTCGGGCATGAACTGCCACATGCCCATGGCCCCGACCGGCGATCGCGCGGTGGGCTCGAAGCCACTCTCGACCATGGCGAGCCACACGAGATCTTCGGGTACACCTTTTTTGGCGAACGTCTTCTTGATGGCCTCGCGGTAGCGCCCGGACCGCTTCAGCCACTGCGCGAACATCGCGTGGCCGCGCGGATCGCTCTTCCAGAACTCGAGGTAGCGAACGAGGCGCGAGTCCCACCGTATCGACAGCTCGGGCAGCTCCAGTCCCTCGAGCCACGACAGGTCGCGACCGGGCTCGCGAGGCACACCTTCGCTCGGAGCTTGCGGGACGACGCCCGTCGCGTGGGGTCGCGCCGGCTCGCCTTCGCCGGCCATTGGGCTCGGCACCGACGAAGGCCACGGCGACCCCAGCGAAGGCATGGCGGGCGGAAAGAGCTCGCGCTCCGCGTCATGGAGGGCGCCGAGCTCGGGGCTCTCGGCACCAAGGGACGCGTCGTCGAACGTGGGACCGCCGGCGACCGTGCGTCGTCCACGCGGGTCTGCTTTGCGTGAGGGGTCCACGCGGCCGGCGGGCTTGGGGGGGACCTGACTTTGCGCGCCAGGCTTCGATGCGGGCTTCGATTGCGGAGCGGGAGGCTGAACTTTGGCGGGCGCGCCCGAGGGTTTCGCCGCCGGGGCCGCGGCGGGAGCGGGCTTCGCCGAAATCGACGAGGGTAGCGTCGGCGGAGCGGGCTTCGGAACCACGGGCTTCGGGACGACCGGTACGGTGGGCTTCGTGACGCCTTCGGCGTGGGCTTCTCCGATGCCGCACGCAAGCGCGACGACGAACCCGAGCACACGGAGACCTCGCATGGGTGTGGTGTTCGCACCCCGTGCCCCCGAGGTCAACCTTTCGGGGGCGAAAGGTGCGGTCGGACGGCCCGGACGAACCCATCGCCGCCGGACCTTGCGGGGTCAGGTCTCGGCCTGATTTCGCCGACCAAGGCTCGGAGGAGCCACTTCGCCGTTGGGTCGAGGGCCCTGTTTTTCCAGCGTTTGCAGGCGCTTCTGGAGCTGTGAGCTCATGAGATCGAGCTTCTCGTGAAGCTGCTGGATCTGGAGCTCCGCCTTCACGTTCACGTCGTATTCGATGTCGGCGCGCACGCGCTCCCGTTCGATCTGTCGGTTTTGGCTGAGGAGGACAAAAACACTGAGAATGATGGCTTCCAGGGAGACCACCATCGTCAAGAGACCGAAGGGAAACGGGTCGAAGTTGCCGAACGGGAAAAGATGCACGTTCAGGATGATCCAGACGAAAAAGAGCCCCACGTGCATGAACAGGAACGGCATCGAGCCACTGAAATCCGCAATCCAATCGGCCACTTTCATGACCGTGGTCCGCTTGTCCTCCACCTCTTCGTTCTCGTTCCGTGTCGCCGTGTTTCGAATGAAGGTCGCCGTTGCGCGGAGGCGTTTTCCAGTCGCCGCCAAAACGGTGAGCGCCGACGACGGATTGATTCGGAAAAGCTCGTCGAGGTCTCCACGATCGACGACCAAGACCTCCACGTCGGACTTGCAGGTGGCCGTCGCGTTCCGGGGGCCTTCGTCGAGCAGGGAGATTTCGCCGAAGAACTCGCCCGGAGTCACGGTCTCGAGCAGCGTGCGCTCTCCGGTTTTGTTCTTCACGAAGAGCTCCACTTCGCCCTTCACCACCACCATCATCGAGTCGCCCGGATCGCCGTAGTCGAACAGCGTGTGCCCGGTCGAGTGCCGCTCGACGTCGATGTGCCTCGACAAGACCGTGCGATCGTCCTCGGACAGGAGAGCGAAAAGCGGGACGTCCGCGAGGAGCTTGGCGGTTTCGGACATGCCTTCTTGTAAAGCGATTCGTGGTGGCAGAGAAGAATCGTCGGGCACCACGGCCCCCGTATCGCGCCCGAGCCGTGTTAAGTGTTGGACTTCGCGATGAAAGAGCGTTTTCGGTACGACGGATACTTCTGGAGGAAGCTCGCCATGCTCGGCGCAGCCAAGGGCCCCGAGTGGCTCCTCCGCTACAGTCCCCCAGTCCTCGGGTTGGCGGCGATGGCGCTCGTGCCCAAGGCCAGGCGCGCCGTGCTGCGCAACTTGAAGCTGGCCCGCGGGGACCGCTCCACCTTCGAGAACGCGGTGGACACCGCAAAGACGTTGGGAAGCTACGCCGCTTCGTTGGCGGAGGCGCTCGCCGCGGGCTCGAAAAACCAGGTCCATTTCCAAAGCCACAGCGTGGACGGCCGCGAGCACATGTTCGGGGCGCTCGAGATGGGGCGGGGCGTCGTCGTCGCGAGCCTCCATTCGGGCGGTTGGGACGTGCTCGGCTCGCTCTTCGCCGACCGCATCAAGACCGACTTCACGATCGTCATGGAGCCCGAGCGCGACGAAGGCGCCCGGCGTTTCCACGACGAGGTTCGCGAACGGGCCGGGGTCAAAGTCGCCCACGCAGGCGACGATCCCATGGCCGCCCTTCCCCTCCTCCGTGCCTTGAAAAACAAGGGCATCGTGGCGCTCTTGTGCGACCGGACGCCCCCCGGCATGAAGACGTTCGACGTGACGCTCTTCGGCCAGCCAGGCAAAATACCCCAAGGCCCATTCCGCCTCGCGCAGCTCTCTGGTGCGCCCATCGTGCCCCTCTTTTGCGCGCGCACGGGCTTCCGCAACTACCACGTCATCGTCGGGACGCGGATCCTCGTCCCACGAAAGGCCGACGCGGAGACGCTCGTCAAAGCTGCACAAGAAGTCGCCGATCGCATGACGGCCTTCGTGCAGGCGTACCCCACGCAATGGTTCCACTTCGGGGACGGCTGAGCACGCCGCCAACGCCGCCAACGCCGCCAACGCCTCGCGTCGCGCTGACGCGCGGCCGAACGGCAACGAGCTCAGTGCTTCATGTAGACCGAGCGGGACGGCGCGACTTGACCCGCGGTGGGCGCGTGCACTCCGCGGGCTTCGACGACTTCGATGTTGTCCGCAGGTTTGTCGCAGTCGCCCGCGCACGCCACGGCGCCTGCAGTGCTCGGCTTTTTGGCCGTGGTATCTGCGTCGGTCGGGTCGCCGCCTTCGGGAAGCGCCGGTAGACGGGACTCGTCGAATCCTGCCGGAACCAGGTAAATTTCGGTGGTTGGCGGGTAAAAGTCGGTCGAGTCTTCGACCTTTTTCGTGCCGTCGGCATACACAATTTGGCGCGAGCGCTTGATGCGATAGCCCTTGATGCCGTGCTGTTTCACGACCACCCGATTGCCAGGAAGACTCGCCTCTTCGATGATTTTTCGCTTGTAAGGCAGAGTGGCTACGACGTCCCGACCAAAGGTCACTTTGGCGGGCTTGCTCTTTCCCAAGAGCTCGACCCGCAGCGAATTCCCGGAGGTCTTCGTGTGCACCACGACCGGGAACGGGTGCGGATTGCGCACCTTCAAGTCGACCGCCGGATAGACCACGGTCGAGTCGAGGCCCATCGTGATGTAGTGGCTCGGGCGGGAGTGCGGCAGCCGCTCGAGGACGTCGAGGCCACCGAAAAACACCGCCGCGTGGAACGTGGAGGCCACTTGGCACGTGCCACCGCCCACGCCTTCCACCATTTCGCCTTTGAAGATTTCCCAGCTCTTCTGGAACCCGTTCGCTTCGCTTCGCTCGCCGACGATTTCGTTGAAGCTCACGAGCTGACCCGGCGAAAGGATGAGCCCGTCGAGCTTGCCCGCGGCAACGTCGATGTTCTTTCCGCGACGCGCCTGCTCACCCCCGCGAGAGAAGTGGGTCTCGAACTCGGAGACGACGACCGACACGTCGAGAGAATCGACGAACGACTTGGACACGCGCGGCGGAACGGCGATCGTCACGAAAGGCGCAACGTCTTTGTCGTTCGCGAATCCCGAGCGAGCGAGCATTTCCACGCGAGCAAGGGTGGCATCCAGATCGACGTACGTGCCGTCTTTTCCCGGCACCGTGGCGTGGGCGTCGAGATCGAGCTTCGCGGAAACGGGCGCGGTGTCGAGATCGAGCTTCGAAGGCTCGAGCTTCGCGAGGGCGGCGTCACGATCGACTACGAGAGCGAGCGGGACGTCGAGCGTGCCTTGCCTTGCCTCGCGAGCCACCTCGGCACGCTCGAGCAAGGACCCGTCGTGGCCGACCGACCGAAGGCGCTGAAGAGTGGCCTTTTCGTCGACGCGAACCCCGAGCTCCGCGAACGAAAGCCGAACGACCTCGCGATCGCCGGAGAGAAGCGCGACACGGCGTGCCTCGAACGCGGCCTTCCGAAGGACGACTTCGGCTTCGCCGTCGCTGCCGTGCCCAACGGGCGTGCCGTCGAGGCGTAGGCCCGGCAAGACCACAGCGTCCGGCAAGAGGCGCGGCTTGGCCGCAAAGGCGGAGCTGGCGGCAAGAAGTGCCACGAGCGAAACCACGAGGAGACGTGCTGGGGTGGGAGTGCGCATGGTCGTCGAGAGGTGAACGCTCGGAGCGAGCCAGGCTCGTCCAAGAGGAACGCGCACTATGGCGCGATTTTTCGTAAAGCGCTCCTTTCAGGCTGAAACGTCGACGTCGATTCACCTGAACTTTCGTTCAATCGGGCCCCGCACATCGGCGTTCGCACTGGTGGAGAAGCCTAGAGCGCTTTCGCGCTATGCTCCGACGTCGCGTCGGCTTGCCGGTACGGGAAGCGAACGCCGGAGCATCGACCGAGTGAAGACGTGCCCCCGCTGCAAGATGCGCTTCGAGAATGCGGCGCTCACATGCGTCTTCGACAACACGTCGCTCGAGGCGATCGAGGACACGCGGATCGGCACGACGCTCGCCGGCCGGTATCTCGTGGGGCCGGTGCTCGGCGAAGGGGGCATGGCCACCGTCTACGAGGCCACACAAAAGCTTACGGGCAAGTCCGTGGCCGTGAAGGTCATGCATCCGATGCTCGCCAGCGATCCGGTCGTGCGCGAGCGCTTCCGCCGCGAAGCCAAGAACGCACAGAAGCTCACCCACCCCAACATCATCGAGATCTTCGACCAAGGCGAGACCGAGGATGGCACCGCGTTCATCGCGATGGAGCGCCTCTACGGAACGCCTCTCTCGGCCACCATCGGCTCGCGCACGATGACCCTCCGGCGAGCGCTCCACATCATGGTGCAGCTCGCACGAGGCATCGCTCGCGCACACGACCTCGACGTCGTGCACCGCGACATCAAGCCGGACAACATCTTTCTCTGCCAACGCGACGACGGCACCGAGCTCGTGAAAATTCTCGACTTCGGCATCGCGAAGTCCCGCCACGACAGTCGCCTCACGGGGCAAGGCGAGCTCTTCGGAACCCCGCAATACATGGCTCCGGAGCGCATCAAGAGCTCGGAGGTCGGCCCGGCCGCGGACCTCTACGCGCTCGGCGTGGTCTTCTACGAGCTTCTCACCGGCGAGCTCCCGTTCGATGCCGCCGACATCGCCACGTTCTTCGTCAAGCACCTTCGGGATCTGCCTCCGCTGCCAAGTGCGAAGAACGCAGAGGTCCCGCCGGAGCTCGACGCGCTCGTCTTGGAGATGCTCGCGAAAGAGCCCGCGCAGCGCCCCGTCGACGGTCACAAAATCCAGACCACGGTGCTCGGAATCCTGAGCTCGCTCTCGCTCGATCTGCCCCCTTCCCCCGAGACTCTCAGCGAGAGCTCGCACGGCCCGCGCCTCTCGCTGGAGCCGACCTCCGGTCCCGACGTCTGGAAGAACCGCGTCGCGCTGTTCGACGAAATGCTCGCCCTCGCGTACGGCAACATCGACGCAGCCCCGATGGAGCTTCGAGACCTTCTCGCGAACGTTCACGAGCTCACCGCCCGCCACGAGCAAGCCAAGTTCGATCACGGTGAGGCCAGACGTGCCGTCGAGCGAATCGAGCAACGCGGTCGCGAGAAGCGCCTCCAGCTCGGATTCGCCGTCGATGAGCTAGGCCAAGATGCTTCGCGTGCGAAAGAAGAGTCCAGGGAGGCTCAGGCTCTGGTGCTCGAAAAGAAGGCCGTCGACGCCACGTTTCCTGCACGATTGCGCGCGCTTCAGAAGGAGCTGCTCTTCTGGGAAGGGCGCTCGGCGTTCACGGAGCCCTCGACCGATCTGGCCGCCGCCTACGAAGCGCTCGGCACGGCGACCCGCGAGTGGCTCGCGTCGCGAGGAGGGCTGCGAAACCTCGATCTCCAAGTGGCCGCCAAAGAGGCGCGGATTTCGGACATCGACTTTCAGATCCGGGAGCTTCGCGCCGTCCTGGGCAAGGTCGAACAGAGCGTCGACGAAGAGCGCGAGACCGAAGAGGCACGGGCGCGTGAGCTAGACGCCGCACGCGAAGCGCTCGAGTCGCACCTCTTGGCCGAGACGCAGAAGTTTTGCATGCCCCTTCGGAAGCGGCACGAGCTCAAACCTCTCTTCCTCAAGCTCGAGGCCGAGCCAGAGCGCGAGCGCGAGCGCGAGCGCGAGCGCGAAACGGCATCACCGTGACGATCCCTCGCGACGCGATCGCGCGCATTCTTGGAAAGACCCGGGACTACGTGCGTCCCGAACGGCCCGACGCGCCCCTCTCGGTTCTCTACGGCGGCGCGCAGCTCTTCACCGACCAAACGTTCGCGAAGCTGGGCAAGCTCGCGACGCGCGCATTCTCCGAGCACGTTCGAAACGACGACGACGTGTGCGCCATCGTGGGCGAGGCGCTCCGCCCGCTCGCACAGGCCGTACGTGAACGCGTGGCCGAGAAGCTCGCCACCCGACCCCTCGAAGACGTTCGGATCGACTTCGAGGACGGCTACGGCGTGCGCAGCGGAGCCGACGAGGACGCCGATGCCGCGCGGGTCGGACAGGTGCTCGGCACGGCCCTTCGGGACGCCCCCCGTTGGCTCGGCATCCGCGTAAAGGCCTTCGATCGTGCGACAAGTGCCCGCGCCGCGCGAACCCTCGAGCGCGTGTTCCAGGGAATCTCCCAGGACACTTTGCCCAAAGGCTTCGTCGTCACGCTGCCCAAGGTGCAGCGTGCCGACGACGTTCGAGCGTTCGTCGAGCTTCTTGGCCTCGTGGAGGAAGATCGCTCCTTGGGAGCCGGCTCGATTGGTCTCGAGCTCATGATCGAGACATCGAGCGCCCTCGTGTCGCAGTCGGGTGCGTTCGCCATCCCCGAGCTGCTCGCCGCCGGAGCCGGTCGTGTGACGTCTCTCCACCTCGGGGCCTACGATCTCTTGTCCGCGTGCGACGTCGGGGCCAGCGCGCAGTCGCTCGGTCATCCGATTTGTACGGCGGCACGTAGCCTGATGGTGCTCTCGGCGAATGGGCGTGCACGGGTGGTCGACGGCGCGACGACTCGCCTCCCATTGCCGAAGCACCGCGGAGAAAACCTCGGTGAAGCCACCCTCCACGAGAACCACGTCGCCATGCTCGAAGCCTTTGGCGAACATGCCCAAAACGTGACCGCTGCACATCGCACGGGCATCCACCAAGGCTGGGACCTTCACCCCGCCCAGCTCGTCGCGCGCTATCTCGCCACGTCGGCGTACTACCTCGGGTCCCTCGAGGCATCGGCCGCCCGTCTTCGCGGGTTCGTCGAACAAGCCGCTCGCGCCACCGCCGCAGGCCAGACCTTCGACGACGCGGCGACAGCCGAAGGGCTCGTTGCGTTCTTCGCCGCAGGGCTTTCGTCGGGGATGCTGCGTGAAGAGGACACTCGCGCGACGGGCCTACTGCCCCAAGAATTTCGCGCGCACGACTTTTCCGCGATGGTCGCCCGGCGCGAGCCTCGCTCCTCTGGCGCGACCTGACTCTCGCTCGCGAGGGCCAGGCGCGCGCGTCAACTCCCGCGGTACGTGGAATAGCCGTAGGGGCTAACGAGCAGCGGCACGTGGTAGTGCGACTCGATGTCCCGGATTTGGAACATCACCGAGACTTCTGGGTAGAAGCACTGGATGTCGTGCAAATCGTAGTAGGCGGCGGTATCGAAGGTAATCCGATACGTGGCCACTTCGAGCTGACCTTCCGGCACGAGATCGCGAATTCGACCATCGGCGTCGGTCCAGCCGCCACCGGCCTTTTCCCAATTTTCCCGAACCCTCTTTTCGAGCAATACGGGTACGTTGGGAGCGGGCTTTCCGAAGGTCGTATCCAAAATATGGGTCGAAACGGATCGCATGGAATTTCCCTCGAGTAACAATCAGGTCAAAAGCGTTCGAACGTCGTAGTCAGCGGCAAAACAATGTTCACGGACGGTCTGCCGTCTCGAGCGGGACGACGGCGCGGAGCGAAGCCAACCTGGAGGACTGGATGGCTCTCGGTCTGATTTGCGCTCGCGCGCCTCGCGCCTGGATTGAGGTCTGCTGGCATTTCTACGCGAATTCGGGCGTAGATTCGGGACTTCGCGCCCAGGGGTAGCTCCGCTATCTCGAGCACGAAGGCACCCGAAGGTGCGCTCGAAGACGCGAGAAATGCCGCCGGAAGGTACAGCGGAATCCAGGATTCAGCGCTTTCCGAATATGAGCTTCTCGAGACGAAGCGCGGTGATCTTGGCCTGTTCTTCGGCGGCAATGCCGAGCTCTTTTGGGGCGTCATTGTCGAGGCGTGCCTTGGCCACGGCCAAAAGCTCTTCGGCGGTGCGGCCCGTAGCGCACACGATGTAGATCCGACCGAACTTTTCGCGGTACTTTGCATTGATCGAGGCGAGCTCGCCAAGGGTCGTCGTGGAGGCCGCCCCAACCCTTGCCTGTTCGCCTGCGCTCCACGAAGCCGAAGGAGCCGTCTGGGGACCTTCGGCCTTCTTTCCGCCGATTTCGGGATGAGCCTTGAACGCTTCGTCCCAGTCCGCCGGGGACAGAGCGGCCCACACGGTCCGAGCTTCGGCTTTGGCCGCATCGAGCGACGAAAATGGGCGCCTTTCCGCCATCGTCTTGGCGAACGAAGTGGACCCGCAGCAGTGCAAAAGCGCCGCTTCGGCGTCGGGGCGAGCGAGGGCGTTCAGGTCCGAGAGGCCTTTGGCCTCCGAGGCAGCGAGGTCGGGGGAGTCGCGGTGGTCGGACATGGTTGGTTCAGCGTCTTTCGTTGCGGGTCACCCAAGCGCCGTGGGGTCGGCCGAGGGGAGTGCCTTCTTCGAAAATGGTCTCGCCACGAAGGATGGTGCGCACGACGCGGCCCGTCAGTGTGCGTCCCTCGTAAGGGGTTATCTTGTTTTTGTGCTCGAGCTCGGCGGCAGCGATCGAAAAGGGGGCCTCGGGATCGAAGAAGCAAAGATCGGCGTCGTAGCCTTTTGCGATTTTTCCTTTGCGCCCACTTAACCCGACCAGCGCCGCCGGAGCCTCCGCCATGAGGCGGGCCAGGTCGGGCAGGGAAAATCCCCGCTCCCTCGCGGGGGTCCACACCGCCGAGAGGCCCAACTGAAGAGACGATATGCCCCCCCAAGCGCGCATGAAGTCCCCGGAGTCGCAGCACTTGAGATCGATGGTGGACGGAGAATGGTCGGTCACGACTTGCTCCAAGACCCCGCTCTTCAGCGCGGCCCAGAGCTTCTCGCGGTTTTCGCGCTCGCGAACGGGCGGACAGCATTTGAAGGAAGTTGCGCCATCGGCCACCTCTTCCGAGGCGAACGTGAGGTAGTGGGGACAGGTCTCCGCGGTGAAAGGCAGGCCTTCTTGCTTGGCCCGGAGCACCATCTCGAGGGCGCTCGACGACGACAGATGCACGATGTGCGCTCGCGCGCGCGTTTCACGGCACGTACGAATGACGAGCTCGATCGCCGCGTCCTCCGCGGTGCGAGGCCGTGAAGCCAAGAACGTGGCATACGCGCGCGGATCGCCAGAGAGCGCACGCGCCGCGGCCTCGAGCGGGCCCGGGAGCTCGGCGTGTACGAAAAGAGGCGCGCCAATATCGGCAAGAATGCCCATGCCCCGGCGCAGCTCGACGTCGTTCACGTGGGAAAACTCGGCCACGCCCGAATCGGCCAAGAAGCACTTGAAGGCCAAAACGCCCTCGCGGAAAAGCTCGGCGAGGCTTTCGGGATTCTCGGGAACGACTCCCCCCGTGAGCCCCACGTCCACGTACGCACGCCCCTCCAGGGCCTTCGCTTTTGCGTGGAGCGCCGGGAGCGAGACCGTGGACGGCAGGCTGTTGAGCGGCATGTCGCACAGAGTGGTCACGCCTCCCTTCGCGGCCGCGCGGGTCGCCGTCTCGAACCCCTCCCACGAGTCCCGACCGGGATCGTTGATGTGCACGTGGGTGTCCACGATCCCCGGCATCACCACGAGTTCGCCCGCGTCGAGCGTCGGAGCCCCTTTCGGCACGCCCTCCCGTGCGAGGACCTCGTGGATTTTCCCGCCCACAATGTGCACGGCCCGAGGACTCACGTCCCCGTCGCACACGACCCGATTTCCAACGACGAAGAGATCGTTCACGAGGGAGCCAGTGTCGGCGCGCGGACACGAACAGGTCAAGCTTGCCGTCATCGGCCGCACTTTCTCTCGCCCGAGACGCGCGTCTCGTGGCCGCGTGGCCGCCGAGGTGGCGTAGGCCGGCAGATTCTGCGAAAACCTCGCTGTGAGCCTCGCCCAAACCCTCTCGTTCCTCTCTCCACAAAAGGCCTTGCAGCGCGAAGGCAACGTCGTCCGCGATCTGTGGGACGTCGCCCACAAGCTCCCGTTCGGAGCGCGTCTCTTCAGTCGGGCCCTCGGAATGGCTGCGCCCTACACTGGAACCATCCCGTTCGAGGTGCGAAAGCTCGAAAAGGGCCGCTCCGAGTGCGTGCTGTTCGACAAGCCTGGGGCACGAAACCACCTGAAGTGCATCCACGCCGTCGCCCTCGTGAACTTCGCCGAGGTCACTGGAAACATTGCCCTCGCTTACGGGCTTCCGGACGACGCCCGATTCATCGTGGCGGGTCTCTCGATCGAGTACTTGAAGAAGGCGCGCGGGACCATCACCGGAACGTGCGAGATGCCCGTGATCGCCACGAGTGAGAAGCGCGAATACGACGTCCCCGTCGTGATGCGAAACGAGGGTGGCGAAGTCGTAGCTACGGCCACGCTTCGTACCCTCGTCGGACCGAAGGCACGCTGAGCCTTATGCCGAACCTTTTTGCGATGTCGTTCGAGGGCGAGCTCGCTCCCTCGTTCACCCTCCGGTGCCTCGAGCACGGGGGGTCTCTGCCCGATGGCTGGGGGATTGGCTATTACCCCGGCGGAGAGCCAAGTGCGCCGGTCTTGAAGGAGCCCGCTCCGCCGCCGGGAAGCATTCGCGGTGAGCTCGTTCGGGCGTGGGAGCATCTCGAGTCGTCGCTTTTCGTGCTGCATATTCGCCGTGCGAGCTGGGGGAAAAACTCCGACGCGAACACCCAGCCGTTCTGCCGCTCGTACGGTGGTCGCGATTGGCTCATTGCCCACGCGGGCTCTCTTCGTGGGCGCATTGCCCTCTCCGAGCCCGTCCTGCACGAGCCCGTGGGCGCCACGGACACCGAGCTCGTGTTCTGCGAAATCTTGAACCGCATGCAGCGGCTCGGCAAAAAAAGCCTCGGAGACGTCGAGCCCGAGCGACTCCAGGCATGGCTCGGGGAGCTGAACCAACAAGGCAGTTTGTCGCTCGTCCTTACCGATGGACGCGATTTGGTAGCCTACGCGGACCGGTACGACGACGGAGCCCTGCACTTGGGCGAGCTTTGGCCGCCGTACGGCTCGGTGGTCATCGGAGACGACGACCTCGAGGTGAACCTCACACGCCGGGCCGTTCTTTCGCGCAAGGGGCTCATCGTAGCCTCCTCGCCTCTTTATGCGCGGGACGGCGGTCATGGCGCCAACTGGAGAAAGCTCGCGCCCGGCTCCCTGACCATCATGCGCCAAGGGGCGATACGAAGCGTCCAGGAACCCCTCGCGAACAGCACGAGACCAAGCGCGGCCCGCATTCGTGTGGCGAGGCCCGCGGTCGCGTCGACGCGCACGCTCGCTATAGAGCACCGCACCACGTACCGCTACGGAAGACCGGTCGAGCGCAGCGAGCACATGTTCCGTCTGAAGCCGATTCACGATTTGAATCAAACGGTGATATCCCACGAAATTTTTGTCTCGGTCGAAGGAAAGACGCAAGACTACGAGGACGTATTTGGCAATCGAGTCCGCAAGGTCCGGCTCGAGACGCCCTTCACGGAGCTCACGGTATTCGCCCGCTCCCTCGTCAAAGTGGACGATCCGGGTCTCCTGGGCACCAACGTGGCGCACATGCGCTCCAGCATTCCGCTCGTGTGGATGCCCTGGCAGCACCACATGCTCCAGCCCTATCTATTGCCGCCCGAGCTCCCCGAAACCCAGCTCCGCGAGCTGGCCCGGTATGCCATGAGCTTCGTCGAGCGGAACGACTTCGACTTGCTCGACACGCTGCTCGACTTGAACCAAACGCTCTATCGCGAATACGCGTACGTGCCGGGCTCCACCACGCTCTTGACCACGCCATTCCAAACCTACGTGGAACGGCGTGGCGTTTGCCAAGACTTCGCCAATCTCTTCATATGCCTGGCCCGCCTGCTCGCCGTACCCGCGCGCTACGTCTGTGGCTATGTCCATACGCATGCACTTCCTTTTCAGGAAGGCACAGGGCAACCCAACCAACACCAGGGGGAGGCCTCGCACGCGTGGGTACAGACCTATCTCCCGGAAGTTGGCTGGCGAAGCTTCGATCCGACCAACGGCATCGTTCCGCAAGGCGACCACGTCCGGGTGGCCATTGGACGAAACTACGTGGACGCCACTCCGACGTC
>JAYUKI010001356.1:0-7114 GCA_043764595.1 Myxococcales bacterium | reverse complement strand
ACCTTTTTGGGTGGTCGCTTGTTGCTCGAAGAGGGCCGCGAACGAGTCGCCGGGGGTATCGGAGGGCATGGTGGAGCGTTTCCTACCACGCTGGCGACCGGGCGAAAGGGGAACGGCAAGGAAAGAACCGGTATTCCGTAGTGAAAAAGCCCCAACGTCCGTCTCCGGGCGTCAGGGCTTCGGCAAAAAAGGCCGGTTTCGGCGCTTACGAGCGACGGCGCCGAGCAAGCCTTCGAGAGCCGAGCAGGAACGTAGCCACCGCACCGGCAGCAAAGATCCCAGAGACCGAGAGAGGCGATCCGGAGGCATTGCAGCCCCCTTCGTCGTCCGCCGGAGTGAGGCTAGAGCCGCGCGGCGTCTGAGCCGGCCCGGGAGCCACGGCACCGTCGGGGTACGTGATGATCGACCCACCGTCCGAGAGAGGAGTCACCACGCCACCGCCGTCCACCTTGACGGGAGGAGTGCCACTGTCTGTGCGAGGGGGAACGCCGCCATCGGTAACCGGAGGAACGCCCGAATCGGGGACGGGAGCGGTTCCGGTTGCCGTCACGTTCATCGTGGCGCGCGCATAGCCGTCCCCACCCGTACCCGCTCCGTTGGCGGCAAGCCCGGCGTAGTAGACGATGAAAGTGCCAGGGATCTTGGCGGTTATCGTGAACTGATATGTCTTGGTGCCGTACCCGGTGGCAACCAGTTCTTCGTCCGGGACGGAGCCTGGCGTCATGTCCTTCGAAAGTCCCGAAACGGCCGTCAAGACTCCCGCGGTACGAGGGATAGACACCACGCCCTGGCCTCGACTCGCGGCCGTGTTCACCGACAGCGTATAGCTTGCGGGCTGCCCTACGTTGATGGTGGCGGGCCCGGTCAGGTTCAGCGTCGGCGCGCCACCACCGTTGTGGCAAGAGTTGCAGCCACCGCTGACACCGAAGTCGTTCGGCTTTCCGGAATACCCCGGAAGAGCAGGTCCGTTCGCAGAGGCTCCGTTCGACACAGCAAGAGTGGCGAAGATGGTCGCAACTTGGAGAAGTGAACCGATACGCTTCATGAGACCTCTCCGAAGAGCGTAGCAGCGAGAAAGCGGGCGCCAACTGGCAGACTTTGGATCCGGTCCACCGGCGATCCACGCAGATGTTCACCTCTGGAGGCTGGGCCAGTACGCCGACACTTCCGCGCCACCGACGCCCGCGTAGTCCCGAGAACTGCCAACCATGAGGACTCGCCCGCTCTTCTGGACCAGCACGTTGGTGGTTACCCACTCGGAGGATTGTTGGTGTTGAAACATCATCGATGCCACGCCTTCGCGCCCGAAGCTGCGGTCAAGCGTTCCGTCGGCACGGACACGCGCCATCAGCCCGTACACTCCTGGCGGGCTTCCATCGGGGTAGTAGCCAGCTTGTGCCAGCAAGAATCCATCCCGTTCCTTTGCGAAGCCGTGCGTCCTGTTCGGCTCGTAGCGGCCGCCGAGCATTGGCTTGTAAACACGTGGCACCGAAACGACCTTCAGGTCGAAATTGGTCTCGGGCATACCGTCGACAAACTTCCGCAACACGAAGGCATCTTCGCGGATGCCGGCCAGAAGGAACGAGTTTCCGCCAGTGGGTAGCGCACCAAGAAAGGCGGCGCTGAATGGCCAGTAGTTGATCCCCTGGTTGCCATAGTCTGCGGAAAATTTCCCATCGAAGCCAAGCTTCGCCAGACCGTAGGTGGTTCCCTTTTCGAGGTTCGGCTGGATGGCTGAGTCCCCAATCAGCCAAAGATTCGTATCGGTTTTGACCATCGAATAGCCAACGCCCGTTTCCGCATCGACGGTAATCCAAGTTCCCTGGAGTTGACCCGGTGCGGCCGCCGGCCAGCCGGACACAAGGTACCGCGTCGCGGTACCCCAGGAGGTGTCAAGTTTGCCCGTCTTCCCATCGAACACGGCGGCAACGAAGCCACCTCCTCGACCATTGGCAATATCAGGTGTCGATGCGGTCCGAGCTCCAACAATCGCGTAGCGGTCATCCCCAATCGGGACCACGTTGTGCACCTGAGAGAAGTTGCCACCGGGAAGCAAAAACTGCGTGTGAGAACGGCCGTCAGCCGAGATTACAAAGAGTACCGCGGTTCCCCCAGCGGCCGGCCCAAAGATATCCATGGCCGCGAGCATGCGACCGTCGGGCAGCGCGGCAAACGCAAAGGGCTGGTACATCGGAGCCGAACCGACAACTGTGTAGATCGGCTGATACTTGCCCCCCACTCCGTAGGCCACATCTACTTTCCCATCCTTGGTGATCTTCCGGAAGAACGCCCCTCGGGTGTCTCGCCCCGCCACAATCACACTGTCGTCCGGCAAGAGCGCCGCGTCGTACACTTGCTCTACGTCTGCTTCGGGGCCTCGATAGACGCCTTTGTCGCCATACGAGAGGTCCAGGCTTCCTGGGGCTCCCACGACGAGCAGCGGAGCCTCGATGTCTTTCGAGGCCACTCCGGATTGGGCCAAGACGCGGACGTTTTGACCGGCGCCGAGCGGGGCCGTAGCAGCCGCGACGAGCTTGATGTCCACCGTGTCTTTTCCGGCGGGAATGACCACGGGCGCAGACGTAAAGTCTTTCGTGAGATTCTTCAGCGAAATAGCCACTTCGTCGCGGAATGGCCCGCGCACGATCTTCACCGTGAGAGTGGTCTCGCGGCCCTGGGCCACCGTCACGGTCTTGTCCGTGATCGCGAGCGACTCGATGTTGATCGTTTCGCCCGGAAGCACCGATACGTCCGGCGTTCCCGCTTCGCTGCTCACCACGGGAGGCGTGCTGTCGCTGCCAAAGCTGGTGCAGCCTGCCGCGACCCCAAAGAGCCCAACGAATCCCCCCAAAACCTTGCCCACCGAGGCAGATCGAAAGCGCATGCCCACCTTTTGGCGTGCCACCCAGGACTTCGCAAGCCACGAGGCGACCGTGGCCCACTCGACGAGCCTAGAAGACTGAAATCCTTGAGGAATATCGGGGCAAATTTCTCGGGCCGCCACGCTCAACGGAGCATCTTGTGCGCCTCGAGCCACTCCCGGAGGCGAACCACGGGCGCTTGGGCCCTTCCCCATTCCTCGAAAAACGTCAGACCCACCGTGACGACGTTTCCGACCGAGAGCGGCCAGAAAGCCACGCAGTAGGGCGGCAGAGAGCCGGGGATGGGGCCACCAGGGGGCAAGCGGTACGGAGGCGGCTCAGCCAAAAGCGCCTCGCGCACCGTGGCCACGTCGAGAAGCGCCCCTTCCACGTCCTCCGGAGGCAACGTGCCGACGTAGGTCGCCTCGAACGCGTTCACCTCCGGACTGCCCGCGTACATGTCCCCATAGCGATCCACGAACGTGCCATGGCCGTGCCCCGCAGCCTTGCACTCGAAGAGTACGTCGGAAAACTTCCCCGTTCGCGGAAGCGTGCGGGATGCATACGACGGCACCGCGGGGAGCCGAGGGACACACTCACGAGAAACGCGCGTCGGCACCGGAACGGTCGAGGGGTCGACGAAGTCGAGTGTCACCACGATGCTTGCGCAGCCCGAGTCCTTGGGTGGATGATCGTTCGCGATACGCCACCTGTGCGCGAGCGCCCCATCCGTCTTCGGATCCAGCGGCTCTTCGACGAATCGATCGAGCTTCCCAACGGCAAGCACCTCGCCATAGCGAGCCATGAAGTTGTTTGCCGAAATCGACGCTTGATCACGACTTTCCAAGAGACGCGAAGGCGAGGTGGGCTTTCCCGAAAAGGCAGGAAGCAATACCCACGTAGTCAGGTTGCCTTTGGTTTCCTCGCGAAGCGGTGCATGGTTGTCCTCGGCAAGCTTCTTGCGAAACACGACCGGGTCGAACATGAGAGTGCGCGGAACGGGCACGGGCTCGAAGAGCGGAGACGCGACGTCTTTCGGTGACCTCGGAAACCCAACGGGACGCGCCTCAGGCGAAGGCGCTTTCACCGCCACGGGCGACGGAGCTTTGGGGCACACGGTTTCAGGTGCGGAACAAGCCGCAACGAAGAGAAAAGGGAGACTTCTGGCGCCTCTCATTGACATTGGATTCCCCCATACGAGGCATCCGGCGTGGCGAGGAACGTAGCGACCGAAGGTTGAAGGCAGCGGTGTTTGGGGTTCCTGCAACTCACACCCGAAGCAATCACGCCACCTCGACATCGGGACGCCGAGCTTGGAGCGAAGTCGTTGCAGACGTAAGCGCCATCGGCAACTCCCAAGCAGGACGAACGTCGAGGTATGCTGCGAACGGACTTGCAGGCAACCCCCCAACGGAGCACCTCGGCGGGCGTCAAGACTTCGACGGCCGCCCAAGCGCACGCAACAGCGGCGAGAGCCTGTGCGCCACGCGAATAGGCCATTCCGACTTGAGCCACAGCCGCCATGCGGTAGCCCGCGTACGGATTCCGGAGGCTGGTGATGGAGTCGAACCAGATACGGTTCGCTTCATACACGCTTATCGAAGCCGGAATGGCGATCGTCTCGCCGCTCGCGACCACCTCCTGGCCTCCCGCAATCATCATGGCAAACGCCCGATTGCCAACTCCCGAGCTCGAATGAGCGAAGCAAAAATCGTTGGCGGCGGATGGGAAAATGCACGGGGGAACCTTGCGGTAGTTGGAGATGCTGAAGCCATCCGCTTCGGGATTCAGCATGTTTCTCCCACCGATTCGACCGGCAAAGGCCACATCGGCGACGGCGAGCGTGGCCCCGGGTGCCGTGGCGGGGTCCAAAAGCTTGGCCGAAACGCCCATGACGTCGGCAAATGACTCGTTGATCGCCCCACTTTCGCCAACATAGACGAGATTCGAGGTAGAGGCGACCACCCCGTGGGCGAGCTCGTGGACGACACCGTCATACCCAAGCTGGAACGGAAGGGTCCGAACCTGGATGTTTTGGCCGGCCGGCCCCTGGAACTTCACGGTGTCACCATCCCCAAAGTGGATCGACCGCGTCAATGGATTGTAGTATCCGGTATGCCGCATTAGAGGATCGTGAACGACCACGTCGAGGTTCGCGCCTCTCCCGTCCATCCCTCGCCACCCATGGACGTTCTGGAAGAAGTCGACCCCACGTTTGGCGTGGACGTGGGCATCCACCGAAAGACCTCGGTCCAGGGTGTCCCACTGTCCGAGACTCGTCATTTGTACTGGTTTTTGGGCCCAAAAGAGTCGAGTGCTCACTATCGGACCTGGACCCATCGTCCTCATCTCGAACCCACCCGGCACGGGAGATACGTCGAGCTCCTTGATGTCCTTGGCATTGTCCCATTCATAGTAGCTTCCGCCTTTCGATCGATCGATGAGCGAGGGAGCTCGGTCGAGCACGGGGGACACCGTGCCGGTAGTCGCATCAACGAACGTTCGCGGCGCGATGCAATGACCCGTGCTCGCAAAATCCACTCGATAGGCGAGTACGACTTTTCCATTCAGGCCAACATGCCCTCCCAGCGCCACCTCGTGGACGTTGACATTGCCTTGCCCACTACACTGGGCAATCGTGGCGATTCGTGCCGCTTCGGTAGCCGCTTGTTCCGGGATCGCGACGCCTCTCTCGGTCGCCGAAAAGTCATATCCAAAGCCAGCTTCGACGAAGTCCACAGCCCCCGCGGGGCCCACACGAAGGCCACTGCTCGCCTCGAATATCGGGTGGTTCGTACCGGGGATGAGCATCGCGTAAGCTACGATTGTCGCGCCATCGGGTAGCAGCTCGATTCGCTCGGCGCCAAGCTCCTGCGCGACCCCCTTCGCTCCAAGCGCCGAGCCGTAGCGCGCAAAGAACGCCCTCGCTTGCTCGCTTGGGCTTGCGCCCTCCATGCGAGGCACTCCGATCGGGGCGAGCAACCTCGGGGAAGCCCCACCTGCGGCCTGAACCAGGTTCCACGTAACCCCAGTGTCCGCCTCCAGGCGTGCGAGGAGCTCCTCTTGCCCACCGCCTTCGCTTTGGAAAGGGGCCGGCTCGTCCTGGCCCGCACACCCCACCAGCCCTAGCCCGAGACCCACTACCGCCGCAGAACGCAAGAACCTGGTCATAAAATCCTCCATGACCGACTCTCGGGTGGAGGCTCAAAAGTGTTGCGTGGCGGCCGACGATTTGTGTGATGCGCGTCTACGGAACACGCGGCTCGGCAAAAACAGCCTCGACGGAGGGGTTGTTCACTCCACGACGAAGCCACGTGTCGAGCAAGGCCGCATCTCGGCAGGCGAGCACTTCTTCTCGCCCCTCTTCACGGACGGCATCGAGCCTTGCGTACCCTGCTCGTTGAAGCAAGTCTCGAAGGGTGCCTTCGTGGGCGGCGGCCCGATCCCACAGGGCGGGTTCTGAAGCACTCCGGGGGCCAGAAGCTCCTCGCCGATGCTCTTCACGACGACGTCTTTGCCAGCGAAAGAAGAACGTGGGAGCCGCGCGGCCTTGGAGGAGGTCCGCGATGGCCTGGGCGATGGCCGGCCTCGTTGAAGAGCTCGGCTCGGCGTCCCACGTAGCCTCTCTCGACGAGACCGCGCCAAGTGTTGCGTGCTTTCGTACGATTGTTTTTCGGCTATGTGTTTTCTCCCATGGGAGCCCCCAACCTCGAAGAGTGCCTTGCCCGCGCCTCCGAAGAAAACGGCCTGTGGGAAGGGTACCGCGACTGCGTGAGGCCGCTCTTGCGCCTTCCCGAATCGGGCTGGCCGCGATGTTGTGGCAGCAACTGCGAGCCTTGCTCCGAAACCCTGAAGCGCGTCGCCAAGCGCACCCTCGAGCTCATGGATTCGAAGTCGGGCTGACGCGGCGTCACACGGCGAGAGCCGCGGCCCACGGAGCATCGGGCACGTCACGCGCTCCCTCGGCACACGCCGCCGCGAGCTTGATGGCGTGGTCGTCCATCGTGCGAAGCGCTGCGTCCACGAGCGAGGCGGGAAGCTCGGTCGCGGGCGGCACCGACGAAAGCGTGGCGCGAACCTCGGGAACATAAGCCACTTTCAGAGCCACGAGCGCCGTGGCCATGTACCGAACGAGCGCCTTTGCGTTTTCCTCCGTGAGCCACGGAACGAGGGCCGCCACGGCATCGACGGCCGTAACCCCATGAAGCAAAACGAAGCTCGCGCTCGGATGCCGAAGGCCATCGACATAGAGC
>JAYUKI010001355.1:0-7117 GCA_043764595.1 Myxococcales bacterium | reverse complement strand
TGGACGGCCCGGCCGACAAGGCGCTTTTCGGCGCCGACACGCAGGGAATTGCGTTTGGGCCCGATGGAGCGCTCTACGTGGCCGACACGTCGAACGGTAGGGTACGGAAGGTCACCGGCGGTGTGGTCTCGACCCTCGCGAGCGGGCTCGCCGGTCCGTCGGGCGTGGCGGTCTCGGCAGACGGGACGGTGTACGTCTCGGAGACCACCGGGAACAAGATCGACCGCATTTCTCCAACCGGCGTCGTAACGACGCTGGCAGGAAGCGGAACGTCCGGGGACGTCGACGGCATCGGCCCGGGAGCCCGCATGAACACGCCTTGGGGCGTTGCTGTCGATGAAGCGAATACCGTCTACTTTGCTGATTTTGCGAATGGGAAAGTACGCACGATCGCCACGGACGGTACCGTGAGGACTATGGCGTCTGGCATCCCGAACGTTGCAACGCTAGCGCTCGATATCCGTGAGGATGCGCTTTACGCCGGACCGCTTCAGCAGTTCGCGCCGGGCACGGTCTATCTCCGGAAGGTCGACACCTCTGCCGTGGGGGCGCTCGTGATCTCCTGGGCGCCGCCCGCATCGACGGGGGGCTCCGCGATCGTATCCTACGTTGCGCAAGCAACTGCTGCCGGGGCACCGACGCGCAAATGCAGCACTTCGGGAACGGGCACCCAGTGCACCCTGCGACACTTGCAGAGCGGGGTCTCCTACACGGTGACCGTCATCGCCACGAACGCCGCCGGGCAAACCAGCGTGGCATCCGTCCAGACCGTCGGCAAGCCGAACTGAGCGCCTTCCGCTTTCCGCCGAACCTCGCCGATGAGCCATCGAGGGCAAAAGGCTTGCCCACCGGCCTTCGCGCCCTCGCGGGTTCACGACACGACGGAGGGATGACTTCTGCTCGCGGCGCGTAGCTGCGGCCGGCCCGCATGCCCACGTTGCGTCTCCGAACCCACCTGCGTAATCTTGCGGGATGGGTCTGCGAACGAACGGCTCAGGATCTAGCGGCGCAGCGAGGCTTGCCTCCGCATGACGACAGCCGACTCGACAGGAGGATTGAAAGCCGACGATGGCAATCTCACGCCTGGTGCGATTGTCGCGAATCGCTATCAGGTCACGGAATGGATCGGGCGCGGAGGGATGGGCTCCGTCCACGGGGGACGCCACATCGATCTTGGCTATCACGTGGCCATAAAGGTTCTCCATCCGAAGTACGCAGTCGATGCGGTGGCGCGGGAGCGCTTCGCTCGCGAGGGAAAGATTCTCGCGGGCATTCAGAGTGAGCACGTCGTTCGGGTCTTCGATGTCGGCACGCTGTTCGATGAGATCCCCTACATCGTCATGGATAGACTTCATGGGGAGGACCTCTCGGCCGTGCTGAAACGTCGACGACTCTTGAGCGAACAGGAAGCCGTTGGGTATGTGCTCGAGGCGGCTCGAGGTCTCGAATCCGCGCACAATGCGGGAATCGTGCACCGCGACGTAAAACCCGGCAACCTGTTCCTTTCACGCATCGAGGGCCGCGAGGTCGTGAAGGTCGTCGACTTCGGCATCGCTCGCCGGGAGGGAGCATCGACCGACGGCGGCGAGACAACCCTCACGGACACCCATGAGGTCCTCGGGTCGCCTCGCTATATGGCGCCCGAGCAAATTACACGTTCGAAGGAGGTCGACTCACGGGCAGACATTTGGTCACTCGGGATGACCCTCTACCGCTTGCTCACGGGCACATTTCCGTTCGCGGACCAGAGCCCGTATGTGGTGGCCTTGTTCAAACCCGTCGAGCTCGATCCACTAAACCGCGCCAACGTCTCAGCTGGGGTGATTCAGGTCATCTTACGCTGCCTCGAGAAGCTTCCTGAAGACCGCTTCGCGACCATGGAGGCTCTCGGCGCGGCGCTACGCCAAAGTCAACTCGAGCCAACCGCTGAGGACGACACCGGCTCAACGACCGAGAGCGTGATTGTCGAAGTCGAAAATACCATTGCCGTGAGCGCTCCCCGCCACTCGCGACGGATGCCAAGGATCGTCGCGTTGGCCGTCTGCTCGGTCGCGGTCGTCGTGCTGGCCGGATTGGGCGGTCGACGCCTTTTCTTTCCGACAGGCGTTGAATCACGCACCTATCCAAACCGGGCGGAAGCGGGAGAGGGGCCATCGCCGCCTTTGGCCAAAGCCCCCCCATCAAGCAGCACCGATCGATCCCAACCCGACGCCCTGCCAAGCGCGTCGCCATCGCTTCCGGCACAGCCGTCCCACAAGGATCCCGGCGTAAGCTCCGCAGCGTCGCAGCATGCCCGCAGTTCGCCCAAGACTTCGTCGTCTACGCCCCTCTTCCGCGAAAACCCCTATCAGGGCGCGCCGCCTTGAGAGAAGCAAACTCCGTGAGCCGCAGATATCTTCCGATGGCGTGCGCGTTCACCTTCGCGCACTTCTTCGCTTTCGCGGGCGCCGCCGACGCTGCACCTCCCCGCGAGCCAAAAGCAAACGCCGCCGTCGTCCAAGAGGCCAAAGAGCGATTCGATCGAGGCCTCAAGCTCTTCGATTCGGGCGACTCGGAGGGTGCATTGGCCGAATTCCTGCGAGCCTACGAGCTTGCGCCGAATCCGTACGTCCAACTGAACATCGCCCTTGTTTACGCCCGACTGTCGCGTCCCGTGGAAGCGCTGCGCGCGCTCGACGATATGCTCGCTCATGCGACGGAAGTGGATCCCACACGGCTGGCTCAAGCCAAGACGCTCCGCGAAGCACAGGCCGATCGTGTCGCGGAGGTGGATGTGGAAACCGTGGCCGGCGCCGTAATCGAGGTGGACGGAGTCACGATCGGTAGCGTCCCGCTTGCTCGACCTCTCTTGATTGCGAGCGGCACGCACACCATTGGCGCTCTGGCAGCGGGCTTCCAGGCCGCTCGCAAAACGCTCACGTTGGCGGGCCGAACGCGTAGTCAATTGAAGCTCGAGCTCGTTCCCGTCGCTGCTCAACGCGGTCTGCTCGACGTTCGATGCGTCGTGCTGGGCGCGGACGTTTTTGTCGACGGCGCCCTGGTAGGAACCACTCCCCTTACGAGTCCCCTCGTAGTGGCTTCAGGGCAGCATCGTGTGGAATTGCGTCGCAACGGCTACCGGACCGCTGGGCTCGATGTCACGTTGAGCACCGGTGCGGTATCCAGCGTAACACTCGAGCTCGAGGAAGATGGCAAGTCACTCGGATCGCTTCGTATCGACAGCGATCCTTCGGAAGCAACCGTGGTCCTCGATGGCAAGACTCGCGGTTCGACGGGGACCGTACTCATTGTTCCGATTGGGCTTCACACGCTGCGAGTGGAAGAGCCAGGTTTCTTGCGTGACGAGCGCACCATCCGTGTTGGTACGGCAGGCCTTTCGACCGTCCGCATCGTCCTGTCGCCTACCGCCGAGACGCGGAGCACACGCCTGGCAACGGCGCGAACCTGGAAGCGTCTTGGATACGGTTTCGCCGGTGGTGGAGGGTTGGTCCTCGGCGCGTCCGTGGTGGCGCTCTTGCTCAATCATGTCGCAAAAAACAGTGCTCAACGCGACTACGACGCATTCCTTTATTCGGCGGAGCGCAACGCCGGACGCTCGTGCGATCCGGGCCGCGGCACCACGAGCGACGGCCTGCCCATCAATCGAGCAACGTGCGAGTCGACAGCGGTCCAAGCTTCCGAAAGCTTGAGCGGAGCAAGGAACCGCGAGACCCTGTTCTTCGTTACGGCAGGCGTAGGCGCCGTGGCTCTCGCGGCCGGTGTCATCGCCATCCTCGCCAGCCCTCGTGGCGACCCCACCGCTGTGACCCGTCCGGTTGGCCGGTTTCGACTCGAGCCGTTCGCGGATGCCGGTGCGCGTGCGGTCATCGCCTTTTGAGAGATCGACGCTCGTGGCACGCCAAATGGAAGTGCGAAATTGCGGGCGTCGCGCCGCCACGGAAACGTTGGCTACCAACTACCCGATCGGAACCAGGGAAGGAAGCTGGTTTCTTTTCGCCACACGTGGCGTCCTTGCCGCATGAAACGCCGCAGCTCTTCTCGGCCGTGCGCCATTGCGCTTCCTGAGTGGCCGCTTACGTATCGTGCGCCGTCACCATCGGCGTGTCTGGGTCTCTTCCTCGCCACGCGCGACGAGCCAAGTCCGAAGGCCCAGGCGAAGCCGTTTCGGAATCGTGAGCGCGTGATCGAGGCCATCGACTGCGGCTTCTTGCGCAAAAGCGACACCGTGAAGGTCGCGGGTCGCTCGACGACGGCCGGACGCTACCTCGTGGCCGAGTGCCTCGTCGCCGCACTATGGGACGAAGTCGTGCGCGGCCCATGCACGGCACTCCGGCTCGAAGAATGGCTCTCTCGCGTCATGCGCGACGAGCACGCCGAGGTGGCCGCCCATTGCTCCGAAGCCCTGGAAATGCTCGGTCGCCGTTTCGTGGAGGGCTCTGGCGCATCGCTCGCCATGGATCACTTTGGAGCGCCGCCCGAAGCCGCGAGCGCCGTTGCCGAGGGACTCTCCTACACGCGTGAAGTGCTGGCGCAGGTCAAGCAGGGCCTCATCACCGACGGAGAGCGTTACAACAAGACCATCGACCAATGGGCCTTCGTGCGGGCCCGCTGCAAAAGCGCAGCCGAAGGAGATCGCACGGAAAATCCCCTCGTAGCGTTTGCGGCCGCAACGTCGGCGCGAGGGCCGGCCGAAGAAGGTCGCGTCTTGCTCGGCGTGGTGGCCAAACGGTCCGGCGAGCTCTTCGAGTCTCCCATTGTACACTCGTATGGCGAGGGACTTTCGTCCCACGAGTACGCGATGCTCTGCCGCTCCGAGCGAGGCAAGCGTCTCAACCAGGACGAGCGCAACCAAATCGCCGACACGCTCCTTTGTGACCTCCACGCGGTGCTCTCCGAGACGGTCATCGGCTCGCGCGACTGCGGCACGGGCGAGGGCTATCGGATGCATCGATCGGACATTGGCACTTTCGCAACGTTCCAAAGTCGGCTCGAAGGGCGAATCACAGCCGAAGAGGTCCTTTCCCCAACCGGCGAGACACTCGCATTGGCGAAGATCCCCATCACGCGAGCCCTCGCCCAACGCATCGAAGACGCGGGAGTCCCCTCGGTCCTCGTGCGCGATCCTCTCGACTGCCTCGAATTTCCCGTGGTTTGTGCCATGTGTTTCGGGCTCGATCCCACCGACTCCACGTGGCCCGCCCACGAAGATCCCATGGGCGCTCGCGCGGCCGTCACCATTGGCCAGGAGGCGCGCAATTTCGGACTGCGCGAATTCCACATTTGTTGACGACCTCCCACCGAGGACCGACCGGGACCGTGCACTTCGTCGGAGTGACGTTCATGCCCTGTCCGGAACGAGACGACGCTTTGGGCGAATGCACTGGGCTCGGCCGAATCGAGCTCCGGCAGGGAGCGTCCGTGCTCGTCAGAATCGAAACCCGGTCCGGGGATTATCTCTTGGTGGCCGACGGCGGAACGCACCCCGTAAGCGAGCCCATGACCTTTCGCGATGCATGGGAGGCGTCCGTGCGCGCCGATCTTCCCCCCACGACCACCGCCGAGGTGCGCTTCGGCGAGTCGATTCACGCCACGCTCGACGAGGTCACCGGGCTCACGAGAGACGCCTTCGGCGCCGGGGAAGGCGACGTGTGCATCGATCTCATCGGTCCGACGGGCGAGACCGTGAAGCGCACTTTCGTTCCTCGCAACGCACGCCCACGCGTCGCGCAAGGGACCACGGTTCGTCGCGGAGACCTCTTGGCCAGCTTCTCGACCTGGACCGACGACGTCGCCATCGGTGGAATCGAAGCGCTTCGTGACTTCCTCGACGCGCGCATTTGTTTCCGTGGCAAAGCCACGATCGCCCCGTGCGATGCGACGGTAGAGAGAGTCGACAAGGATCGGTTCGTGCTCCGTACGAAGTCCGATACGGTTCTCTTGGTTCGGCGGCGCCCGAGGTCCTCGCTACGTGTCCGCGATGGCGACTCGGTCCGCGCCGGCGACGCCCTCGACGACGGGCAGAGAAGCCACCACGATCTCCTCCGGGTGTGGGGTGTCCAAAGGCTCGCGCGCCACATGATAGACGAGCTCGAGCTCGAGACGGCACGGCGCGGTCTCGCCATTCCGCGCGTCCATTGGACGCTCGTGGTCCGCGCGTTGCTCGCGTTTCGACGCGTGACGGCCCCCGGCGATACGGGCCTTCGCCGCCACCGGGTGTTGTCACCGGCAGCGTTGAACGCGATCCAACACGCCACCAAGGAAAGAGGCGGGGGTCCCGCAGTGGCCGTTCCGGTCTTGCGCACTCTCGCGGGATTGGCCCGGGAAAAGCGTCGCCGCTCGCGAGGCTCGAGACCGCGCCAAACGCCACGCTGACGTCTCCACGAGAGTCCCAATTGCATCCGAAGGGACCATCGCGTATGCGATTCGCATGCGAACGACCTTCGGCCTCACGCACGCACTCTCCCTGGCCCTCTGCGCCTTTCCACTTCTCTCCATGGGCTGCGGGGGCGAGCGCATTCCCGTCTCGCCGGAGCCCCCGCGCGATCTCGAGGCCCGTGCCGAGACCGAGGCGAAGGCCAGCGCAAAGGGCGGCGAGCGCGTCGGCGATACCCTTCGAGGAGTCGCCCACAAGGAGGACGCCTTCACCGATTGGCGCATCGAGCTCCAAGAGGGCCAGTGCTACTGGTTCGGGTACGCGGGAGACGCCGGCGTCGAGCGCTTCTCGATGTACATCTGGGACCCGAAGGACAAGCGTCTCGACAGCGCACGAGGCAAGCCCCCGCAGGGTGTGTTTACCCATTGCGCCGAGCAGTCGGGCATTTACCGACTCCAGGGCAAAGTCGCCGAGGGCGCAGGCCACTACGCGGTCGTGGTCTACAAGACGAAGGGCGCCGAGAAGAAGCCCGAGCCCGTCGCCAAAGAGCCCGAAAAGAAGCCCACCGTCGACCTCGCCGCCATCATCGAGAAGAAGGCCGCGCAGTCGGCCGTCGGAGCCAAGCGCTCGGGCGACTTCGTCGACGGCACCGGCGAGACGAGCGAGTTTTACACCGCGATGGAAGCGGGCAAGTGTTACTGGGTCATCGGTGCGGGCGAGCCCGGCAAGGTAAAGAAGCTTTTC
>JAYUKI010001354.1:0-2135 GCA_043764595.1 Myxococcales bacterium | reverse complement strand
TTTCTCGGGTGGAGCAAAGGGGGATCGAACCCCTGACCTCCGCATTGCGAACGCGGCGCTCTCCCAGCTGAGCTATTGCCCCGAGCGGGATGGCGGCGCACTCTACGCAGGGGGGCGAAGGTGTCAAAGGAAATCAGGAAGAGCCCGATTTTTCCCCAGTATTTCCCCCCGGCATCGGGGTCGGGCGTGCCGCCGCCGGCACGACGATGGACGGGATGCGACGCGTCTGATGGGTGGTGGGCCCGGTGGGTGCGTTGACGAGGATGGGCTTCAGGATGGCGCGTGGCGGGAGGTCGAGAAAAACATCCGCTCCATCGAAGCGCGGAGTGAGCGAGCCGACCGAATCGGGGTTGCTCATGATGGCAATGCCGAACTCTTCGACCGGGAGCGAGAGGAAAAACGTCGGATCGCCTTCACCGGAGACGTCGGGGGCCGTGGGCGTGACGATGGTCATGAGCGACATGCCGTCGCCGCCGTGCTGGAACGAAATCGTCAAGCCTCGAACGAGCCAGGGCGCGTCTTCTTCGGCGAGGAGCGAAAGGACGAAGAGCAAGCGATCGACGCGGTCCGTCGGCCCTACGACTTCGGAGAGACGCGACAACAGTGCGACGAACGTCTCGCGATGCGCGAGCGCGGTCGAAGCGTCGTCCAAAGAGAGCTTCGAGAGCGACACGACGTGGTCGAACGATGGTGTGGTCACGTTGTTTCCCCCGGACCGATAGAACCTCGGACCGTGCTCAATGGCGATAGCCCATGACGAGGGCTTGCGCGAGCAATCCCCAGCCGTTGACGCTTACGAATAGAAGAAGCTTGAAGGGCAAGCTGACCTGGGACACCGCCAACGTTTGGAGGCCGAGAGAGGCCAAGACGTTGGCGACCACGAGATCGATCACCAAAAACGGCAAAAATATCAAGAATCCGATGGCGAATGCTTCGGTGAGCTCGGTCACGACGAACGCGGGTGCGATGACCGAAAAGTCGTCCGCGCTCAATTTCTCGCGCTCGGCTTCGGGTCGCGACGAACGGGCCACGTCGAGAAAACGCCCGGCTTCTTTCTCACTCGCGTTCGCCTTCAGGAAGGCGCGCATGGGCTCTTTTGCGGCCTCGATGACCTTCACCACGACGTCCGGGCTGTCGGCCTTCTCGGCGAGCACCGGCGCTGCTCGCTCCACGATGGTCGTCGCCGTCGGCCCCATGGCCAGCAACGTGAGCGCTCCCGAAAGTGCGAGCACCACCGTGCTCGAAGGGACCGACTGGGCACCGATGGCGCTCTTCGTGATCTGCAGGACGGTCGAGATTTTGACGAAGGCCGTGAGGCTCAAGAAGAGAAACGGCACGAGTGACACGACCGCAACCGAGAGCAAGAGCGAGATCCCGCGCGAGCCGGACTCCGGAGCCGCAGCGCCCGCGTGGGGTGGCGCTGCAAACGCAACGGACGAGGCCAGCATGCAAAGCACGAACGCAGCGAGCACCGAGGCGTTCCGGCGGGTCATGGGGATTCCTTTTCGTCGTCGTCGCGCGGAAGCGAAGCGACTTTGGCTTCCGCGACGGTTTCCCCGGCGTCGCTTGGTGCGGCCGTGGCGGCCGGCTTCTTGTTCAAGGCCCGCGCGAAGATGTCGGCGAACCCTGTCGCGGGCTTTTCACCAACGGGCACTTCGCTTGCGGGCACCTCCCCGAGCTTGGAAAACCCACCTTCACCTACCCCTACGAGAAACACGCGCGAGCCGACCTTGACGAGGTAGAGGCCGCGGCGCGCGTCCAGGGGAAGCTGACCGACGAGCTCGATAGGCCCGTGGGCACGGCCGATCCCCACCCGTTTCGCGAGCACCATCGCGAAGAACGCGAGCGCCGACACGACCACGAGCATGAGCACGGTCTCGACGAGGTACGAGCCATACGGTCCCATCATCGTGCCTTCGAGCGCGATACGCGCGAAACGTGAGGTTCTCCGAGTCCCACCCGCACTCCTTCTTCCGCCTCTTCCGCCCATCGAGGCGCTAACAGAGGGCCCGAAAGCCGGCAAGGGCGAAGCGTCAGCCGTGCCGAACGAGGTCGGCGAGGATGGCGTTCGACTCTCCCCGCGCCCAGACCGCAAAGTCCGCGAGGTAGGCCGAGACCTCCTGGAACCGCTCGAC
>JAYUKI010001353.1:0-7122 GCA_043764595.1 Myxococcales bacterium | reverse complement strand
CCTCGCGCGCATTGCCCGGGTCCATCTGATAGCCGGCGCGATCGCCGAACTTGGGAGCGCAGTCGGCCGCGTCACGGAATGGCCCGTAGAAAGCACTTGCATACTTCACGGAATACGAGAGAACCGACACGCTGGTGAGCCCTTCGCCGTCGAGGGCCGCGCGAATCTTTCCGACGCGTCCGTCCATCATGTCGCTCGGGGCCACCACGTCGGCACCGGCCTTTGCGTGCACGACCGACATCTCGGCCAAGATTTCGATCGTCGCGTCGTTGTCGACCTCTTTGCCGCGCGGTCCGTCCCGCAAGACGCCGCAGTGGCCGTGGTCCGTGTATTCGTCGACGCACACGTCGGTCATGACGAGAAGCTCCGGGCAAGCGTCCTTCATTTCGCGCACGACGCGAGGCACCGGACCGTCGGGATCGAGTCCCACCTTTCCGCACGGGTCCTTGTGCTCCGGCAAACCGAACAGGATGACGCCGGGAATGCCCCGCGCCTTGAGGTCCTTGGCCCACGCTTTGGCGTGGCTCACCGGGTGCTGGGACACGCCAGGCATGCTCGCGATGGGGCGCGGCTCGGTGAGCCCAGCATGGAAGAACATCGGATAGATGAGGTCACCAGGCGAGAGGTGGGTCTCGCGGACGAGCGCTCGAAGCTCGGGCGTATGGCGAAGACGACGCGGCCTTTGAATCGGGAATCCCATGCCAGAGAATTAGCCTGGATTTTGCTCGGCCGCCGGAGATCCGCCGGGCGATCGAGGCGAATTCAGTCGTGGATTCGGGGCGATTCGTGAGCAGGCGCTAGGCAGCGTCGGACCGATTTTTCCCGAGAGCTTGTGCGGACGTGAAAACTCCGACAAAAGGAGCAGATGCGGAACCGGCGGATTGGGGTCTTGGCGTTCTTGCTCGTCGCGGCCGCGTGCGGGAGCCGGACCGGCCTCTTCGGACCGGAGGACGGCGCCGCTTTGGCCGACGCGTCGGTGCCTCGTGACGGGCAGTCCGACGGACCGCGCGACGCCTTCGTCCCCGACACGTCCCCGACCGGCGATCTCGACGCTCTGCCTCCCATCGACGCGAGCCCGCTCAACGACGTCAACCGCACCGACTGCCCCGACGCCGAAAGCACGCTCGTCTACGTGGTCACTTCCGAGAACGAGCTCCACGCGTTCTTTCCGCCCGATCTCGGGTTCCGGTTGATCGGCAACCTGACGTGCCCCGCTCCCGCCGGAACGAGCCCTTTCTCGATGGCCGTCGATCGCCGCGGCGTGGCCTATGTCCTCTACACCGACGGCGCGCTCTACCGCGTGAGCACCCTCACGGCGGCGTGCGTCGCCACCACCTACCGCTCGGGCCAGTCCGGCTTCCAAACGTTCGGAATGGGCTTCGCTGCGGACTCGACGTCCATCACGAACGAGCGCCTCTTCGTCGCCGACAACGGCGGCGGGGGCATCGGCATTCCGCAACCTTCGCGAGGCCTCGCCCACATCGACACGAGCTCGTTCTTGCTGTCGTTCGTTGGCGCGTTTGCTCCAAGCCTTCCGCGCGCCGAGTTCACCGGCACGGCGGACGGTCGGCTCTTCGCGTATTGGCCGCAAGGAACCACGGCGAGACCACTCGGCTCGATCGCCGAAGTCGACATTCGCACCGCCGCCGTGCGCGCCCGCGTCGACGTCCCCGTGGGCACCTCGGACGACGCCTTCGCGTTCGCGTTTTACGGCGGCGACTTCTGGATGTTCAACTCCACCCAGGGCGACACCACGACGGCCGTTTCGCGCTTCCGCCTCTCGGACGGTACGACAACGACGTCTGCGACCTTCGGCGGCCGCATCGTGGGTGCGGGCGTCTCCACCTGCGCACCTAGCTTCTGAGGATCCAAAAAGTCCCATCGCCCTGCGTATCGCACCTCGTCTCCACGGGGGGCGCGGGCACCGTTTTCCCCTTGCCCTGGGCGGACTTCACGCGAAGAGTGTCGCCATGCGAAACGGCTCGAGGATGGTTCGATTCGGCGCTGCATTGGCGCTCACGCTCGCGGCGACCTCGTTCGCGGCGGCCTGCGGAAGCCGCACTGGGCTCTTCGCCGACGAATTCGGCGAAGGGGGCTCCACGACCAATCCAAACCCGGACGGAGCCATCGCCGACGCCACGATCGATCGCGCCATCCTGCCGGACGCCATCCCGCCGATCGACGCAAGAATCATCCCCGACGTCATCCGGAACGACTGCCCGGACTCCGCGTCCACGCTCGTCTACGTCATCACCACCGACAACGAGCTTTTTTCGTTCTTTCCGCCGGACGCAAGCTTCCGTCTCATTGGCCGCATCGCGTGTCCGTCTCCGGCGGGCACCACGCCTTTCTCGATGGCCGTCGATCGCAATGGCGTCGCGCAGATCCTTTTCAACGACGGAAATCTCTACCGCGTGAGCACGCTCACCGCGGCGTGCACCCAGACGACCTTCCGTCCGAACCAGCAAGGCTTCAACACGTTCGGAATGGGCTACGCCACCCGCGACCTTGGCCCGGACGAGTCGTTGTTCGTCGCCGCGGACAACCAAACCGGCGTCACGCGCGGCCTCGGATCCATCGATCCGCAAGCCAACTACGCGCTCACTCCCATCGCCAACTTCAACCCCACGATCGATCGCGCCGAGCTCACTGGGACCGGCGATGGGCGCCTCTACGGGTTCTATACGAAGGGCGGCAGCACGGGCTCGTTCATCGGGGAAATCGACAAACGAACCGCTCGGCTCGTCGGCGAGACGCAGCTTCGTACCGTCGATCAGGGCAGCGGGTGGGCCTTTGCGGCGTGGGGCGGCGACTTCTACCTCTTCACCGATCCGGACGGCGTGCAGGCCTCGCGGGTCACCCGTTTCCGTCCAAGCGACAACTCGACCACCGTGGTGGCCAACCTCGGAACGCTCGTCGTTGGCGCAGGCGTCTCCACCTGCGCTCCGAACGTCCCGTGAGCCCTCAACCCGTTCGCTTCGTCGGTCTTGGGCCTGGCGAAGCGGACCTCGTGACCGTGCGCGCGGCAAGGCATCTCGCGAGCGCCACACTGGTGCTCGGCGCGCTCGAGCTTTGGCCGCGGCTCCAAGAGCTCGCGCCCTCGTCGCGCCTCGAAGCTCCTCCCGAAAACCCGATCGACGAAGCGCGCGCCATCGCTTCCGCGCGCGCCAACGGCGAGCGCGTGTGCCGCGCATACGACGGGGATCCCATGGTCTCCTCGCGCGCCGCACGGGTGCTCGAGGCGCTCTCCGGTCTCGGAGTGGACGTCACGGTCGTGCCCGGTTTGGTCGCAGACCTGGACGTGTCATCGCGCTACGGCATTCCGTTCCTACGGCCCTCGGACCCCACACCGAGCTACGCCGTGGCCGAGGTCGGGCCCGATCACCTCGGCACTTTCGAGTGGGAAAAGGTGGCCAACGCGACCGACACCCTCGTGCTCGATTTGGCCTTCGCGGACGTCGCCGAAGTGGCGCGTACCCTCACGTTTCACGGCCGTCCCGGCCACACCCATGCCCTCTGCCTCACGGCGGGTCCCAAAGCCGAGCGCCCCTGGACGGGCACGCTCGACGCTCTCGCGCGCGAGTTCGCCGCGCGCCCGCGCACCAAAGCACGGCTCGTCGTCGGACCGGGGGCTCGCCACGCAGCCTCGTTTCGCAAGAGGCTCCCGCTCGCCGACAAACGGGTGCTCGTCACCCGTGCCCGTGCGCAAGCCGATGCGCTCGCCGGCCTGCTTCGCGACGAAGGCGCTGAGCCCGTCTTTTTCCCAGTGCTCGACTTCGACACGTCGGACGATCCCGTGCGCCTCCGAAAAGCCTGCGACGACCTCGCGAGCGGGACGTACCGCGCCGTTCTCTTCACGAGCCAGAACGGAGTCACGGCGTTCGTCGGCGCCCTGCGCGACTCGGGGCGAGACGTTCGCGCGTTCGGAAAAGCCCTCGTGGGTGCCGTCGGGCCGGCCACTGCAGCGTCACTCGAACGTGTCGGAATTAAAGCGGATTTTGTCGCAAAAGAACATCTGGGGGAAGGGCTCGCGGAGGACGCGCTGGCCGTCCTTGGCCCTGTGTCCGGGCCCGGAAGCGAGCGTGGCTCACGTGTGCTCTTGCCTCGCGCGAAAGTCGCTCGTGACGTCCTACCGAACGCGCTCGCGTCCGCAGGTTTCGAGGTCGACGTGGTGACCGCGTACGTCACCCGCTCGGCGGAATCGAGCGAAGGCTCTCGAAAAGCCCTCGTGGACAAGCTCCTCGGCGGCGAAATCGACGTCGTAACGCTGACCTCCTCCAGCACCGCGATGCGCCTCGTCGAGATGCTCGGCCCGGAAGCCAACGCTTGCCTGGCCCGAGCCCTCGTCGCCAGCATCGGGCCAGTCGCGACCAAAACGGCCGAAAGCCTCGGCGTTGCTGTCGGAGTGACCGCCGTCACGCACACCGCCGAGGGGTTGGTTGGGGCGCTCCGTGGGCATTTGTGCGCGCATTTGGACGGCGTTCGCCGATGAATTGACAATCACCTCGCCAAGAAGCGATGCTCCAGACACGGGGATTTTGCCCTGTCCACCCGAGTGCATCGAGTGAGCCTCTTGTGAAAGTCGCGGTCGGCCGCGTACTCAACCTCCGCTTTCCCCTCCGCCTCGCCGTCTCGCGTCTTTGCAGCCCATGTCCCTGAGCTCTCTCCTCGTCCAGCGCGAGCTTGCTACCATTCGCGACGTCGAAGAAGCCCTTGCGCGCCAGGTGCTCTACGGCGGCGATCTCGCGACGAACCTCCTCGAGGTTGCGCACCTCGACGAAAGCCGGCTCACGGGCCTCCTCGCCGAATCGTACGGGCTCTTGCCCGCACCTTGGGGCGAGCTACCTCCCGTGCTCCCCGAAGCGCGAGCGCTGGTCACCAAAGACCAGGCCATGGAGCAGGGGATTTGGCCACTTGCTCTCGATGGCGGAGCCCTGGTGATCGCCAGCTCCGGCCCGCTCAGCCCCGAAGTCGAGCAAGAGCTCGGTTTTTCGACGTCGCGCGCCATCGTCGTCAAAATCGCCCCCATTTTCCGAATTTATCAGGCCATCGCGCGCGACTACGGCACGACCCTTTTGCGCCGTCATGCCCGGCTGCTCGCGCGCCTTGCGGCGCCGCCTGTCGGGACGTCGTCCCCGGCCACTAGCGCGTCGGCCCCCGTCCTGCCGACCGAATCGTCTCCCATTGTGGCGAAACTGGCCTCCTCCATTCCGCCACTGACAGTGGTCGAGCCCGCGGTCGCGCGCGCCCGTGCCCAGCTCGAGGCCGAGCTCGTAGAACCTTCCGAACGCCTCGCGGCTCTTCCGCCCGAGCCGGCTCCGATTGCACCGGTCCCGCCCGAGGCCGCAGCACCCGTTTGGTCCGAGCGCGGGCCCGCAGCGCCGATCGTGGAAGCGCTGCTCCCAGAAGCCGAAGCCGAGCGCGGGCCCTCAGCGCCGATCGTGGAAGCGCTGCCCCCAGAAGCCGAAGCCGAGCGCGGGCCCCCGACGCGTCAGTCCGAGCCCCCCTTGCCCCCGCAGGCTCCCGAACGCCCGATTCCGGTGGTGCAGCTCGCCGAGCTGCCTTCGCCGGAAATCCCCGAGACGCTCGTGTCGAGCGACGCGCGCGCCCACAAAAGACCGGGAAAACGTCGGCGCGGCCCGCTCACGTTCGAGGTGGCGAAAAAGGAAATGGACGACGCCAGCGAGCGCGACCAGGTCCTCGACCTCTTCTTCGAGTTCTCGCGCCAGTTCTTCGACTACTGCGCGTTCTTCATCGTGCACGCCGACAACGCCGAAGGGCGCGACGCCGCAGGCCATGGAGCACTGCGCGACAAGGTCGCGGGCATTTCGGTCCCGCTCGACACCCCCTCGGTGCTCTTGGCAGCGCGAAAAGCCCTCGTTCCGATTTTCGTGAAGCCGGATCCGTTCGGCATCGATCGGGTTCTTTTCCGGGACCTCGAGCGTCCCCGCACGTCGGCCGTCGGGCTTCTTCCAATCGTGGTGCGTCGGCGTGTGGTGGCCGTATTGCTCGGCGACGACGGCGAAACGAACGTGGACGCAGCGGGCGTGAAGGACGTGACCTCGTTTGCCGCGCTCGCGGGAGCGGCCTTCGAGCGCCTCATCGTCCGCAAAAAACAGGGCGAAAAGGTCGAGAAACTCCCAAGCTTTGCACCCCGCACGCCTTCGGTTCGGCCCGACGCTTCGGCGTTGGGCCGCGCGTTCGGCATGGCCCCCACCGCACCGTTCGTGGTCGAGCCCGCCGAGCCTGTAGACGCCCCACCCGTCGAGCCCGCACGGGCCGCTCCACCCGTCGAGCCTGCACGGATCGAAGCCGAGCCGCCCGTCGAGCCGCACGTCGAGCCCGTAGAGCCCGTGGAAGCTCCAGCCGAGGCCCCTCCCGTCCAGAGCGCAGGCCGTGAGCCCTCGGAGCCACCGCCCACGATTGGCGACCGTGCTCCCTCCACGATGGCCGCTCGCGAGCTCTCGGACATTCTTCCACGGGAAGAGCCCACGTCCGAGCCCCCCGCGGAGGAAGCACCCGTCACGCCGCGGGTTCAGTCCGTCCCGCCAGAGCCGCTTACAGAAGGGTTTTCGCTCTCCGAGCCTGCACCGCCGCTCGAAGGCATCGAGCACTTCGTCATGGCCGTGCCGCAGCCCGCGAAGCTGCCCAACGTGGGCCAGGAGCCCGAGCCCGAGCCCGAGCCCGAGCCCTACGAGCCCAAGGCACCGCACACCGCGACCGCGGCGCCGGAGCCGCCGTCAACGACACCGGCCGACGCGGAGGCGGCGGACGCGGCGCGCCGTGAGGCTACGGCGCACATGGCGGCGACGATCGACGGCGACGCCACGCTGGCCGCCGAGGCCGACGCTGAGCGCCGCAGCTGGGCGACGGCGCAGGCCGAGGACGACGCGCTGCGCCCGTACTTCGACGCGGCGAGTGGCCTGCGGGTCGGCACGCGGCGTATCGTGGAGCGGGAGCCGACGACCGACAGCTACGGGCGCCTGTTCATCCACTTCGGCGCCGCCCGCGGCGCCGCTCGCGTGCGCACACAGCTCCTCGTCGTCCCGGCGTCGCGCATGCACGAGCTCGTCGCCGCGACGCACGCTGCGATGTCGCACCGCGCGCCCGCCGCGGTGGCGA
>JAYUKI010001352.1:0-7132 GCA_043764595.1 Myxococcales bacterium | reverse complement strand
GTGCCACGCGCCAAAATCGACTCGAGATCCTCCCCTTCGAGGAGCTCCATCACCAGGTAGGGCGTGCCGTCGGAGAGGAGCCCGGCGTCGAAGATGCTGGCAATCGCGGGCGAGCGCACCTGCGCCAGGATCCGAGCCTCCCGCAAGAACCGCTCTCGCAGGTTGGCGTCCCGCATGGTGGCGTCGAGCATCACCTTGATCGCAACCGGTTGGCCGAGAACGAGGTGGGTACCGCGCAGCACGACGCCCATCCCCCCACGTGCCAAGACCGAATCGACCCTGTATCGGCCATCGATCTCTTGCCCGACGAGGGACGCTAACCGTGAGACTCCCGTGCTGCTACTCATCGACCCGAACCTGCCGTATTCTCTCCCGCCTTCCGTGGCCATGTCGACAAACTCCGAAGGCGCGGCGGGCCTTCGCTCCGCCGCTCCAAGCGCGATGGCACGCGAGGCGCCTTCGAGCACCGCCGCGCTCGGCCTGCTGCAGCTCGTTCTGTCCTTCCTCGCGCTCTTCGCTATCCCCGGCTGCAGCTTGCCCGGTCTGTCGGACGGCACGGCACGGTACTCGCTCACGAAGGGGGCTTCTGCGGACGTCGTCCTTCGTGTGAGGACCCGCCTCGGTCTCGCGAGGTTGCCGGCGGAGGTGACCCGCGAGGGCGATACCCTAGTCCTCCGAGCCACGAAAGACCGGCTCGAAGCCGCCGTAGCCGTGCTCGCCCTCCCCTCCGGTCTCGCCCTTCATGAGCTTGCCCCAAGGTGCGCGCCGCACTGCGAAGGCTCGCCGGTGGCACGAGCCTCGGACGACGGCACGAGCGTTCCGTTGGGCGAACAGCGCCTTTTCTTTCGCGAGAGCGAAGAACGGCTCGTTCCAATCGCCGTGCGCGCCGAGCCACGCGGGGTTGCCCTCGCCACCGAGCTCGTCGTGTCACGCTCGGGATCAGCACTCCTGGTCTCCGCGAAGGCCGGCACGGCGGCCGCGAGGCTTCTGGCGAGCGAAGAGACGCTCGTGGTCGGCTCCGGAACACGTGCATTCTACATTGGTCGACCTTCCGGAAAACCCGTCGAGCTCCACTTCGGCAGCGGGCTAGAAGCGTACGAACGGGCGCGCGCGGCGAGCGATTTGCTCGCTTCCCCGGAGGTGCCCGTGCTCGGTACGCCAACCCTCGAGAGTGCGCCCCGCGACCTCGGGCTCGCGGCGTTCACCCTCGTTTTGCCCGTCCTTCTGTCCATCGTCTATGTCGGCTTCGTCCGCCGGTTCGACCGCGCGCACCCGGAGCCTCTCGGGCTCGTCGCGGTAACGTTCGTGCTCGGTGCCGGCTCGGCCGTCCTCGCGGGACTCGTGGAATGGTTCTTCGTCCGCGCCTCGGCGTGGACGACGCCACAGCTTCTGACGTTCGGCGGGCAAGCGAAGGCGCTCCCGCTGTCGACCCTCGCGTTCGCGTTGCTCGTGGGGGTTCCCGAGGAGGGAGCAAAGCTCCTCGCGACGATCTACGCCACTCGCCGACGCGAATTCGACGAGCCCGTGGATGGAGTCGTCTACGCCGTGGTCTCGGGACTTGGTTTCGCCGCTGCCGAGAACGTAGGCTACTTCGGAAATGGGCGGCTTGCCGCGACGCTCGTCGTGGGTCGTGCGTTCACGGCTCTTCCCATCCACGTTTTCCTTTCCGGCCTCTGGGGACACGCACTGGGCGAGCGCTTGGTTCGCCCGAAACAACGAATTTGGCCCTGGTTTCTGGGTGCGGCGCTCTTGCATGGCGCCTACGACGCGGCCATGAGCACATCATCGGCCTTCGGTCTCGGCCTCGCCATCGTCCTCGGCCTCGCGCTCGGGTTCGTGTTCATCCTTCGGGCGTCCTTGCGGCACGGGCCCGTGTCCGCGGCGACGGTACACGCGGCGGGGCTCGAGCGACGGGTTCACGCGTTCGGTCGAGGTGTCCTGTTTCCTGCACTGGCGATGGCCTTGCCCGTCCTTGCCACCGTTCTCCTCGGGGTCTCGGCGGCGTGGGAAAACACCGGCGGGTCGACGCGCTCCCCTTTCACGTGGCCCATGGTGTTGCTCGTCGTGGTGGTAGGCGCCGTGCTTTGGGGCATCACCTCGACGCTTCCGCTCGACGCGGTGGTCGATGCCCACGGCGTAACCTTTGGAGGCGCCGTCCGGGCCTATGCCGAGATCGATGCGACCGTCGTGCACGGCGAGTACCTCGAGGTGAGGTCGGCGCGAGGGGACATCGAGATAGGTCCTGGCCCGACCCACGAGCTGGAGACTCTCGCCGCCGAGATCCGGGAGGCTCGGGAGGCGGTCGCCAAGCCCTCGTCATGACGCACGATTCCGTTCCCTGCGGGGGCTCGTGGGAAAGTTGACCGTCGAGCACCGCGTCAATCCAAAATGAATTTACGGATCACGGACGACCGTGATTCGTTCGTTGTTTCCAAAGCTCGCGAGGGACACCGTGACGAAGAAGAAGACATCCGCCGAAGTCAGGCAAGCGCACAAGGACTACCTCTTCCCGAGCGTCGCGAACTACTACGAGGAATCGGTGGTTCTCGAGTCGGGAAAGGGCCTTCGCGTCAAGGACCTGGACGGCACCGAGTACCTCGACTTCTTCGGTGGCATTCTCACCGTGAGCCTGGGCCAGGCCCACCCGAAGGTGAACGCCGCCCTCAAGGCCCAGATCGACCGTCTTGGACACGTCTCGACGCTCTATCCCACCCTCGGAATCGTGGAGCTCGCCGAGAGGCTCGTGAAGCTCGCGCCCGGAAAAATCGGCAAAGCGTTCTTCAGCGCGAGTGGAACCGAGGCCGACGAAACCGCGGTCGCTCTCGCGCAAATGGCTACGGGAAACCAGGAGCTCATTGCCCTTCGCCATGGCTACTCGGGGCGTTCGCTCCTCGCGCAGTCCCTCACGGCAAACGGCAAATACCGGCAGCTTCCAAGCCAGATCGCGGCCATCAAGCACGCCCACTCCCCCTACTGCTACCGATGCCCGTTCGGGCTCACCTACCCGAGCTGCGACGTCAAATGCGCGCGGGACATCGAGGACCTGATCCAGACCACGACCACCGGACACATCGCTGGTTTCTTGGCCGAGCCAATCCAGGGCGTTGGCGGATTCATCGATGCGCCCGAGGGCTATTTCAAGGTCGCCGTCGACATCATCCGCAAGTACGGAGGCCTCTTCATCGCCGACGAGGTGCAGACCGGCTTCGGACGGACGGGCACGCACATGTGGGGCATCCAGCATCACGGCGTCGAGCCGGACATCATGACGATGGCCAAGGGCATCGCAAACGGCCTTCCGCTCGGCGCGACGCTCGCCACGGTTCCGGTCGCGGATGCCTGGAAGGTCGGCAACATCTCCACTTACGGCGGAAATCCCTTGTCGACCGCTGCGGCGAGCGCCGTAATCGACACCATCGAAGAAGAGGGTCTCGTCGAAAATGCCGCGCGCATGGGAAAGGTCCTGCGCGAGGGCCTCGAGGCCCTCAAGGCGAAGTACCCGAAGACCATCGGCGACGTGCGCGGCAAGGGCCTCATGCAAGCGCTCGAGTTCGTCGAGGACGAAACACAGAAGAATCGCACGCCCAACGCGAGCTTCGTGACGCGCCTCTTCGAAGAAACGAAGCGGCGCAAGCTGCTCATCGGTCGCGGCGGCCTGCACGGCAACGTCACGCGCATTGCTCCTGCCCTGAACGTGACGAAACCGGACGTCGAAGAAGCGCTTCGCATTCTCGACGAGTCGCTTGCCGCCGTGTCCTGAGGCAAAAAAAACCAACTTTCGATTCCGAGACTGCGGAAAGGACCTTCATGACGTCCCTGTTGAAGAAGGATCGCCTCGAGACGGCGCTCCACGACAAAAAGCCTCTCTATTCGTCCGCTGAGGCCCGTGCCGAAGCCGAACGGTGCCTGTATTGCGCGGATGCCCCCTGCATCAAAGCGTGCCCCACCGAGATCGACATACCGACCTTCATCAAGAAGATCGCGTCGGGAAATGTGCGGGGTGCCGCCAGCACGATCTTCGATCAGAACCTGCTCGGCTACTCGTGCGCTCGCGTTTGCCCCGTCGAGGTTTTGTGTGTCGGCGACTGCGTGTACACGGGCTGGGGACGGGACCCGATCAACATCGGACGCCTCCAGCGGTACGCGACCGAGACCACGGTGGACCATCCCCATGCGAACGCGCCACCCCTCCGCACGCCGAAAGCGAAGATCGGAAAGAAGGTCGCGTGCATCGGCGCAGGCCCAGCTTCTCTCGCGTTTGCCGGATACCTCGCGCTCGAAGGCGTGGATGCGGTCGTCTTCGAGAAGCGAGACGTCGCGGGCGGCCTCAACACCACCGGCATTGCGCCCTACAAGCTCCAAGCCGAAGACGCGCTCCACGAAGTCGCCTGGGTCCAGTCGTTCGGCGTGCAAGTCAAAACGGGCGTCGAAATTGGCAAGGATATCAAGGCTGAAGACCTCCTTCGGGACTACGATGCCGTGTTCCTCGGCGTCGGCCTCGGGGAGGACACCAAGCTCGGAATTCCCGGCGAGGATGGCCCTGGAGTCATCGGCGCCACGGCGTGGATCGAGAAGATGAAGCTCTCGCTCACGGTCGAAGACGCAAAGTCCCTTGGCCGTGTCCTCGTGGTCGGCGGCGGCAACACGGCGATCGACGTCGCACGCGAGTGCGCAGGGCTCGGAGCCGCGGACGTCGCGATGGTCTACAGGCGCAGCCAAAAGGAGATGAGCGGCTACGCCCACGAGCTCGAGGGCGCGCGCATCGAGGGAGTTCGTTTCGTCGAGAACGCGGTGCCGCACTCGTTCGTTCGTGACCCGAGCGGAAAGCTCGTCGCGCTTCGTGTGTCGAAGGCCGAAAACGGCAAGGCCGTCCCCGGAACCGAGCACGATCTTCCCTGCGATCTCGTGGCGCTCGCGATCGGTCAGTCGAAGCTCCGAAGCTTGGCCACGCAGTTCGTGGGGGTCGAGCTCGACGCGAAGGGATGCGTGAAGGCGGACCGTGAAAACGGAGCCACCGGGCACCCGAAGGTGTACGCCGGTGGGGACTGCATCAACGGTGGAAAAGAAGTCGTGAACGCCGTCGCCGACGGCCGAAATGCAGCACGCGATTTTCTCGCGCGTCTCGCGAAGGGGGCCTGATCCATGGCCGATTTGTCGATCGATTTTGCAGGTATCAAGTCCCCGAACCCGTTTTGGCTCGCATCGGCTCCGCCGGCAAACACGGGCGAGCAAGTCATGCGTGCCTTCGACGCCGGCTGGGGCGGCGCGGTGTGGAAGACGCTGGGCGACCCCATCGTGAACGTGTCGAGCCGCTTCGGCGCGGTCGACTACGACGGGCGCAAGATGATGGGGTTCAACAACATCGAGCTCATCACCGACCGCCCGCTCGAGGTGAACCTGCGCGAGATTCGCGAGGTAAAGAAGCGCTACCCCAAGCATGTCATCATCGCCTCGCTGATGACCGAGACGAAAGAAGACTGGCGCGTCCTCATCCAGAAGTGCGAGGACGCCGGTGTCGACGGCCTCGAGCTCAATTTCGGCTGTCCCCACGGCATGTGCGAGCGTGGAATGGGGTCCTCGGTCGGACAAGAGCCGAAGCTCCTCGAAGAGATCACCCGCTGGACGAAAGAGTTCGCGAAGACCCCCGTCCTCGTGAAGCTCACGCCGAACACCGGGGACATCTTGGAGCCGGGTCTCGCCGGAGTCGCCGGCGGCGCCGATGGGCTCTCTCTCATCAACACGATCAAGAGCATCGTCGCGGTCGACCTCGACCGGATGGTGCCGATTCCGCGCGTCGGAAAGGGCTCGTCGAACGGCGGTTATTGTGGCCCGGCCGTGAAGCCCATCGCGCTCCACATGGTGGCCGCGCTCGCCCGTGATCCTGGCGTAAAGATTCCGATTTCGGGCATCGGAGGCATCTCCAATTGGCGCGACGCCGCCGAGTTCATCGCCCTCGGCTCCACCAGCGTGCAGGTGTGCACGGCGGTGATGCATTACGGCTACCGCATCGTCGAAGACATGATCGAGGGCCTCTCGAACTACCTCGACGAGCACGGCATGAAGAGCGTGAACGAGCTCCGCGGCCGCGCCGTCCCCGGCTACCGAGAGTGGGGTGAGCTCGATCTCAACTACAAGCTCATCGCCAAGATCAACGCGGACAAGTGCATCGGGTGCCAGCTCTGCATGACGGCCTGCCACGACGGCGCGCACCAGTGCATCTTCCCCGGCGACGACGCCGAGCGAGCGCGGCCACCGCACGCGCACGCCCACGGCAAGGCCATCCGGCCCCAGAGCTACACGAAAGGCGTGCTCGCAGGCAGCCGGGTTCCCTGGATTGACGAGCCGGAATGCGTCGGCTGCAACCTCTGTCAGCTCGTGTGCCCCGTTCCGGACTGCATCGAGATGGTCGAGGTCCCGAACGGCGACGGCAAAGAAGAGACCTGGAACGACCGCGTCGCCCAAGGCCGCACCAAGCAGCCCGGCGGCATCCACGACTGACCACGCTGCTTCGCACCATGCCTTCGCGGCTCGCACCGAAAACAACGGAATGCGAGCCCGCGAAGGCATGGACCGAGCGTGCAACCCGCACGTCGACGAGGTCCTGGTACCCGCTCGGTCCGAAGAGCGCGCAGCCAAAGGACCCGTCGACGTTTTCGTAACGAAGCGCTCCCTGACCGGAACGGAGCTGCCGCCCCATGGCCTGATGGCCGGTCAGTGCCAGAGATCGAGCGCGAGCGGCGCGTCGAGAGACGTAGAATCGTCCTCGTGCACGCGCGGCTTCGGGGCGCCGTTCGGCTTGTACGTGTGCTCGGCCGCGGGAAAGGATCCGTCCTGCACCTCACGGATGTAGCTCTCGAACGCTTCCACGGCTGCATCACCCAACTTTGCGAATTGCTTCGCGAATTTCGGCATGTGACCGCGCACCAGGCCGAGCAGGTCGGTGCACACGAGCACTTGGCCGTCGCATGCTGCCCCCGCACCGATGCCGATGGTTGGAATCGTCACTTCTTCGGTGACGAGTGCCGCGAGGTCCGGCGGGATGGCCTCGAGCACGAGAGCGAATGCACCGGCCGCTTCGAGTGCGCGGGCGTCGCGGAGGAGCTTTTCGCCGGCACCCTCGCCGCGTCCTTGA
>JAYUKI010001351.1:0-2141 GCA_043764595.1 Myxococcales bacterium | reverse complement strand
CTGCGGAAGTCTTTGGCGGGAGAGCGTCGCGAACGGTTGTCGGTCTAGTTCGAGGGGCGCAGCCCCTCGAGCTCCTGCGAGATGCCGGGCCTGAGAGTCCTCGACCTCGCAGACTCGGCCTCGACCCGGCCCGAAGACTTGGCGCCCTTCAGAGCGGAAGTCTTTGGATGCCCGTCCTTTGTCGAGCACGTGCTCGAGGATGGCGTTCGGGTTGGAAATGCGGCTTTTTTTGCGCCCTGCTATCCCGTAGAGTGGCCATGATGAAGTCCTTCGCCCGCGTCGGAATCGCCGCACTGGTCCTTCCTACGGTCGTCCTTGCCTACGTGGCGTGCTCCTCGGAGCCCACGTCGGGGACCGCGCCGAGCTCGACCACGACGAGCACCTCGCCGACGACGACCACGACGACCACGCCGACCACGACCACTCCCCCATCCGACGACTCGGGCCCGCCGAACCCTCTGAACGATGCAGGATGCACCTATCCGAAACCGGAGATGGACGGCGGTGGCCTCTGTGGAACGCGTCCTTTCGGTTCTCCTGCGGCGGTGCTGACCGACGCGGGCGCGTCCTTTCCATCGGACGCCGGCTCGGTCCTTCCGCCCGGGGCGTACGACGTGACCTCGGGCGAGCGTACGACGGGATTGCCCTACAACTGGCGCGAGACGTTGGTCATCGACGGCCAGAAGTACACGCAGATCCGCAAGTTCGACGCAAACCAGGGCACGGCAGGAGTGACCACGTACCGGTCCGGTACCTATACGGTTGCGAACAACAGGATGACCTTGAATGCCGATTGTGCGTTCCGCGACGATGCTGGAATCGATGGCGGGACCGTGGAGTTCACGTACGACGTGATCACCGAAGGCTGCAAGACCACGCTTCGTTTGATTACTGGAGGAACCCAGCTTCGCTACACGCGCCGCTGAAGAACGGCCTCATCTCGCTGGCCTGCCCGTCGTGCCGCACCCTTCGAGCTGGGTGGTCCCGAGCTTTTCGCTCGTGCAAGGCTCGGACGGCGCGTAGAGGGTCCTGCAGCCGGATTGCGACTGGACCTCCCAACCACGCTTTCCGCAGCAGAATCGCGCAAAACCTCTGCCCGGAGGTTGTCCACGTGCGCACCTCGGAGCGGCCGCGTCGGACTGTTCCGTGGTCTTCGCCGCCGTCGCGTCGCCCGAGTCGGCCGGGAGCTCGATGAGAGAGGACAGCACGATGGCGCTGGTTCCAGCGGCCCAAAGCGAGAATCCACGCCATGCCAGCGTCCAGCGTGTAAAGGCGAACAAAAGGAACGCCCCAGGCACGAAGAGGCAAATGAGACCGCGCTTCGTGCTTTCTGCGAAGGCCACGCCGACGACTCCGTAGAAGCCCGCCACCGCCACGAGCGCACCCAGAATCGAAAGCCCGTAGACGGCGAACGCCATATGCCCTCCCAACGAGACTAGGCGTAGCGTTCGGGGGAGTCGATACCCTCGCGCGTATAGGCAGCGGGCCCGACGGATGCGGTCGTGAAAAGAGGTTGCTCTCGCACGTTCGATGGATGGCGAACATCCACGAGCCGCAGGCGACAGGCTCGTCTAGCCTTTCGGGCAGAGGCATGGGCGACATGAACAAGCAAAAAGGCCAGAGGCGACTGGCTTGCCCGTGCCGAGCGACCACGGAGAGGATGTCATGAGCACAGTTCGGCAGTGCATCGTCGTACTTTTGAGTCTCACTTTTCTCGTGATGAGCCCGAAGTGGGCATTGGCCTACACGCCACCAGCGCTTTCCGGAGCCATCAACGACACGGCCAATCTGCTCACTCCGGCCGAGCGTACGGATCTCGAAACACGTGTTCGCGCGCATCGTTCGGCGCACGGAAACGAAATCGTGGTCTTCACCGTGCCTTCGCTCGGAAAAGAGACCATCGAGGACGTGGCCTACTCCACGTTCAACACCTGGAAGATCGGACGCAGTGGCAAAGACGATGGCGTCTTGCTCGTCATCGCACCGACCGAGCGACGCACGCGAATCGAGACCGGAAAGGGGGTGGGCGGGGCGATTACCGATCTCCAATCGAAGCGCATTCTCTCCGAGCGCGTGGGCCCTCGCCTCAAACAAGGCCAATCGTTTCTTGCCATTCGAGATGGCGTGGACTCGATTGCTTC
>JAYUKI010001350.1:0-7143 GCA_043764595.1 Myxococcales bacterium | reverse complement strand
GTCCGGCAAAGTAGCCGTCGGCATGCGTTCGGTCGAAAAGTGCTCGTGCATTCGTGCTCGTGAGCAGTTGTTCGAGAATCACGACCGCTGATTTAGAGCTGCATCTCGAGGCCGAGGGCGGCGCTCGGGCCGTCGTACGAGGACTTGACTAGGGTGTCGAACCCGAGCGACCAGCTGTAACGGAGCGCGCCATACGGTGCGATCCACTCCGCGAACGGGAGCCTGACGCCGACCTTTAGACCCGCCTCTATTCCAATCGCGGGAGACGAGTCCTTGCCTCCAAAGAGCTCGTTCTCCCACTCGGAGACGCGGCGGCCGTCGGGGGTGACGCGATCCTTGGACGGCAAGTAGAAGCCATAGGCGCCCTGGCCAACCGCGAAAGGCAGCTCGACCGAGACCCGCGGCGCGAAGGGGAGCTCGAAGGTCGGCGCCACGAGGAGGCCGATGAATCCACCGTCGCTCCGGAGCTCGAACCTTTGCCGTCCGCGGTAGCTCGCACCGTTGACGGTCGACGTTGGGAAGGTCTCTCCGTTGAGAGCGCCCGGGCGCGTGACGGCGACAAGACCGAGCTTAAGGTGACGCCCAAAGAGCGACACGCCGGCCGAAAACGCAGGGCCGTGGGACAGGTGCTCCGCAAGGCCGAGCGCCCTCCACTCGCTCGCGACGAACACGCCCACGGAGCTTTGGGACCTTGGCGACTCCGCGCGTGGCGAGGCCCGATCCTCGAACGAGACGCGCACCCCCAGCGTTCCCTGGACGATGGTCTTCGGGCCATCCCCGTCGTACCCGTAGTCCCCTCCCGCGCGCGCCGAGGCCGAGAGCGCGACGCGACGCGAGAGCCACACATCGGTGCCGAGCTCGATGAACTGGCCGAGCTGCTCGAGCTCGACGTTCGGGCGGACCGCGAGAGCGACCGGCACGCCGACGCCCACGTACAGCTCCGCCCGCTCGCCCACCTCCGCCGTGCCGCGGAGCCCCACCTCCGTAGCCACCACGAACGAGCGAGGGTCGGAAGCGAGCCCGGACGCGAGCGTCGAGCGCGCGCCCAGCGAGGTCCGTAGTGCGAAATGGCGCGGACCGTCGGTCACGAGGGGAAGCTCGAGGGTGAGGTGCCCTCCCGTCGTCGTCGCGCGGTCGCTCTCTTTGCCTCCGACGAACCACGTCCCGTAGGCACCGGTCGCGTTCGCCGAAAGCGCGAGGCGCGAGGGCCACGCAACCCGTGCACCGACGAGCGCGTGCCCGCCAAAAGCGCCAGCTCCTGCTTGGCCGCGCAGCTCGACCCTAGGCCCCGCCTCTTCGGCGTGGGCGAGCGTGGAGCTCGCGAGGACGAAAAACGCGGCGACCAGGGCCGCGCCGGAACGTGAGAGCCGTGCGAGGCACGTGCGGGGTGAGGCGTGGTTCATACGCTCCACTCTGGTTTGGCCTCGGCGCCGACGGAAACGCGCCCGCGTGATACGAACTATTGGCCCCATGCATAGTCTGCCCGCAGACCTGAACCTCCTGCGCGATCTCGACGTTCTCCTCACCGAGCGTCACGTCACGCGGGCGGCCAAGAAGCTCGGCATCTCGCAGTCGGCCGCCAGCGCTCGGCTGCGGAGGCTCCGGGAAGCGTTCGGCGATCCGCTCCTCGTCGACGCGCGTCCGCTCATGCTGCTCACGGAGCGCGGTCAGGCTCTCGCCGGGCCAGTCCGCGAAGCTCTCGTGGCGCTCTCCGAGTCCGTGGCCCGCCTCGTCGAGTTCGATCCGACGACCTCGTTCCGAAAGTTCGTGCTCGTCGGTGCAGACCTGTTCGAGGCGGCCGCCGTGCCCGTCCTTCTCAACGCATTCGCGCAGCAAGCGCCTCACATGACCCTCGAAGTGGAGCGCCCAACCCCAGACCTCCCCGTCCGCCTCGGCGCCGGAAAAGCCGACCTCGCTTTCGTGCCGCGCTTCCAGACCTCGGCGTCGCTTCGCTCGATGCGCCTCTTCGAGGACAGCTTCGTCGTGCTGATGCGCGAGGGCCACCCCGCGGCCCATGGCCCGCTAACGATGAAGACCTTTCTCGCTTTCCCCCACGTGCTCGTCGCACCGACGGGAGCCCCAGGAAGCTTCGTCGACGACGCGCTCGCGAAGCTCGGGAAAACACGGCGCGTGGTTGCGGTCGTCCGCCACTTCATGACCGCCCCCGTGATCGTGGCCCGCTCGGACGCGCTGCTTACGTGCCCAGTCTCCGTCGCGCGGGCCTACGCCGGTCTGCTGCCACTCGTCGAGGCACGGCCGCCGATCGACATCCCTTCGTACGAGCTCGCCGCGGTGTGGCACGATCGCGTCCACCACGACCCCGCCCACATGTTCCTTCGGCGCCTAACCCGGCAGCTCGTCTGGAGTGACGCCGCGCCCGTCGCGCCCCCTTCGCGGCGCGCGCGTGGTCGTCTCTGACGTCGGTTCGGCTGTGCGTGCCCCGGCCTTTTCGAAGGGCCTCCGGTGGTGGACGAATGCCGAGCAGCGCCCACGACGGACCGCGAAGCGTGTGGGGTGCACGTGAACGGGGGAAGGAACGCCGCCGGCCCGCGGTAGGTGTGGGAGATGAATGGCTCCACTACGTTCCTGTCCGTCGCGTCCGGCTTTTCTTGGTTGCTCGCGTTCGCAGGCAACGTCGTGTTGCTCGTGGTCGTCGCCACGGTGGTCCGCCGCCACCGCCCCGACGCTTACGGGCCGCTCCTCGCGTGGGCGATCTCGGTCCTCGGGCTGACGTTCTTTCGGAGCATCTTCATGACCGTCGTGCGCATCGCCGTGTCCCGCCAGGGCTACGAGGCCATGATCGTCATTCAATCGATCGAAATCGTCTTCGGGGCGATCCTCGGTGTGGGCCTCGCCGCTCTCCTGGCGTACGCCCTCGTGCGGCTCGCCCAACCACCGCGCCCCGTCGACTTCCCGCAGCGACCTCCGTACCGTTGAGAAGCGAGCACGAGCGATCCGCTCGAATGCCTCGAACACCGCCCTTCGTTCAGTCCCGCTCCGCCACCGCACCGAAGAGCACACGGAGCTTCGCGTGGCGGGCCTCGAAGAGCCGCTTGACGATGGGCCTCACCAGGAATGCCGGCGCCCACCGCGGAGAGACCGTGAGGTGGTCCGTGACGATGCATCCGTCCGCTGTGGGAACGATGCGACGCTCGTGGCGCCAGCGCCGCTGCAGCCAAGACCAGCTCTCTTCGTCGAAGCCTCGCTCGTACACGCGCTCGAGCGTCAAGTGATGGAGATCGAACGGCAGGAATCCGAGAAGCAGCAGCACGCTTGCGAACGCCTCGCGCCCCGGCTCGAGGTTGGCGAGACCCTTTCCGCGCACGCTCCGAGGCACGCTCATGCGTACCCACGGACGAAGCTCCGCGTTGACGCCCTCCATGGTGGACGCGTGCGCCCAGACCTCGTCTGCCTTCGCGCGCAGCGCCGAACGGATTTCGAAGGCTAGCTCGGCCACGGACCGACTTTAGCCGATGCGACGGGCCGTTGGAGGAATCCAGGCTTGGGCACTTTCTATCCGGGGTGCTTTGCGCGAGCGTAGGGCGGATCCGGTGGAAGCGTTTCGGAGCCTGGCACTCCGACCAAGACCCCTGGGTAGGACCCTCGAATCAGGCTCTGCGCTTCCGTTTCGGCGACCCACACCGAGCGGCATTTGACGTAGCCGAAGATGAAGTCGACCTCCTGCTTGAGGAAGTAGCTCTTCCCGGGCTCCGCCAAAAGGCGAGCGGTCTCGACGTTGTCGGCCTCGACGACGACCTCGTGCTCACCGGGTTCTGCCAAATAACAAAAGTACGTTGGCCCGCTCGTGGCGCCCACGAGCGTCCCATTGTCACGAGTCGGGAAGGTCATCGCGATGGCGACCAGTGCCGTCCGAAACACGCATACCTTGGCGGTTCCTGCGGGCGTCGGCGAACCGGGTTGAAGGGCCGTGGCGGACGGGCCAGAGAGCTTCCAGCTCGTGCACCCGGCCAACAAAAGGCAGGCCGTCAAAAAGCAACGCCGCATCACCATCGGGGCGCACGGTAGCTCGGATCCGAACGGCGGATCCGTCGCGGCGGAGCTCGCCCACGCGACCGGGACCATCTCGGTGACGGCGTGTTCCCCACAGGGCCCGGTCTTGCGCCTGAAGTGTCGCACCATGCGCCTCGCAGCGCGCCAATGTGTTGCCGTAGGTTGAAGTGTAGGCAAATGTCACATGACAGACTCGAGAGTCTGCGGCATACGTCTGGCGCTCGGTACTCAGCGCAACGCTGGGGACCGCTTTGGAGGTTTTGGTCATGCGCTCTTCGTCGGTCAAAGTGGCAACGTTCGCCTTTTCGATGATCCTTGGATTGGTGGGTTGCGCCGCGGACACCGGGTCCAGCGACGACCTCGACGAAGATCTCGATCCCGGCGTGGCCGAGCAAGCGATCGGCGCAAACAACCTCGACGTCGTCTCCATCGACACCGACGTCGCGACGGGCAATCTCGGCACTCGAGTCGCGCGCGTGCTCACCGACAGCGCCTCGACGCGTGCGCTTCTGGGTGGCGCCAGCCCCTCCGTCAACTATTCGCGCAACTGGCTCGTCGCGTACCGCCCCGCGCAGAAGACCGCCACTTCGCGGGTTCAAATCACGCGCGCGCACCTGAGCGCCTCGGGCACGACCCTCTCCGTTTGGGCGACCGTCACCGAGCCCGGCGCAGGATGCGCGCCCTGGTGGCCGAACGAGCTCGCCGTCGCGCGCATACCGTCACGCGCCAAAAAGGCCGAGTCCGTTCGCGTCTACACGACCCGCGCGACGTATGCGTGTGGTCTCGTCCAGAGTGGCGCATGCACTCTAGGCGGCGCAGCGTGCCCCACAACGACGCCCAACTGCCACGGCGCGCTCGACCAAGAGGACGGCGTCAAAGCTCCGGGCGTCTGCACGAAGTACCCGAGCTACGACGGGACGAGCCAGTCGTGCAGGACCGACGCGGCGTGCGGCGCTGGGGGAATCTGCGCCGGTCTCGCGACCTCGCAAGAGGGCCTCTGCCAGGCGGCGTGGATGCGTGGCACCTACTCCATGCCCGCGTCCGGCCAGCTCTCGGCGCGCCTTCCGCAGGGTGGAGCGTGGCATCGCCAGGTCATTCGCGTCAGCGGACAGTCCACGGTCCCGATGGACGCGTGGGTCCAGGTCCTGGCCGACAACATCGATCCCGCGCGCGTCGAGTGGCGCCTCTCGAACAGCACCGGCACGACCTCGATGACCGTGCGTGGCAAGCCGTTCGGCGCTCACGTCCCGGTCGGCGTCCCGGGCGACGAGAGCATCAACGGAGATTGGACCCTCGAGGTCCGAGACATCGGCTCGGGATCACCAGGATATCTCCGGGGCACACGCCTCAGCCTCACGAGCCGCTGGGACTGACCGAGCCTCGCTCGATGCATCCCCGGTCGGTGCATCGTCGTTGCCGAACCATCTCTCCGAAGACATCGTCACGCTCTTCGCTAGTCCGCGGTCGGCTCCAAACCGAAACAGAAATCGGTCACCCATCCTGGCCTTCCGTGACGCACCGTACGTCGACGTGATTCGTGTCGACCCGAGCGTCGGAACCCAGTCGCAGCGCCTATCGTCGCCGCTTTCTCCTCTTTCTAAGGAGTCGGGAGCGGCGAGGGCGCGGCTCCGCGTAGGAACGCGACCATCCCGAGCTGCCCCTCCGCGCTGATGACATGGTCGCCGGAGAACGGCGCCCAGGAGACCTCGTGCCCTCTCTGGGTGAGCGCGTCACGGATGCCCTCGGTGCGGGCGATTGGGCAGATGCGGTCGGCCCGTCCCGGCGCGAGCAAGCCGCGCTGTCGAGGGTGCGTCGGCGTGCTGCGCGCGACGTTGTTCCAGTCGATCTGGTACGCGCAAGGCGAGAGCGCGAGGTAGCCACCGAGCCGCTCGCTCCGGCCCGCCGCCACCAAAATGGCCATGGTGGCCCCCTGCGAAAATCCTGCAAGGTACACATGACTCGCGGGAACGCCTCGCTCGAGCAGGCCATCCACGAACGCGTCGATTCGCTTCTTGCTCTCCTCGAGCTCGGGCGGGTTCATCGTCGGGAACCAGGCATATCCAGGAGTGCGGGGGAACGGCGCTTCGAGGAAGATGTACCGCGTCCGAGCTGGCGCGCCCCGCGACTCGAGCTCGTCCGCGAGCCAAACGAGGCTGTCTTCGTTCCCTCCGACGCCGTGCAGGAACACGACGACACGCTCGGCGTCAGGGAAGGACGCGCCCTTAGAGGCGGACGCGAGCCCGAGGACCGCCGGCCGATGGACCACGGCGAGTGTACATTTCCCGACTAGAGCGCTCACGACGAGGAGGGCCACGACGAGCGGCGTGAAGGCGCGCGCGTTCGCCCCTCGCGCTTCGGAGGGACGCCGAAACTGCTGCGGGCCGAGCGGCTCCGTGACCGCGTCGGGCTCTCGAATGCCCACCACGAACCGGGACGGCGGGTCCTTCATGAGGCCCCACAATGCCACGCGACGTGCCGAAGTGCGAGGCACTCTCACCTTCTTTCCGGGATGCTTGGCGCGTGGACGGACCCGTGGCGTGTCGAATGCGGTCCCAAGAAAGCCAAACGTCACAAGACCGTCCATTGCGAGCGGCGTCGGACCGTGCCACGCTTTCGTGGGGAGAAAGCGCAACGTCATTGGTCCCTCACGCACCCTCTCCTCGAATGCCGAAACGAGCCGTGCGGGTCGCCTCGTGCACGGCCGTCCTGTCGGCGGTCGCGGCGATGTTTTTTGGTTGCCTCGATGCCACGCAGATTCAGGTGGTCCTCGCGGCGGATGACGGCCTCTGCACCGCGCGCACCCGCTACCTCGTGCGCGTCGTCGATACCGCTGCGGCGCTCGACGCGCTTCAAGAGGAGGTCAATGCAGGGGCGCCGTTTCCGCGGTGTCCGTCCAACCCAGGGGGCGCAAGCGAGCTCGGAGACGTGAGCGTAGTTCCGTCCGGCAGCGACGGTCGGTCCAAGCGAATCGTCGTCGAGGTGACGATCGGCGTGGACGGTCAAGATCCCTCCGTGTGCGGCCGACGCATGTCCGAGGGCAATCCGCGGTGCTACGTCGTACGCCGGCGCCTCGCCTTCGTGCCGCACAGAGCACTTCGCGTACCGACCTACTTCGACCAGCGATGCGCCGGG
>JAYUKI010001349.1:0-7144 GCA_043764595.1 Myxococcales bacterium | reverse complement strand
GTATCGTGATCGCTACATAGGCTCGCCATTCGCCGCCGGATCGGCGACCCTCTCGGTCCGAAGGAAGCTGCTGAGCAGACCATGGAATCCGATCCGTTGAAGCTGGTGGGAACGACCATCGCCGACAAGTACGCCGTCGATTCGGTGGTCGGGGAGGGCGGATTTGCGGTCGTTTACCGTGCGACGCACTCGGTCTGGAAGCGCCCCGTGGCCATCAAGGTCTTCAAGGCGCTCGGCGACGTCTCCCCTGCGCGTAGACAAGAGCTGCTCGACGACTTCATTCGTGAAGGAGCCCTGCTCGCAGAGCTTTCCGAGCGCTCGTCCGCCATCGTCCAAGCGCGGGATATCGGAATGGTCGTGCTCGCCCAGGGCGACGAAGTCCCGTTCATGGTGCTCGAGTGGCTCGATGGCGAGACTCTGGAGCAACTACTCGCGCGCGAGAGCCAGATCGGCGTCTCCCCGCGCACCGTCGAAGAGGCGGTCGAGCTCCTCGGACCGGTGGCCGAGGCGCTGGCGCTTGCCCACCAAAAGGGCATTGCGCACCGAGACGTGAAGCCTGGAAACGTGTTCGTCGTCGGCGACATCGACGGCGAGCACAAGGTAAAGCTTCTCGATTTTGGCATCGCCAAAGTCGTGCAGGACGCCCAAAAGGAGGGCTTTCGGAAGACGACCGGCCTGCATACGTCGTTCACTCCGCTCTACGGCGCACCGGAGCAATTCGATCGAACGCTTGGAGCGACAGGGCCTTGGACGGACGTGTTCGCATTCGCCCTGGTCCTGATCGAGGTCATGCTCGGCCGCGAAGCTCTCGTAGGGGACAACGTTGCGCAGCTCGCCTTTTCGGCGGTCGACCAGCGCCGTCGTCCGACACCGCGCAGCTTCGGGATCCTCGTCAACGATCTCGTCGAGAACGTGTGCGCGCAAGCCCTCTCCGTGAAACCCGAGGATCGATTCCAGAGCGCCGGCGAGTTCTGGGTGGCCCTTCGTTCGGCGCTTTCGATGGGCCCTCCAAGTGGCTTCACGCTCGCCTCGGCACACCTTCGGCGTGTGGCCCCTGTCTCGTCGGTGCGCGGCCCGACCGGTGGTTCGTCGCCGCTTGGCATGACACCTTCACCGGCGTCCGCTACCGCCGCGAGCCCGGGGATGTCGCTCGGTTCTGGGTCGAGCGCCGTCGGCAGCGGAGCGACCATCGTCGATGTCGCGACCGACCTCGGCGTCATTCCAAGCATCGCCGAGCCGAAGCGGGGAGGGTCGGGCAGAGGCAAGCAAATGTGGATGGCCGTCGGCGTACTCGCGGCGCTCGGTGCTGCAGGGCTCGGCGTCGCACGGCTGCAGAGCGGCAACCAGGGCTCCGGTCCGGTGGCGTCAGCGTCTGCTGTTCCGACGCTGGTCGCGTCTCAAGCTTCGTCCGCTGCGCCCGCGCCGTCGTGCCCGAAGGGAATGCTCGAGGTCGCAGCGTCCGAGTTTTTCATGGGCACCGACGATCCGAAGGCCAATGCCGCCGAACGTCCTGCTCACGCGGTGAAGCTGTCGCGGTATTGCCTCGACGAGTTCGAGGTGACGGCGTCCGAGTACAAGGCGTGCAGCGACACCGGCAAATGCAAACGCGCGGTGCCCACGAACGAATGGGAAGGCATCAGCGCACGGCAGCGAAAGCTTTACGATCCCATCTGCAATGCGAACGACCTTACGGCGCGCGGAAGTCACCCGATGAACTGTGTCGACCACACGGCGGCGCAAACGTACTGCGAAGAAATGCGCGGCGGTCGTCTGCCGACCGAAGCCGAATGGGAGCTCGCCGCGCGTGGCTCGGACGGTCGCGTGTATCCCTGGGGCGAGGATCCGCCAGCGCCCGGTTTGCTCAATGCGTGCGGAACCGAGTGCGTGGCCTGGGGACGGAAGAATCCGGATCCCGACGGCCCGCTCGCGCCCATGTACAAGTCCGACGACGGCTTTCCGCACACTTCGCCCGTCGGAAGCTTTCCCCGCGGCCAGACGAGCCACGGAATGAAGGACATGGTCGGAAACGTGTGGGAATGGGTCGCGGACTTCCATGCACCCTACACACCCGGGCCGAAAGCGATCGATCCGAAGGGACCCGCGACGGGCGAAGAGCGCGGCATTCGGGGCGGCGCGTGGAACGGTGGGGATCCTTCGTGGCTTCGCCCGACGTACCGATTCTCGGCGCCCCCCGTGATGCGCAGCCACGGCATTGGGTTTCGTTGCGCGAAGCCGGGGTGAGAGCGTGGGTGGCGCGCTTGGTCTGGCCTTCTTCGCTGTTTCTTCTCTGTCGCTCGGCAGCTGTCGCTCATCTCGCCAGCGGTTCTTGCCGTGTTCGCCTCAGTCTTCGAGCGCGAGAAACCGAAGCGGCTCGGCGACGTTCTTGACGGCCATGCTCCCTTGGGGACCGAACGTGAACTCGCCGGGGAGCAGTCGACGGGCCGCCTCCTCCATGACGAGGATCTGATCCCGAGTTGCGCAGCCTTGGAGTCGCGCCGTGTTGTTCATGCCGCTCGAAAAGCCCGTGAAGTTCGCGTTGGGGCCGAACTGACCGACGAAGAGCGGCGCGAGGTTCACTCCCGTGGCCACGCCAACGTTCGCGTCTCGCAGGTTCGCGAACGCCTCTTCGTCCGGCATCGCATTCGTCATGGCGCGAATGTCCCTGGCGCAGCGGATCGCGGCTGCGAGGCGTTCCTCGGGTGGGGCATCGTAGAAGGGCGGACCGAAGAGCGCGATGATGCAGTCCCCCACCATTTTGTCGAACACGCCCCCGTGTTTCCACACGAGATCGACGGCCCGCTCGCTCCACTTCTCGACGAACATCGCGACCTTCGCAGGGGTGCGAAGCACCTGCTCGGAGATGCGGGTGAATCCGGAAATGTCCACGTAAAGCACCGCGACCTCGGCCTCCCTGGGCGAGAGGTAGGCTTGCGTGTAGTCGTCGGATTGAAGCAACCGCGCGACGTCCTCGGGCCGGAACGAGTTGGCGAGGGCGCGCCATTCCTTGTTGAAGTCGACGACACGTTGCCGAATGAAGCCAGCGAAGCTGGCGATGAGATCGCGATCGTAGGTGTTGAACGAGCCGTGCTTCGACGTGGCCACGACCTTCCCAACCAGGACGCTGTTGGTGATTCCGTTGATGAGCACTTCTTCTTGTGCTCCCCGGATGCCGAAACGCTCGAGTAGCTCGTGGGACTCGCCCATGAGGAATGAGTGACCCAGAGCGCGGAGCTCCGTGCTGTCGGCGCCCATCGCCTGCAATGTGTCCACCACGGGCCGCGTTCCTTCGAAGAGACGGACCTGAAGCGTGCTTTTCTCGGCGCCCTGTTCCGCGGTGTAGACGAGAACCATCCGGTCGAGAGGCACGACCTCCCCGAGGATTTCGACGGCGTTCGCTAGACCCTCGCCAAGCACGCGGTGGCGGAGCGCGTTGCCGACGCGCATCATCACGCGGTGCTTTTCGCGAGCTGCGCGGATGGCAAAAAGGTGATTGTCGAGGACCTCTGCGAGGACCGTCAGTCCTTCGCGCGATTGAACGCGCGGGGCGGTGGTCGGTACGAGCATGGCTACGCGACCAAACCACGCGCCCGCTACGTCGATCGGCTGAGCCACCACGAAGCCTTCGTCGGTGTCGAGGACGAAAGACTCGCGTCGGTCTTCGCTGGTTCTCAGGAAGACTTCGTCATGGGAAGGGAGGACGGCACCTTCGGGCGAAGCGAACACTTGGAGCGACAGAGCCTCGCCGTAGGTCTCGAACACGATCGCGGTCGCGCCAAGTCTCGCGCGGACTTCGGGAAGCACCTTCCCCATGAGGTCCGGCAGGCTGTGGTGCTCGACCAAGGCGACTTCGATGGCCTCGTCGATGACATTGCGAAGGGCGATCAGGGCGGGCAGGTCCAAAGAGGTCATGGCCGGCCGATGATGCACGAAGATGCGACACATGAGGAAGCGCTGTCGTTGCCGTTCCTCGAGTAGTCATTCGTTCCGTGCGCCGGGCGCTCTTTGCGTTGGCGTTCGCGCCGAGCCCGCACGAAGGGCGAAGAGGACGACGAATCCCACCATCGCCACGACAAGCTGGACGCCGTGCGTAAACGTGGAGATTCCAGCGGCGAGCAACGCCGTGGTGCCGAGAGCGCCGGCGGCTAGGGAAAACGCGGCCTCGCGGGCCCCGACTTGCCCTGGCACGGCGACGGCGACGGTGGCCGCCACCAGTTGGGCTCCAAAGGCAGCGAATGCCGACCGGACCCCTCCCGCGACGCCCATGGCATGTCCGACGACGGCCAGCTCGACCACGTTAAGGAGCATGCCTGCCGCGAGGAAGGTTGCCGGGACTGGCGAAACGAGCGGGCCTCGCTGGCTTTCCCGGTGAACGACGGCGAGCGGTGCCTCGAGTCTTCGGATCCTGCGGCCGAGCCAAAATGTAGCGCGCTCCGAGCGCACGAGGGCGCGCAAGCCCACCCCGAGCCCGAGGAGCAAGACCGCATTTCCGAGGAGCACGGTGCGGAGCGGAACGCCACTCGACGGCCCGACGAACCAGGCGCACAAGGTGCTCATCGCACCTACGGACAGGAAAGTCGCCGATTGGAGCGTGGCTCCTGACGACGCGGCGGCGGGAACAGGTACGCCATAAGGAGCGAGGAGCGCGGCTTTCGTGGCTTCTGCGGCGGGGCGCGGCATCGGCAACACCTGGGCTACGGCGTAGGTCACCACATGAATCCGATAGAGTTGGCCGAACGTGACGCGCTCCGCCCACGGCCCGAGCGCGGATCGCGTGGCGAGCGTTTCCAGGGCGATTCGTGCGATCTCGCAGGCGAAACAGATGGGCAGAGTGACGAGCGCAGGAGCCATGGCGCGACCGAGCTCGCGCAGACCAAGCTCTGCGACCATGAACGCCGTGATGACGAGGCCGGCGAGGGCTCCGAGGAGCTTGATTGCGGTCGACTTGTTCCACCTGGCTTCGGGTTCGAGCGCGGCCACGATCCCGTCCTGGGGCCCGATACCTTCCTGCCGCAGACCGTTCGCAGGGGGCGCGCTCGTGGTTTCCACGCTCATGCGTCGTTCCGTTCAGTCGGTTGCCCGAGAGCCCGTCGCCTCCGCCCCCTCCGCATTTTCAGGTCCGACCGAGTCGCCGGCGAAGCTCGACGAACTCTTCCTCTTCGAGCGAGTAGTCCCACGGGTCTGCGTGCTCAATGCGCGCGGTTTGGGCCGCGCATACGATGCGGACGCGTTGCCCGTCCGGGAAGCGAAGGTCCAGAGCGTCGTGCTCGTGCTCCCGCTCGCCTTTCGGGACGACGAGAGCCTCCGAATGAATCGCTCGAACCGGCGCCAAGAGGCTGCCTTCGGGCCGGGTGAGGACGAGATCTTCGGGGCCCACGCGGAGGGTTGGAGGTGCGCCTCGGAGGAGGGTCATGCGAAGCACGACGAGGGTGACGAACCCAACGAGGCCGAGCACCGAAAACGTGTAGACTGCACTAAATAGGGGAGACGACGCGATGAGCTCCGTCGTCGAATCGGGAGTTCGCGCCGCGACGGTCCCCAAGACTCCCACGAGCACGGCGAAGGCGAGGAAATAGCCCAAGGCTACGCGTCGGCGCGCCACGGCCGGCCCAGGTTTCTTCCCGAGATCGAAGAATAGGTCCGGTCTTGCACTCGTGCGGTAGTCCACGCTCGGTGGGCTCGCCATTCGAGAAGCATACGGCCCCGCCGGCGTTCCTCGAAGGACTTCGGGACGCCTTCGTGCATCCGTGGCTTCCGCCGGTCGTTCCGTGTCGGAAAGCGCCTTGCCCGCAAAGGCGCTCCGGCCTAAGACCCTGACCCCATGAGAGCCAACTGGACCGCCCCCCGCAAAGGTCAGCCAAACGTCACGCAGATGCACTACGCCCGCAAGGGCCTCGTGACCGAGGAAATGCTCCACGTGGCGGAGCGCGAGAAGGTCATGCCCGAGCTCGTCCGTTCGGAGGTGGCTCGTGGCCGTCTCGTGATTCCGGCGAACATCGAGCACGAAAACCTCGAGCCCATGGGCATCGGCATCGCCCTTTCGTGCAAGGTGAACGCGAACATCGGCAACAGCGCCGTCACGGGAACCGCCGACGGAGAGCTCCGAAAGCTGGCGGTGTGCTTGAAATACGGCGCCGACACGGTGATGGACCTCTCCACCGGAGGGGACATCGACGGCATTCGACGGACGCTGGTGGCCGCTTCCACGATTCCTCTCGGAACGGTCCCGATCTACCAGGCTCTCCAGGCTCGAAAGAGCGTGAAATCGCTCACCGCAGACGATCTCATCGACATGCTCGAGCACCAAGCCAAGCAGGGGGTCGACTACTTCACGATCCACGCGGGAGTGCTCGTCGAGTACTTGCCGCTCGTCAAAGATCGCATCACCGGAATCGTGTCGCGAGGCGGCTCGGTCATGGCTCAGTGGATGCTCGAGCACCACAAGCAGAACCCGTTCTATACGCACTGGGACAAGGTCCTCGAGATCTGCGCGAAGTACGACGTGACCATCTCGGCGGGCGACGGCCTCCGTCCGGGATGCCTTGCCGACGCGAGCGACGCGGCTCAGTTCGCCGAGCTCAAGACTCTGGGCGAGCTCACGAAGCGCGCCTGGGAAAAAGACGTTCAGGTCATGATCGAAGGGCCCGGCCACGTCCCGTTCGACCAGATCGAAATGAACGTGAAAAAGGAGATGGAGCTCTGCCACGAAGCTCCGTTCTACGTTCTCGGACCTCTCGTGACGGACATCGCCCCCGGCTACGACCACATCACGAGCGCGATCGGCGCGACGATGGCCGGAACGGCGGGCGCGGCGATGCTCTGCTACGTGACCCCGAAAGAGCATCTCGGGCTCCCTGACGAGGACGACGTTCGCCAAGGTCTCATCGCGTACAAGATCGCGGCGCACGCCGCGGACATCGCGCGAAAGCGCCCCGGCGCGCGCGACCGAGACGACGCCCTCTCGCGTGCCCGCTACGCGTTCGACTGGAAAGAGCAGTTCCGTCTCTCGCTCGATCCCGAGACCGCGCAATCGATGCATGATGCAACATTGCCGGACGAGTACTTCAAGACCGCCGAATTTTGCAGCATGTGCGGGCCGAAGTTCTGCTCGATGCACATCAACCGCGAGGTCGAGGCGTTCAACAAG
>JAYUKI010001348.1:0-2148 GCA_043764595.1 Myxococcales bacterium | reverse complement strand
TCGAGAAGTACCTCGGCGGTTTGAAGAACATGGGCTCGCTTCCCGCGGCCGTGTTCATCATCGACCCGGCGATGGAGACCATCGCAGTCCAAGAAGCGAAGAAGCTCGGCCTCCCGATCATCGCCATCACGGACACGAACTGCGATCCCGACGCGGTCGACTACATCATTCCGGGCAACGACGACGCCATCCGCTCGATCAAGCTCATCACGCAGCGCATCGCCGACGCCGTCGTCGAAGGCGCCCAGCGTCGCAAAGAGCAGCCCTCGCGCGGTGACGAAGGCGGCGGCGGCGGCGGTGGTGGACACCGTGGCGGCCCCCAAGCCGAAGTGTTCCGTGGCCGTCGCGGCGCTCCCGCCGAAGCTCCTGCTGCCGCTGCAGCCCCCGAGCAGCCCGCCAGCTGAGAGACCGCACGAACCCGCGCGAGTCAGCTCGCGTGGGGTCCGCTAGACGGGGCGCGAGGCGAGAGCTTTTGCGCCCTGTCGCACGTTAGGGTTTTGATTTTCGTACGAAGACATCGAAAGACCGAGGATTATCGTCATGGCTGAGATCACTGCCAAGTTGGTGAAAGAGCTCCGCGACCGCACGCAAGCCGGCATGAGCACCTGCAAAGAAGCTCTCGTCGAGGCCGGCGGCGACATCGACAAGGCCATCGAGATCTTGCAGAAGAAGCGCGAGATCAAGAGCGCCAGTGTGGCTGGCAAGGTCGCGACCGAGGGCGAGGTTCGCACGCTCGTCTCGACCGACAAGAAGCGTGGCACCATCGTCGAGGTCAACTGCCAGACCGACTTCGTGTCGCGCGGCGAAGACTTCCAGGGCTTCCTCGCGCTCGCCGTGAAGGCCGCGTCCGAGCTCCCCGCGGGCAGCCCGCTTCCCGCGGCGCTCGAGCAAGCCCGCAAAGACATCTCCGGTGGCACCGGCGAGAACGTCGTCGTTCGTCGTTGGGAGTCGCTCAACGCCGAAGGCGCTGGCGGCACCATCGTCTCTTACGTCCACATGGGCGGAAAGATTGGCGTTTTGCTCTCCGGCGAGGCGCCCTCCGCCGACGCCGCGAAGGACGCGTCCTTCGTCGAGTTCCTCGACAACTGCGCGATGCAAATCGCCGCGATGTCGCCCACCGTCGTCGACAAGTCGCAGGTCGCCGAGGCCGAGATCGCGAAGCAGAAAGACATCTTCGCCGGTCAGCTCAAAGAAGAGGGCAAGCCCGAAGCCGCTTGGCCCAAGATCGTCGAAGGCAAGCTCGCCAAGTGGTTCACCGAGGTCACGCTCCTCGGCCAGGACAACGTCTGGGGCGGCGAAGGCACCATCGACAAGATCCGCGGGGAGCTCGGCAAGAAGCTCGGCGGCGACGTGAAGCTTCACACGTTCTTCCGCTACGGCCTCGGCGACGGCATCGAGAAGAAGGTCGACGACTTGGCCGCGGAAGTGGCCAAGATGACCGGCGGCTGAGAAGACCGGCGCTTTTCGCCGATACCTTCGGGCCAGCGTCGTCGGGCGCGCTCACGGACAGGAGTCCGTTCCGCGCGACCCTCCTAGCTGGCCCTCGGTCTCGGCGAAAATCGTCCGGCCTTCTTCCTTGGAATGCTGAGGACGGTGCTCACAAGAGCTTGCCGTCCTTTTTTTGTTCGGTCGGTTCCGTGCGTCCTTGCGGGTTGGCCCTCGCTCCACCGCCTTCGGCCGGGCGGGTTTCGGGCGTGCTATGGCTTTGGGCATGCGGGAAGGATTTCCGAGTGTCACTGCGGCGTTCGTGGCCTTTGCTCGCGGTGTGGCGTCGAATCCTGGGATCGGGAATCCGCCGTTTCGCGACGACTTGGCCCGGAAGCTCGTACCGTTTCCGCTCGGGCCGCTCGTCCCTCGTCGTGGGGTCGCGGGTGCGAAGGTGGCGCAAGCGCTGCTCCGTGGGATGTCGCTCGGGCTCGTCGATCATCTGGCCATGCGTTCGCACGCCATCGATGCGGCGGTCGACTCGGCCATGGCGGAGGGGATCGACCAGCTCGTGATTCTTGGTGCGGGCCTCGACGCACGCGCCCACCGTTTGGAGTCGTTGCAGAATGCACGGGTGTTCGAGGTCGATCATCCCGCGTCGCAGGGCTACAAAAAGCGCCGCGCGATCGGGCTTCCTCGCGTTGCGCGCGAGCTCTCGTACGT
>JAYUKI010001347.1:0-7166 GCA_043764595.1 Myxococcales bacterium | reverse complement strand
CGCGATCCGAAGCAAGAGTACAAAAAAGAGGGCTACAGCATCTTCGTGACGATGATGGCGACCACGAGCAGCAACGTGGCCACCAAGCTCTTCAAGGTCCGCGTCCAGAAAGAGACCGAGATCGAGCGTCTCGAGCGCGAGGACATGGAGCGCCACCAGCGCGCCCAAGCGAACCTCCAGCTCGCCCACGGCGGAGAGCTCTACGGCCCCGACGACGAACCCCCGCCGCCCCCGCCACGCCGTGCCCCACAAGTCACGATGCCGAAGCGAGAGGCCCCGAAGATCGACAAGAACGATCCCTGCCCCTGCGGCAGCGGCGACTCGTTCAAGAAGTGCCACGGCGCCGCTCTCGAAGACGACGCCTGACCCAAAAGGAGCCCGCGACGCCAAGAGCCTCGCGGGCTTCTTCGCGTCGAAGGAGCGCGTCCCTCACCGCTTGCGAACCGATGGGCCAAGGCTCGAGTGGTCTGTGTCCGCGCACGCCGCACGTGTGTCTCCATGGAGAAATGTGCGCCCCCGACGCCGCTCGAAATCCTTTAAAACCCCGTCGAATCAGGCCCGGGCACAGCAACGATTCGGTGCTCTGCCGACGAAGTTGCCACTTCGTAAGGCTGGGCTCGCACGGTTCCTGAAACGCGCGTGCCACGGAGTGGGCTCGTCCGAAGCTTCCATGGTAACTCTATAAGTAAGGTGATTCGTAGACGCCCACTTCCGCGGCTCCGTCGCTCCCGCACTGCGAGGAAGCGATGAGTGGCCGCATCGGTGAAGTGCTGCACGGAAAGTGGCGACTGGACGCGTTCATCGGTCGTGGCGGAAGCGCGGACGTCTACGCGGCCACGCACCGAAACGGCAAGCGAGCAGCGGTGAAGATCCTTCACGCGCAGTACGCTTCGTCTCCCGAGCTCATGAAGCGCTTCTTGCGCGAAGGCTACGTGGCCAACAGTCTGAACCACGCGGGCGCGGTCTCCGTGTTGGACGACGACCGCTGCGACGATGGCTCGGCGTACCTCGTGATGGAGCTTCTGGAAGGCTCGCCGCTCTCGGATTTTTCCAAAAAGAAGATTCCACTTTCGCTCGGCGCGGTTCTTCGCATCGCGGACGAGGTGCTCGACGTGCTCGCTGCGGCCCACGAGCGCGGAATCGTCCATCGTGACATCAAGCCGGGGAATCTCTTTCTCACCAACGCTGGCCAGACCAAGGTCTTGGACTTTGGCATTGCACGTCTCCTCGAGCCCGACGGCGGCGAGCCGCTCACGCTCTCGGGGACGTCCCTGGGCACTCCGGCGTACATGGCTCCCGAGCAGGCCCGTGGGCGCTGGGAGCTCGTGGATGGCCGCACGGATCTTTGGGCTCTCGGCGCCACGCTCATTGCGCTGCTCACCGGCCGAAAGCCACGAAAGGCAGATACGGCCAACGAAGAGCTCCTCTTCGCCATGACCGTTCCCATTCCGCCTTTCGCGACGTTCTCTCCCACGGCGCCTCCGCAGCTATGCGCCCTCGTCGATCGCGCCTTGGCCTACGAACGCGATCAACGGTTCGCGAATGCCCGAGAAATGCAGGCCGCCGTGCATGCCGCGTGGTCCGAGCTCGGTCCGTTTTTGGCGACTCCGCTCGAAGTCGTCACGGGCGGAGATGCGAGCCTCTCCGGGCTCCGCTCCAATACCGTCAACATGACGCCCCAGTCGCATGGCTCGCACGCCTCGCATGGAGGCATTCGGTCCGTGGCGACGCAGGCCGATCCGCTCGGGGGACCCACGAGCTCGGGAGTCGGAGCGACTTTGCCTCCGGTCGAGTCCTCGCCGCCGTCGCGACGCGCGCTGTGGATAGTGCCCGTCGTGGCCCTTCTGTGTTTCGTGGGCGTCGCGGTGGCCTTCCAGCGCTCCAAGCCGTCCGCCCAAGCCCACGCGCCTCCATCGGCAGAAGTCCCCGTGGCGCCCCCTTCGGCTTCGGTCGTGTCGGCGAAGACCGAAGCAATCCCCGCGACCTCCGCAGTCGGCCTCGCAAGTGCGGCACCTCCGGGCTCTACCGTCGCGGTGTCCCCAGCACGCGCCATTCCTGGCGCTTCCGCGCGAGTCGCCACTCAAGCCCCGAAGCCGAGCGCTGGTCCAGCCAACGCCAAAAAGCCCGAATGCACCGATGTCTTCTCGTGCCGCAATGAATAGAGCCCTCGCCATACCTCTGTGTCTTTTGGTCGCGGGCGCCGCAATGGCGTCCTCGCCGGCCTTCGCCCAGCCAAAAGCCCTCGATCCGGCCGAGAAGCTCTTCGAAGAGGGGCGCGTCGCCATGGCCGCCCAGGACTTCGTCACGGCCTGTGCGCGCTTCGAAGCGAGCCACAGGCTCAGCCCCGGAGGCGGCGTTCTGGCCAATCTGGGCGATTGCGAAGAACGTCGTGGACGCCTCATCGCCTCACGGGACGCCTTCAAATCGGCCGCCGAGCTCTTCACGAAAGCCGAAAAAAAGCAGTATGCGCTCGAACGCGCCGCGGCCGTCGAACGCACCATTCCAAAGTTGACCGTGCAAGTGGCGGAGCCTTTGCCCGCGGAGCTCACGATCTCCCTCGACGACAAGACCGTCACTCCGAAGGCCGTCACCCTGCTCGATCCGGGCCACTACACGGTCGTCGTGCGCGCCCCGAAGTACCGGGAGCGCACGTATCCCTTGGATCTCCGTCCCGGGGAATCGCGCGTCCTCACGACGCTGGCCCTAGAGCCCCTCGACGCGCCGGCAGCACCTCTGCCCATGCACGTCGATCCACCGCCACCCGTGGAGTCGGACAAGCCGTCCCCAGTGCGCACGGCGGGCTTCGTCGTCGGAGGCCTCGGAATCGTTGGTCTCGGAGTGGGGGCCGTGACCGGGATCCTGGCACTCGGCAGCGCGAGCACGGTGAAATCGAGCTGCAATACCGACGTGACCCCAGCAACGTGCAAAACCCAAGAGGGCCTCGATGCGATGTCGTCGGGCCAAACCACGGCCACCGTCTCGACGATAGGCTTCATCGGGGGCGGCGCCCTCTTGACCGCCGGGCTCGTCATGATTCTCACGGCGCCAAAGAGCGCGAGCAAACTGGCCATCGTCCCGACCATGGGCCCGGGAAACGCGGGACTCGTCATGTGGAGGTCTTTCTGATGCGCACTCCAATCGTTGCCGTCGCCGCCGTCGCCGCGCTCTTGGGCGGAGCCCTCGGGTGCAATGCGCTTCTAGGTGTGACCTTCGGGGATGCCGTCCTCGACGATGGCCCTCCTGCTGCGACGCCAGGCCCCGACGGCAGTGGCGGCGGGGGTGGGGAAGGCGACTCCGGCCGCGTCGATCGCTGTGCCGGAAAAAAGGTCTGCGACGTCTCCGGAGACTGCGTCACGCCGTCTCCCGAGAATGGCTGTGGCGACCCCTCGTGCAAGGCCTGTTCGGCTCCGTTTGCCGCGGCCTTCTATTGCGACAAAGACGGAAAGTGCCAAGTCGACGGGAACGCGCCCAATGCCGGCTGCGTCCCCGGCCGCGGCGACTGCGACAAAACCGCCACCAACGGCTGCGAGGCTTCGTTCAACAACCCGCAGACCTGTGGCGGTTGCAAGACCAGCTGCGACGCCGTCTCGACCCCCCTTTGCTCCCCCATCGCCGCTGCGGGGGACGCCGGCGCGGACGACGGTGGCTCGTCGGTCAGCGACACGTACCGCTGTGGCGCCACATGTGCGCTCGGCTCCACGCAATGCGGAAATAGCTGCGTGAATATCGCCGGGAGCGTGGACCACTGTGGCGCGTGCAACAAAGCGTGCGGAGCCGTGGCCAATGGCTCTCCCGCGTGCCGAGCGGGGGCGTGCGGCGCCGTCTGCTCTGCGGGCTATTCGGACTGCACCAACCCGACCGCGCCAAAAAGCTGTGCGCCCACTCCGAAGTGGTACCGGGACGAGGACGGCGACGGGTTCGGCTCCGGAACCGCCATTTCGGCGTGTGCGGCGCCCGCGGGGTTCACGGCCCGCACGGGCGACTGCGACGACACGAACCGGGACGTCTTTCCGGGCCAAACGCGGCTCTTTGGCACTCCCTATTCCGTCGGAGGAGTGGCCACGTTCGACTACAACTGCGACGGCGTCGAGTCCGGCCCGATTACCGCCTATCCGGGCAGCTGCGGCGCCGAGTGCGACGCCAGCGGCTACCTCTCCACGGGCCGGTCGGGCAAAGGCGTCAACGCGTACTGCGGCTCGAGGACCATCCGCACGTGCGATCCTGGCGGAATCATCGTGCAGCCGCAAATCCAGGCGCTTCCCACGTCCGCCGCGCCGACGTGCCGCTCGGGCGACTACGGCGCTGCGGCCGCCGCCTGCAACTGACGGGGCGGTTCTCGCTTCTCGGTCCGGCCATGCGCCATGTACGCTCGTGGGTCCATGGCACCCGAGCCCGATCGCCTGCGTTCTCTCTTCCGCGAAAAGACCCTCGCGAGGTTCGTTGCGATCGTCGGCTTCTTGGGGCTCTTGTGGGGCTTCCGGCACCTTTGGGCCACGTTGCTCTTTTTCGTGGCGTTCGAGCGCTCGATTCGCTTCGTCGAGACGAAAATCCATGAGCGCACCAAGTGGCCGCGAAAGCGAATCGCCCTCGGAATCGTGGCTGCCTACGTGCTCACGTTCGCGGCCATCGTCGCCGTCTCGGTGATGAGCGGCTTCGAGAAGTGGAAATACCTGCAAGGTGCATCCGCCGACTTCGTCGACGATCTGAAGGCGCACCCGCTCTGGGTGAAATACCACCACCACCTCGACGACTCCGAGGCCATGATGGGCCACGCGAAGGAGTACGCGGGCCAGGCCATCCACGTGGCCACGGCCGTCGGCCGGTTCTTCGTTCAAGCCACCATTGGCTTCGTGCTGGCGGTGGTTTACCGCCTCGAGGCCCACGAGCTCGATCTCTTCGAGGACAAGATCGACCGGAAGTCCCTCGTGGGTCGGGTCTTGCGCTGGGCGGAGCACACGGCCGACGCCGTGAGCGTCACCATGCAGCTCCAGATCATCGTTGCCGCATTCAATACGGTGACCACGCTGCCCGTGTTGCTCCTCTTGGGCATTCCCCACGTGCCCTCGCTCATGGTGCTCATCTTCGTGTCCGCGCTCGTCCCGGTGATTGGCAATTTGGTCGCCGGCACCGTACTTTGCCTCATGGCCTATCAAGCCAAGGGCTTCTTCGGCGTGGGCATTTTCATCGGCGTCACGTTCCTTCTCCACAAGGTGGAGTCGTATTATTTGAGCCCGCGCCTCACCGCACGGCACGTGCGCGTTCCGGCGTTCGTCCTCATCGTCAGCCTCATCGCGTTCGAGCACGTCTTCGGGTTCGCCGGAGTGTTCCTCTCGTTTCCGGCTCTTTTCATCGCGTCGCGCATTCGTGCGGAGTTTCTCGAAGAAGATGGCGTCTTGCCGCCGGAGACCGTCACGCCCGGCCGCTCACTCGCCCCGGAGATCCCCGTGAGCATCGCGAGCTCGGTGCACGAGCCGCGTATCTCCGCCAAAGCGGACACCAAAAGCCCCGACGCGACCGATGTTCGGGGCGTCGCCCCGGACGAATCACCCGTCACGAAGCCAAGTGGCCCTTTCGAGGTCGCCAAAATCTCCGAAGAGCCCTGACGGTTCGCGCGCGGGCGACTCGGGGCTATGGACCGAAGTCGTCGGGCTCCCGAATGCGGTCTTCGCCCACGTCCTCGTCCCACTCGGTGCCATATCCGTCGTAGTGAATGCGCGTGAGGCCTTCGGGAGTCGTGCCAATGACCGTGGCCGGGTAGTACTTGCCATGCCACTCTACGGCGATGTGCGAGTCGAGCTCCCGGCCTTTCGGGCGGCCGTCGCTTGCTTCGGGGGAACGCGCGAGCGGCAGAGCCGTCGATGAAACGCGAGACGTGGGAGACGTGGGCGGCGGCGCGGGAAGCGAAGGAATCCGAACAAGGTCCACGCTCTCCGGGTGGGACACACATCCCGTGAGGCTCGCGGTCAAAAGAAGGCCCGCCAAGAGCGCCTTGCACATCCCACCATCATCGTCCTCCACGGCTCGTCCGCCAATCTTTCCCACGCGACCGCGACGCCGCGCTACCCGGCGTGCCGCTTCGGCGCATGCGGGCGACGGCCCGAGTGAAGCGCCCGAGTGGTGGTATGAAGCCTTCATGGCCCGTGTCCTGGAAGAGCTCGTCACGCTGCTTGCTCTCGAGCGCATCGAAGAAAACCTGTTCCGTGGGCAGTCGCAGGACCTCGGCTGGGGCACCGTCTTCGGCGGTCAGGTCCTGGGCCAAGCGCTGTCGGCCGCCGTGCAAACCGTGGGATCCGAGCGCTCGGTCCACTCGCTGAATGCCTATTTTCTTCGGCCCGGCGACGTCTCGAAGCCCATCGTCTACGATGTCGATCGCATCCGTGACGGAAAGTCGTTCGCCACGCGCAGGGTCGTCGCCATCCAGAGCGGCGAGGCCATCTTCAACATGGCCGCGTCGTTTCACGTTCACGAAGAAGGCTTCGATCACCAAGACGAAATGCCGAGCGTGCCGCCGCCGGAAGAGTGTACGAACGATCGCGATCGCTACCGTCCGTACCTCGACAAGCTCCCTCCGCTCATGCGCGAGCGCCTGCTCGCCGACCACCCGTTCGAGATTCGTGTCGCGGGCCCACCGGGCGACCCCTTTCGACCGGAAAAGCGGCCTCCACAGCGGTACGCGTGGCTCCGGACGATCGACAAGCTACCTGACGATCCAACGCTTCACCCGTACCTGCTCGCCTACGCCTCCGACCATGCGTTCGTCACCACGGCGATGCTGCCTCACGGGGTCACGTGGCTGTCGGGCGGCATGCAGGTCGCCAGCTTGGACCACGTGATGTGGTTTCACCGGCCGTTTCGCTGCGACGAATGGCTGCTCCACGTCATGGATAGCCCGAGCGCAAGCGGCGCTCGAGGTCTCGTCCGGGGGCGAATCTTCACGCAGGACGGCCGTCTCGTCGCGTCCACGGCTCAGGAAGGCCTCATGCGTCGCCGCCCGAAGAAGCCGAAAGAGCCCCATAACACTCCCGAAAACGGCTGAACGCGAGTGCACAGCGCCCTTCAACGGCGCCTCGATCGGCGCTAGTGTTCCGGCCATGAAGCTCGCGCGATTCTTGTTCGTCCCCGCCGTTCTCATGGCCTTGTCCTCCAGTGCCGTCATGGGCTGCAAC
>JAYUKI010001346.1:0-2150 GCA_043764595.1 Myxococcales bacterium | reverse complement strand
CGTCCAGGCTCTCGGGGGCCACGCCTTCCAGCCACGCTCCGACCTCGCGCGCCATGGCGGGGGGCGCGGCCGCTTCGAGCGCATCGGCCATGGCCCCTGCAGAAGCCCAGCGTTGGTCCACGTTGCGTGTCAACGCCCGGGTTACGACTGTATCCACCGACTCCGGGATCTCGGGATGCCGTTTGCGGGGGGAAGGGATCGGCTCGGTGAGGACTGCGGCGAGTGTCGACTCCGCCTCGTCCCCTTTGAAGAGGCGAGCGCTCGTGAGAACCTCCCACAGCACGACCCCGGCCGCCCAGATGTCGGCGCGATGGTCGACTGCGCGGCGGTTGAGTTGCTCGGGGGCCATGTAGGCGATCTTCCCGCGAACGCTGAAGGTCTCGGTCTCACGGAGCCGAAACGCCGCTTTGGCGATCCCGAAGTCGAGCACGCGTGGCAGACCGTCTGCAGCTACCATTACGTTCTGCGGAGAGAAATCGCGATGCACGAGGTGGAGAGGCTCCCCTGTCGGGCTCGTCGCCGAGTGCGCAGCCTCGAGCCCACGAAGCGCGCCGACCACGATCGCGCTCGCGATGGGTAGCGGTACTGCAACCCCCTTTGCGAGAAGCTCGGCGAGCGATTGCCCAAGCACGAGCTCCATGATGAGGAACACCTCGCCATCGTGCTCCACGACGTCGAGCATCGGCACGACGTTGGGGTGTCGTACGCGCGAGGCAATGCGAGCCTCGTCGAGGAAACGCAGCACCGACTCTCGCGATCCGGCAAGGTGGCTATGGAGGCGCTTGATCGCGACCGCGCGCGAGAAGCCGCCGTCCCCCACGATCTGACCAAGAAATACCGTCGCCATCCCGCCTCTCGCGAGCTCGGCGTGCAGGACGTACCTTCCGATGCGCAGCGGCAGCTCGCGCGAGGTGCTCATGTCGGTGCCAAGCGTATCACGTGCGCTGGGCGTACTTGCCGAGGCGGTATTTGGCCATCTTGTGGAGGAGCGTTCGCCGGGAAATACCTAGGCGATCGGCCGCGTGGGTATGGTTGCCGCCCGTCGCCGCGAGGGCGTCCTCCAAGCCCTTGCGCTCCGTAACCTCGAGCTGAGAGCGGACGGAAGCGACTTGGTTGCCGTCGCGAATGGACGTCGGCAGGTGCTCGGGCTGGACCACCCCGCCCGTGGCCAAGACGAACGCATGCTCCATGGCGTTCCGGAGCTCACGCACGTTGCCAGGGAACGCGTGCTGCCGGAGCCGCTCCAAGGCTTCTGGAGAGAGCTGAGGCGGTCTCTCCTGGATCCGCGAGGCGAACTCGCGGAGGAACATACGCGCGAAAATGGAGATCTCCTCTTTGCGCTCGCGCAGCGGCGGGATGCGAAGGACGAAGCCCGCGAGGCGGTAATAGAGATCCTCGCGAAATTCGCCTGCCCGTGCCAAAGCTTCGAGATCGCGGTTGGTGGCCGCGACCACGCGCGCGTCGAAGGGGATCGGGGTGGTCCCGCCAACACGCATGAAGGAGCGCGACTCCAGGACACGAAGGAGCTTCGCTTGCGAGACGAGCGACATCTCGCCGATCTCGTCGAGGAAGAGCGTGCCGCCCGAAGCCGTCTCGAGCAGGCCCGCCTTTGTCCGGTCGGCGCCCGTGAACGCGCCCCTTTCGTGTCCGAAGAGCGCAGCCTCGACCAGCGACTCGGCGAGCGCTGCGCAGTTGACGCAGACGAAGGGACCCCGCGCGCGCGGACTGGATTCGTGGATCGTCTCGACCACGACTTCCTTGCCTACGCCAGTCTCGCCGATGAGCAGGACACTCGTTGGCATTGCCGCGACGCGACGAGCGAGCACGAACGTCTGGCGCATCGCCGGGTCTGCGACGACGAGGCGTGCGGAGGGCTCCCAGGTCGAGCTCGTGCCGCCACGTTTGCCAATCGCAACCGCGGCCACGGTGGCGGGCCCAATCTGGACCTCGTCGCCGAAGGCCAGCGTGGTTGCTCCGACAATCGGTGTGCCGCGAAGCTTGGTGCCGTTGTGGCTCCCCAGGTCGCGCAGCGTGATGGTATCGCCGCTCAGGGTGAAGTCCGCGTGTCGCTTGGAGACGGAGGCAGCATCGACCCGCACCAGGCAATCGGCCGCCCGTCCCACGACGACAGGCTGGCCGTCCACGAGGGG
>JAYUKI010001345.1:0-26625 GCA_043764595.1 Myxococcales bacterium | reverse complement strand
CCATGGCTCCCCGTCGCCCTTCGGAGGCCTTCTTTGCGGCTATTTCGAGGACTTTTGCGGGCGTGGCAGCGCAAGGGACGAACGCGACGTCGTCGCCTTTCGACGTCGCAAGGGGGCCTTCGTTGGGCACGGACGAAACCTACGCGAATTTCGACCAGCGAGGGAGGATGAGGGTATCTTCGGGGGAGAGGAGACTCGAAAATGAGCGGCGGACGGTTGGAGCCCAGCCAGGTATTGGTCATGATCCTCGCGGGCGGAGAAGGCAAAAGACTTCACCCCCTTACATTCGACCGCGCCAAACCGGCGGTGCCATTCGGTGGGCGTTACCGAATCATCGACATCGTTCTTTCGAACTTCGTCAACTCGGGCCTCACACGCATCAAGATTCTGACGCAGTACAAAAGCGCGTCCTTGGAAGAGCACATCGCCCGGGTTTGGCGCCTCGCGCCCATCTTGGACCAGTTCATCGAAGCCATTCCGGCGCAGCAACGCACGGGAAAGTCCTGGTTCCGTGGCTCGGCGGACGCCGTCTACCAGTGCCAACACGTCATCACGGACGAGCAGCCCGAGCACGTGTGCATCTTCGGCGGCGACCACGTCTACAAGATGGACGTGCGGCAAATGCTCAACGCGCACGCCGAACGCGCGGCGGACGCCACGGTCGCTGCAATCCCGGTCACGAAGGCCGAGGCGCGCGAGTTCGGCGTCATCGAGGTCAACGACAAGGGTCGCATCATCGGTTTCCACGAGAAGGCCAAGGATCCCCCGGAAATGCCGGGCCGACCGGGCTATTGCCTCGCGTCGATGGGCAACTACGTGTTCCGCACGGAAGCCCTCATGGATGCACTCTACACCGACACCGGGCTCGAGGACTCGAAGCACGACTTCGGCCACGACATCCTGCCGGCCATGGTGAAAGAAGGACTCGGAGTCTACGTCTACGACTTCATGACCAACATGATCCCGGGCGAGGATCCGGCGGCCCGCGGGTATTGGCGCGACATTGGAACGCTCGAAGCCTACTGGGAAGCGCAGATGGACCTCATCAGCATCCATCCCGCCTTCAACTTGTACAACTCCCGATGGCCGATTCGGACGGGCGTGACCCACGACCCCCCAGCCAAGTTCGTATTCCGCGATGCCGCCCAGGCCCGCGTCGGAATCGCGACCGACTCGCTCGTTTCGCACGGCTGCATCATCTCTGGCGGCCGTATCCACAGAAGCGTGCTCAGCGTCGGGTGCCGCATCAACTCTTTTAGCGAGGTCGAAGAGTCGGTGCTCTTCGAAAAGGTTCGCATTGGCCGGCACGCCAAAATCCGCCGCTGCATCATCGACAAGGACGTAGAAATCCCGAGCGGAATGGAGATTGGATACGATCCCATCGCGGACCGTCGCCGATTCTTCGTCACCGAAACGGGCCTCGTCGTGATCCCCAAGCGCGCCAAGCTTCTCGACGACGGCTCGATGAAGGTCCTCGACCCGAGCGGTTGAGGTGGCGACCTTCGATCCAGGATGCGTCTTCGTTCCATGAGTCCGAGGGAGCGCAGTCCGAGGGAGCGCCGGAAGCGCACGGTCATCGTCGGCGACGTCCACGGCTGCCGTGCCGAGCTCGAGCGGCTCCTCGAGGTCGTCGCGTTCCAGAACGGCCTCGATCGCCTCGTTTTCGTCGGAGATCTCGTTGTGCGTGGCCCCGATTCGCTCGGGGTGATCGCGCTCGCCCGCGCCACGAACGCTCTCGTCGTGCGTGGAAACCACGAAGAGCGCGTGCTCCGCGAAGCGCACAAAGGCCTCTCGAACGAGGGGGCTCGCCCGGGCGTTCACCGTGAGCTCGCCGAGGCTCTCGGCGACGCGGACTGGAGGCTGCTCGAAGCGACGCCCTTGTCGGCGCACCTCCCCGAGCACGGCCTCACGGTGGTGCACGCAGGCATCGATCCGTCCTTGCCCTTCGCGGCGCAAGATCCCGAGACGTTGCTCTTCGTGCGGCACGCCCGCGGACGGTCAGGAATGAAGGTGCTTTGGGGCGAGGCCTACGGTGGCCCCATGCCCTACGTGTTCGGGCACAACGCCATCGAAAAGCTCCAGCTCCACCGGTTCGCGACGGGGCTCGACACGGGCTGCGTGTACGGAGGAAAGCTCACGGCGCTCGTGCTCGACGAGGGCGAGAAGATCCCCGAAGACACGGAGGCGCGGAAGACCAAGCTCGTCTCCGTGCCGGCCGAGCGCGTGCACTTCGCGCCCAGCGCGAAGGGCGCGAAGGGCGCGAAGGAAGACTGACCTCTGACCTCAGCGCGCGTCGCGGGCGTCCGGACTGTCGTCCTCTTGGCGTCGCTCGAGCCAGACGACGTCGCTGAAGAAGCCGCCTGTCTGCGGGGAACGCGCACGAAACGTGTCGTCGAGCTCGCGGCCGTCGGAGCAGCCGTCGGAGCGACCATCGGCCTGGGGAGCTTCGTTTTGCTGGTCAAAAGCGTGACTCATGAATGAGTTACTAAACCATCCTCGACCGTCGCGCAAGTCACGGGTCCTCGAGGGGGCCGAGCCTTGCCCCACGACGTCCGCGAACGAGGTTGACGAAGCGTGCCCTGGGCGCTTCCCTTGCGGCGTGACCGCCACCGAAGCCCCCTCGAACCTCGCCGATCTCCTCGCCTATTTGGGCGCATCACCGACGCCGTTCCACGCCGTCGTCGAAACGCGAGCGCGCCTCGTCGCCGCCGGGTTTCGTGAGCTCGACGAGCGCGCGTCTTGGGAGGGTCTTGGTGCCGGCAGCTACTTCGTCGTCGCGGGCGAGACGAGCCTGCTCGCGTTCGTGCTTCCACACGGGCGAAAGGTCACCGGCTTCCGAATCGTCGGCGCGCACACCGACAGTCCGAACCTTCGCCTCAAGCCGAAGCCCGACTACGTGAAAGAAGGCTACGCCCAGCTCGGGGTCGAGGTGTACGGCGGCGCCTTGTTGAACTCGTGGCTCGACCGCGACCTCGGGCTGGCCGGTCGTCTCCTTTTGCGAGGCTCCGACGGACACTCGCACACCTCGCGTCTCGTGAAGATCGACCGTCCCATCTGCCGCGTCGCACAGCTTGCGATCCACCTCGATCGCGAAGCGAACGACGGGCTCAAGCTCAATCGCCAAGAGCACCTCGCGCCGCTCTTCGGGCTCGGCACCGGCGACGACGTGCTCACCGTCTGCGCGAAGGAAATAGGCGTTTCGCGCGACGACGTCCTCGCGCACGACCTCATGCTCTTCGACGTGACGAGGCCCACGCTCGGCGGCCGCTCCGAAGAAATGTTCTTCTCGGCACGCCTCGACAACCTCGCGATGTGCCACGCCGGAACCCGTGCCCTCGTAGCGGCGCTAGGAGCGGCCGAAGCCGGTGACGTAGTGCCCGTGCTCGCCCTCTTCGATCACGAAGAAGTCGGAAGCGAGAGCGCCACCGGCGCTCAGTCGGCGTTCCTTCCTCGCGTGCTCGAGCGCATTTCTATCGCCACCGGAGCCTCGCGCGATGCCCACCTCCGCGCCCTGGCAAGCTCGCTTTGCGTCTCGGCCGACATGGCCCACGCGGTTCATCCGAACTACGCCGATCGCCACGAGGCGCGGCACAAGCCCGTCTTGAACGGCGGGCCGGTCATCAAGACGAACGCCCAGCAGCGCTACGCGACCAGCGGTCCGACAGCGGCGCTTTTCCGCACCCTTGCCAAAGAAGCCGACGTGCCCGTGCAAGATTACGCGCATCGCACCGACCTTCCGTGCGGCACGACGATCGGTCCCATCACGTCGAGCTTGCTCGGCATTCGCACGGTCGACGTCGGCAACCCGATGCTCAGCATGCACTCGGCCCGGGAGCTCGGCGGCAGTCAGGACCCCGAGCTCATGACGCGCGTGATGCAGCTCTTCTTCACGTGCCGAGACTCGGCATGACGAAACGCACGGCGCTCGGACTCTGCTTTTTAGCCGTTTTTTCGCTCTTTGGGGCCTCCTGCAAGAAGAAGAAGGCCAGCCTCTTTTCCATCGGCGACACCTGCGCGCCCGGACGCGTCGAGTGCATCTCCGAAAAAAACGCGCTCCTTTGCGGCAACGCCGACACGTTCGTCGAGGTGCCTTGCCGCGGGAAAATGGGCTGCAAGGTCTCGGGCGCAACGTCCACCTGCGATCGCTCGATCGCACAAAAGGGGGACACGTGCGCCCTCGGCGAGGACGCGAAGGATCGCGCTTTCTGCACCGAAGGCGGCCATGGAGCCCTGCTCTGCCGCGGCGGGGCGCTCGTGCCCGCGTTCGATTGCCCCAAAGGCGATTGCCACCTCGAAGGGCGCCGGGCGGAGTGCTCACGGGCCACCGCGAAAGAGGGAGCCGCGTGCGGAGTCGAGGGGGACACCTATTGCGGAGAAGACGAAAAGTCCCTCGTGCGATGCAAATCGGGAGTCCTCGAGACGTACCGCCAATGCCACGGCAAAGAGGGCTGCCGCGGTGGGCTCCGTCCCGCGTGCGACGACACGCTCGCCAAAGCGGGCGATCCCTGCGTGATGTCCGGCCTCGTGGTCTGTTCGGAGGACGGCGACAGCGAGCTCGTGTGCCAAAACGGACGGTTTTCGGTCGCCCGAGAGTGCAAAAAGTCCGGCTGCAAAGTCACGAACATCGCGCAAAAACGCATCGACTGCCGCTGAGCAAGTCAATGCCGCGTCGAACGTCCGCGAGTCCTCGAGAGACGCGGGGACCGAAACCACTCACTCGTCGGACGGCTTTGCGTGTGTCACTCGTGCGGCTTCTGCGGGCGAGATTTTGTGGTCGTGGTTTTCGTCCATGGACCGAAGCACGATTCCCGCCGCCACGTCGGAGGGAGGCGTTCGTGTGTAGCCCGTGATCGCCGCCTCGATCTCGTGGTGCGTGACCATGCCGTCGCCGTCGGTGTCCACGCGGACGAACCCGCCCAAGTTCGACCAAAGCGCGTGCGCGAAGCTCTCGAGTAGGACGAGCTTCACGTCTCGGCCGCTTCCCGGCGGGCAGATGCGCTCGGGATGGGCCTCGGCGAACGCTACGAGTGGCATCACCTGGTCCATGCCTGCGAACAGATTTCGCACGAGGGCGACGCGGTAGCTTTTGTTTTCCTCGAGGGGCTCGCCCGCGACGTGCGTCACGCCGCCGTCCGGCGCGACCGTCGTACGGTCACACACTTGAAGGAACCCTCCGGATTCGATGGGGGCGCGTGCGCGCGAGCTGCGAACGGCGTCGGAGAGAACACGCCCGGGAATGGGCACCACGACGATCTCGTTTTCGAAGGGGACCTCGGCTTGCAGGTCTCCGTACGAAAAGGAGCCTTGGTACGTTTTCGCAGCGCGAATGCAACCTCCGTTGAAGATGCAAACGTCAGCGCCCAGTGCCGCACGCACCCGCGATGCGAGCAGGGTTCCCATGGACGTCTGCCGCGAGCGCGTGCCCACGGAGGAGAGCTCCTGGCCCGGCTCGACGACGAGCAAGATCGCCGACGCGAGCTCGTGGACGCGCTTCATGTGGGCGTCGACCTTCGCCCGAATCTCCGGACGTTCCGGATACTTGCGAACGTCTTCGAGAACCACACGGACCGTCGGCGGACCGTCCCCCGAAGCCGGCCACTCGAGGTCGACCACGGCCGCACCCGCAGCGTCCGCGGCCGCTTTGACGACGGTCGTGCCGCCCTCTTGCGCGAGGAACGCTTGGTGCTCGTGGCCGCCAAGGATCACCGGAAACGCTTCCCTTGCTCGAGCCAGCGCGAGATCGTCTCCCACGGGCTGGTGGGTGAGCGCGATCACCGAATCGCACCCGGCGGCGACGAGACGATCGCGTTCCGCGAGCGCGGCCTCGTTCGCCGGCAAGAGCAAAGCTCCGCCGAAGGGCGGACGGCGGTAGACCGTGCGATCGTGAAGTACGACGCCGACGAGACCCACCTTGACCGAGCGACCGCCCTCACCGCGAGCGCCCACCACGACCACGTCGGACACCGGGAGCTCCGGATCGAAGCCACGAACGTTGGTGCCCAAGCACGTGGCGCGAAGCTCACGAACACGATCCGAAAGCTCGCTTGGCTCGATGTCGTCCTCGTGGTTGCCAAAGCACACGTGCGTGAAGCCTACGGCGTTCATGGTGTCGACCATGCCGGCCCCCGCGTCCAAGCTCGACAAGAGACTCGGCGCGACGAAGTCCCCCGCAAGAGTCACGAGCAAGACGTCCGGGGGATCCACCGTTCGGGCATGCTCGACGAGCCCGGCCAAAGAGGGCAACGCGTCGAGGACATAGACGTCGTTGACGCCGACGATACGCAGGCGAGGACCGCGAGGATTCTGGGCGCTCATGAGCTACGAGAGACTAGCCGACTCGCGCCCCGTCGTTCATGGCAACCGATTCGCATCCACGGTTCCCAGGATTGGGTGAAGCTTCGGGCGACCGCGAAGCTCCGCGAACGCTCGAGCTAGAAACAGCAGCGAAATCCCGTCGAATAGTCCCGGTACGACGCGTCGTGGGCGTCCGTGCGGTACTTGCAGCCGTCGCCGTTCTTTTTCGTGTCGAGGTAGTACCCACCGCGGAACGTGCCCGCCGGATCCGCCACCCACTCGTGAAGGTTGCCGACCATGTCGAAGAGCCCGAAGCCGTTCTTGCAGTGGGAATGCGAGCCCGTGAGCGACACCGAACCGGGCACCTGATTCAGGCGTGGATCGTTCATCTTGTCGCTCGACTGAAAGACGGTCGCGTCGTTCGGGAATACGACGGAGAGAGGCGCTCGACCTTGGTCGTTGCAGTAGCCATCGTGGCGATCGTTGCCGTATGGGAACGTTGTCGGGACGCGTCCTTGGCAAGCGCGTACCCATTCCTCTTCGGTACAGAGTCGCTTCTTGGCCGCGTGGCATGCGGCCTCCGCGTCGTTGCGGCTGATGTGCGCCTGCGGAACGACTCCAGGACGGGAGACGGCCATGACCTTGTCCCCCTTCACTTGCTCGAAGGGCGAGTGCGTGACGTGCCGACCGCTCGCGATCGACACGAGCGACCCCTCCCAACGATCGATGCAGAAGGGCTTCGGCCCAGTGTCGACCCGCGCCATGTTGGCAGGGCACGGGCCACGACCACCGTCGGCTTCGCTTGGAACGAGCACCATCGGAACGAGGGCCGTCGCGCCGAACAAGAGGGCACCGATCAGGCGGCGCCCGTGGAATGCACGGAAGAATTTCGAACGAACCGCGCTCACGCGAGGGGTGCTAGCAGACGGCAGGGCTACGCGCCACCTGGCGCAAAAATGCTGGAATGGAGACGAGCGCCATGCAGGACGGGCAAGCGTCCTTTCAGCGCACGCCACCGCCACTGCCTCCGCCGGGGTACATGACGCCGAGCGTCTGCATGGTCTCGGGTCTGGGGGCCTGGGGATCGCGCGGGTTCGATGTGGCGCGGGCGTTCAGATACACGAGCGCGACGGTCAAGCCGGCTGCAGCGCAGGCTGCGAAGACGGCACGCGCTTTTCGAGGGGAGATGAGTGCTGCGCGGGGCAAGAGACGTGTCCTTCCTTCAGGCTCGTGGTGCGAAGAGCAACGCGCGGGGCGAGCACGAGGATCGCCGGCGGCCCGAAGCTCCAAAGCGGCACGCGCGGCGATGCCTGCGCGGCGGGCTACATAGAAGGAAGAGCGACAGTCTAAGGTACATTTTCTAGGCCGCGTGGGACAAAGATCGCGTGTGCTCAAAATGTTTCGATGCCGGCATGTGCAAGGTCTGCGCAAAGAACGGGCTGCACCTCTCCGCGGTCTGGGGCGTCCCAAAAAACCGCACGCGTGGGCACAATTCGCTACGCTGGTCGGCACGGTTTGGCCGCGCGCTCGGCCCCTCGCCCACGCGGTTCCTCGTGTGCGCCCCAACGTGAAGGCATCGTCAATGAGCACCATCGGCCCCCGTCCTCGCTCGCTCCCACTCGCTCCCACAGCACCGCCCGCGACACGAAAGCTGCCCATTTTCGACCAAGCGCGGGACATCGACAAGCGCTGGCGCCCCATCTACGTCGTCTGGGAAATCACCCTCGCGTGCGATCTCGCCTGCCGCCACTGCGGCTCGCGGGCCGGGCGCGCCCGTCCGGACGAGCTCACCACGGAAGAGGCCCTCGGCCTGGTCGACCAGATGGCGGCGCTTGGCGTGAAAGAAGTGACCGTCATCGGCGGCGAGGCCTACCTCCGCGAAGATTGGACCGACATCATCAAGCGCATCCGGTCGCACGGCATGTCGTGCAGCATGACCACAGGAGGCCGAGGCCTCACTCTCGAGCGCGCCAAAGCCGGGAAAGAAGCCGGGCTTCTCTCCGTTTCGGTCTCGGTCGACGGCCTCCGCGAAACCCACGACGCCCTTCGTGCCGCCCAGGGAAGCTTCGACTCGGCCATGCAAGCGATCGAGAACCTGAAAGCCGTCGGCATTCCGTTCTCGTGCAACACGCAGATCAACCGCCACAGCATGCCCGAGCTCGAAGAGCTCTTCGACGTGCTCGTCGCTCGCGGAATGCACTCGTGGCAGATGCAGCTCACCACGGCGATGGGCCGCGGCGGCGACGAGCCCGACATGCTGCTCCAGCCCTTCGAGCTCCTCGAGCTCTTTCCCATGCTGGTGCGCATGAAGCGCCGCGCGGACGAAAAAAAGGTCCGCTTCTGGACCGGAAACAACATCGGCTACTACGGCCCGCACGAAGCCGAGCTCCGTCGCACGTTCCCCGGGAGCCACCGCGGCTCGTGCGGTGCGGGCCGGCTGAGCATGGGCATCGAGGCCAACGGCGACATCAAGGGCTGCCCCTCGCTTCCCACCGAAGACTACGTCGGTGGCAACATCCGCGACCACAAGCTCGTCGACATTTGGGAAGGCACCAAAGAGCTTCGTTTCACCCGCGATATGACCGTCGAGGACCTCTACGGCTACTGCCGCACCTGCTACTACGCCGAAGACTGCAAGTCGGGGTGCAACTGGACCACCCACGTGCTGTTCGGCAAGGTGGGGAACAACCCCATGTGCCACCATCGCGCGCTCGATCTGGCCGAAAAAGGCCGCCGCGAACGCCTCGAAAAGACCAAGGCCGCACCGGGCCTGCCGTTCGACTATTCGCTCTTCGAGATCATCGAAGAAGCCTTCCCGGAGGAAGAGCGCGCTCGCTACCTCGCTCTGGCGCACGCCTCGATGAAGCGCCCACCAAGCACGTGAATGAAGCCCGCGACGCTTGAATGAAGCTCGCGACGCTCACTCGCGAAGGTTGACGGTGGCTTCGGGATCGAAGCCGTCGTCGTGAGCGTCGTGAGCGTCGTGAGCGTCGTAAGCCTCGTACGGAAGTCGTGCAGGCGACAACGCCCCCGCGAACGCCGTCTGGGCCAGCTCGTCTTCGTCCTCGTCGTGAAACGAGAGGGCCGGGCCGAGCGGAGGCGAAGAAGGGGACGAGGGCTGGCGCGGCGGGGGATATTCGCTGTCGTAGCCATCCCGCGGAGCATCCGATTCTGCGTCTTCGGCGTCCCAGACGTCTACGTCCTCGTCCTCGTCGAGATCGACGGCGAACGGCGACTGCCCGGGAAATGCCCGTTCGAGAGCCCGCGCGAGGAAAGGTCGAGCGTCGCCCACGCCGTGCGAAAACGCGATGCGCCGAAGCTCCCACGCGAGCACACGGGCGTTGGGAAAGCGCTCTTCCGGGAGCACGGCGGTCGCGGTCAGGATGAGGTCGTAGAGCTCCTGCGGGAGGCGCGCATGGAACGGCGGGCAATGCACCTCACCGCGGCGCACCATGCGAAGGGCCTCCGAATGGGGAATGCCCGCAGGAAACCGAGGCCCAACGAACATGGTGCGGAGCAACATGCCGAGCGCGAAGACGTCGGTGCGTGGGCCTGCGGGCTCGCCGTGCACGAGCTCGGGGGCGAGCATCTCGAGACGCGACGCCACGGTGCGCATGCTGCGAATGCCGGACTGAGCCGTCGAGACCCGGCCTACCTCGAAGTCGGTGACCTTCACGGAGCCGGCAAAACCAAGCATCACTTGACGAGCCGAGAGGTCGCCGTGAAGCACGGGCGCCCGAAACCCTTCCAAGTCTCGGGCCGCGAACGCCCCCGCGAGGGCATCCGCCACTTCGCAACCGACGAAGAGCGCGACATCGAAGGTGAGGCGTTGGCCATCGTCTTCGAGCGTCCTCATGAGCTGCTCGAGCGAGACGCCGCACACCTGCTCGGTCACGAGGTAGGCCCGTCCGGCGGACACGCCGTGCTCGTGGACTTGGACCACGTTCGGGTGCTCGACCAGCGCCGCGCGGGCCACCGCCTGGCCAAGGCTCCCAATGAACCCTTCGGAGTCGTCGGTCGGCACCGAATCGAAGAGCTTCACGACGACCCGCTGGCGGAGCCCGCCGTCCGAGACCAGGAGCCCACGATGCACGGCCGTTCGCGCGCCACGCCCCACGAGCTCGCCGAGCTCGACGCGCCGGCCCGACAGGGGCAGCGCAGCAGTGGGAAGTCGCACGACGGCCATCGCTTCCCGGTGTGCAAGCTCCGGGCCCACCGGGAGCCTCGAATTCCTCGATCAATCGGCGTCCCGAACCGCGCCGAGAGGACCATGCGATCCACCGCCGAGATCCATCGCCGATGTGGGACGAGGTGCGGTGTGTGCCTCGGCCCGCCTTGCCATCGGGAACGTGCCTCTGTGGTAAGTCTCTCCCATGCGGCCCGGCATCAAACCGAGGGTTCATCTTTTCGTGTGCGAGAATCGCCGCGAAGGCTCGCCCTTGGGTCCGGGCTGCGGAGCCGCTGGCGAACGCGTCACCGCGCACCTGAAGGGTGCAGTCGCCGCGAGCGGCCTCGTCTCCACGGTGTGGGTCACACGCTCGCACTGCATCGGTCTTTGTCCCCCGCGCGGAACCGCCGTCGCGTTTTATCCGAAGGGCCAAATCTTCACGGAAGTGCTCCCGGAAGACTGCCCAACCCTACTCGAGCTCGCCCGGAAAGAAGCCATCGCATGAACGCGCTCGAAGACGCCCTCGCCGAGCTCGCCAAGCTCGAAACGCTCCAAAGTCAGAAGGTCGTCGATCTCGCCCGACGGCTGAAGCCCGGGCTCACGTCCGACGACGTCAAGAACCCCCACGATTTCCCCGAGCTCGACGATCCGGACTGGCACTACCAAGACGGCATTCTCACGGGCGTTCAAGCTTCGATCGCCGCGCTCCGCGCCATGCTTCCCGCGCGCGACGAGCACGTCGTCGAATGAGGACCCGATGAGCCAGAAGAAGAAAGACGACTCGAAGAATCGCCCATTTTCCTCGGCGCTCGTCGGCTTGAAAAAGAAGCTCGAAGAGGAGGCCGCCAAAGCAGCGCTCGAAAAAGCCAAGCCCGCTACGTCCGGCTCGCGTCCCCTACCGCCTGCGCGGCCGGGCTCGAAGCCGAAGCCGATCCGCGTGGATGCCCGCGAAGAAGAAGAGAGCTTCCATCGCATGATGAGCGGCGTGCTCCCACTCGGCGAAGCCAAAGCTACGCGCCTGCCCAAATCGACCGATCCGGACCTCGCGAAAGCGCGCCAAAAGCCGACGCCCGAAGCCCTGGCGGCGCGCGCGAAGACCGAAGCCGAAGAGGTCCACGAGCACCTCCGCAAGCTCGTCGACGGCGCGACACGCTTCGAGGTCTCGGACGACGGCAAGCGCGTCGAAGGTCGGCGCGTGGACCTTCCGCCCCAAGTTTTGCGGTCGCTGCGGCGCGGCGCGATGGGCATCGACGCGCGACTCGACCTTCACGGCAAACGGGCCGCAGAAGCTCGAGAAGAGCTCGGAAATTTCCTTCGGGACAAACGCACCCGTGGCGAGCGCTGCGTGCTCGTCATCCACGGCAAAGGCGATCATTCGCCCGAGGGCCAAGGCATTTTGCGTGGCGAGATCTCGGCGTGGCTCTCGCAGGGCCGCGCGAGCGAGTACGTCGGTGCGTTTTCCACGGCGCTCGACGAAGACGGCGGCGAGGGTGCCGTCTACGTCCTCTTGAGGCGCGAGCTCGGCTGAGCAACGAGTGGAACGAGCCCCGTCGAGCGCGGGTGTTTCTTCCCCCGTTCGCGGATCATCCGGGCTAAACCCGAGGCATGGTCGACAAGGTCGCGAAGATATGGCTCGACGGCGCGCTCGTCGATTGGGACACCGCGAACGTGCACGTGCTCACGCACTCCCTTCACTACGGAGTGGGCGCCTTCGAGGGAATTCGGGCCTACCAGCGCGCCACGGGCGAGACGGCGATTTTTCGGCTTCGTGACCACATCGAGCGCCTATTCGACACGTGCAAGATGATCCTCTGCCCGCCGCCCTTCACGCGCGAGGAAATCGAGGCCGCGTGCGTGGCCACGATCCGCGAGAACGGCATGAGCGACGGCTACCTTCGGCCGCTCGTGTTCCTCGGCGACGGGGCCATGGGCATCTACGCGCCGAACAACCCCGTGCGCGTCGCCGTGGTCGCGTGGCGCTGGGGCACCTACCTCGGGGAGACGGCGATCCGCGAAGGAATCCGCTGCAAAATCAGCTCCTTCCAGCGGCATCACGTCAACGTGTCGCTCGCCAAGGGGAAGATATGTGGACAATACACGAACAGCGTCCTTGCCAAGCGCGAGGCCAAGTTCGGCGGCTACGACGAGGCCATCTTGCTCGATCCGAACGGCAACGTGTCCGAGGGGACCGGCGAGAACATTTTCATCGTGAAGAAGGGCGTCGTTTACACGCCCGATCTCTCGTGTTCCATCCTCGAGGGCATCACGCGCGACACCACGATGCGTATCCTCGCCGAACAAGGCCTCGAGGTCGTGGAGACGCGCCTCACCCGCGAACAGCTCTGGCTCGCGGACGAGATATTCCTCACCGGAACCGCGGCCGAGATTACCCCCGTGCGTGAAGTCGACGATCGCCCCGTCGGAGCGGGAACGCGCGGCCCCATTACCGAGGCCGTCCAAAAGCGTTATTTCGACATCGTGCGCGGCCAAGACGAGAGCCACCGCGAGTGGCTCACGAAGGTCGCGTGATGAAGGTTCGAATCACGCGTTTGGCCTTGGTCCTCGCGGCGTGCACGGCGGGCTCGGCCGTCGGGTGCGGCCCGGAAGGACAAGTGGCCGCTCCCTCGGGCGCTGCCGTTCCGCCCCAGCCCGAGCTCGCCCCCCCCTACGTGGAGGATCCTGCGGCGTGGGGAACGTTCCATTCGAAGCGCCATCTTCTGTCGGTTCCGCTGCCCGAGGGGCGCGCTTGGCACGTCGACGATCACAGCCGACCCGAGCTCGTTGCCACGCATCCCGCCACACGTTCGCAGCTCACCATCGCGCTCGAGCCCGCGGGCGATCTCGTCGGCCGGGCCCAATGCGAGGCCATCGCGCGGAAAAAGGATCGCGTCCCGAAGGGCGAGCTTCGCACCTTGGAGGACCACGTGACGATCGGCCCCGAGGCCTACGACACGCGTGTCTGGGCGGCGCTCGAGGTCCGCGCGAACGGCTCGATCACAGCGCACCTCTTTGCGTTCGGCGGCATGATCCGAACCTGCTTCTTCTTTCATCTGCGCACGGAGGTCCCGAGCCTCGCGAGCGAAGGAGTGCTCTCGGCGCGCCTTGCTCTCGCTCGAACGCGCATCCTCGACCGGGTCGACTTGGACGCCCCACGCGTCACGACCGACGCCGAGCTCCCCCGCGCGCTCGAAGCCCCGAAGAAGCCGTAGGAGCCGGATCCCCTTCGCGAGCCGCATGGGCAAAGACGCTCGCAGAGCGGCGTCGATGGCGGTACGCCCGCGCATCCGAAAATCCGGACACGAGCCACGGGTCTCGCTTCTTTTTTCGGGGTGTTCGCCTATGCTTCGTCGCCAAGGATGACGTCCGCACGCGAAGCACCGCTCGAGACCGACGTCGCCATCGAGACGCCGGAGCACATCGTGTTTCGGTACCGTGTGGCGGGACCGGCGCGGCGTGCCCTCGCGTACCTGCTGGATCTCATCATCTGCTACGGCGCGCTGATCGTCGTGGGGCTCCTCGTCGTGCTCGCCGCAGGCTCCGCGAGCTCCATGGGGGAGGACGTGAGCGGCCTCGCCAAAGCTGGCGCAGGCGTGATGTTGGTGGCTCTCTTTTTCGTCCAGTGGGTCTACTTCGTGATCGTCGAGACCGTGTGGGGGCGCTCTCCCGGCAAGGCCGCGCTTGGATTGCGCGTGCTCACGTCGGAGGGTCGGCCCATTGGGTTTTCGCACGCGGCGCTCCGCAACTTGCTTCGTGCCGCCGATGCCCTCCCGGTCGCCAACTTGCTCGGCGTGGCGTTCATGGCCAGCACGCAGAAGTTCCAACGCATCGGCGATCTCGTGGCCGGCACCATGGTCATCGTCGCGGACGATCGCACCCTGGCCGAGCCCATTCGTCTGTGGCCTTCGGCGTCCCCTCAGGAGCTCGCGTCGCTGCCGGATCGGGTCGCGCTCGATCCGGACGAGCGCATGGCCCTCGAGCTCTTTCTGCGTCGCCGTGGACGACTGGGCGGCGCACGCGAACAAGAGCTCGCCCGCATGATTGCCCCGGCGTTCGCGCGGCGCTTCGATCTCGCGAACGATCCGCACCACCAGGATCCGGTGCGCCTGCTGGCCCTCCTCTACGACCGCGCGCAGAACGCGGGCCGTGACGAGGCGCCCCCCTCGTCGCGCGCTCCGGATCCCGCCTTACCCGATCCCAAAAGGCGCGAGGACGATCGCGCGAAGCAGGCACGCTCATGGCGCTAGCTTCGGCCCCCACCGAGCGCGCGTTCGCCGTACGCCGCGAGCACGACTGGAACGAGCTCGACACGCTCGTGCGCGTCGCCCATCAGCGCGGCATCAAGGCCCTCGAGCCGGGGGCCGTGCGAAGGCTCCCTCCCCTCTATCGTGACGTTTGCGGCGATCTCTCCAGGGCCCAAGCGGCTCGCTACAGCGCGCCGCTGGTCGACTACCTCCAGGCCCTCACGGCTCAGGCCCACACCGTGCTTTACGGAGCCGGACGTGCACGCGTGGAGACCAGCGGCGATGCACGAGCGGGCCAAGCGCCGCCTTCCCGTTCTTCGTGGATGGTCGCGTTTCCCATCGCCGTGCGCCGCCATCACAAAGCCATGGCGCTCGCGACGCTCTTGTTTTTCGTGCCGTTTTTTCTAGGTCTTTTCATGACCTTGCAGAAGCCCGAGCTCGCGTTTCGGGTCGTCCCGGAGACCATGCTGCGGCCCCTCACCGAGGCGTACCAACACGGCTTCGCCGACGGCCGCGGCTCCGCCGACGACACCCTCATGACCGGCTTCTACGTGAACAACAACGTGGGTATCGCCCTGCGGTGCTTCGCGCTCGGAATCTTCGGGGGCCTCGGCTCCGCGTTCACGCTCGTGCAAAATGGGCTCTTCACCGGGGCCGTCGTGGGCTACGTCGGCTCGCAGGGCGCGGGCCTCAACATTCTCACGTTCATCGTCGGGCACAGCACGTTCGAGCTCGGCGCGATCGTGATCGCGGGCGGCGCCGGACTGGCCATGGGGTGGTCGGTCGTGGCGCCCGGTTCACGCACGCGGCTCGCGTCGCTGCAACACGTCGGAAAAGACGTCGTCGTCATCGTGTGTGGCGCGGCGGTCATGCTCTTCATCGCCGCGCTGGTCGAGGGGTTCTGGTCGTCGTCCTCGGTCCCCATTCCGGTCAAGCTCGTCGTCGGGACGGTAAACTTCATCCTCGTCCTCGCGTACCTCGGGCTCGCGGGTCGTGGAACAGGCGCCACGAAGGCGTCGCCATGACCGCAGGGAGGGAGCCATGAACATGCAAAGGAGCCGTAGGCGACTGGCTTGTCTCGCTTGTTTCGCGCGACCGACCGCTGGGAGGGAGCCATGAACCTGCTCGAAGCCCGCGTCGCGTTGAGAGACCGCAAGACCGCCGACGTCCTCGACCTCGCGCTCCGCTTTCTCGTCGTGAACCGCGTCCCGTTCGCAAAAGTGGCGCTGATGGTCATGCCCACGGGCGTCGTCACCACGTTCGTTGCGGGCCGCGAGCTTGGCTGGGGTTGGGGCTGGATCATCGCGATTTTCCTCGGACTTTTGGCCCAGGCGCCGTTCACCGCGCTCGCCTCGCGGCTCGTCTTCGAGCACGACGTCCGTGTGCGCGACGTGCTGCGCGCAACGCTCGCGCGCACTCCGTACCTCGCCATCGTGCGCGCCACGCAGCTCGTGATCGTGGCGTTCGCCGCGATGCTCTTTTTCGTGCCTGCGCTCTTCGTCGGTGGCTACACGTTCTTCCTCGGTGAGGTCTTGCTGCTCGAGCGCGCCGGCCCCAGCCTCGCCGTGACACGCCTGCAGCGCCTCGTGAGTGGCTCGGCGGGCGACGCCATGCTCGGCGTGCTCTTGCTCGCGGGGCTGCACGTGCTGGCCACGGTCCTGGGGGACATCGGCGGACGAGCGATTTTCGAGAACCTTTTCACGTGGAAACCGCCCGTGGCAGCGTGGGACGCCGGGGGTGGGAGCCTGCTCGCGGTGCTCGGGTTTTGGCTCTTTTTGCCGTTCGCCGCCACGGCTCGCCTCTTCCTCTATTTGAACGTCCGCACCAGGGCCGAAGGGTGGGACGTGCAGACGCGCTTTTCCACCATCGCGCTCCGCGCCCAAGCCGACGCGGAGGCCGAGGCCGGCACGAAGCCCGGCGAGAGGAAGGCCGCTTGAGCCTTCCGATTCATGTGCCGCCGCGCGTGCGCTCGTGCATGGCGATCCTCGTCGCCGTCGCGTTCTCGCTCCCCCTCGCGGTCCCCGCCCGTGCAGAGGTGCGCGATCCGAGCGAAGCGAACGCCCAGCTCGAGGCGATTCGCCGCGAAGAGGGCATGGACTTCTGCCGCGCCCCTCGCACGCCTCTCTCGCCACGCGCCATCGAGCTCTGCCCGATGGCCGAAGAAGCCCCCGACTGCGCGGGCTTCAAGGCGGCGTGCGATGCCGCCCTCCACAAGAAAGAAGAAGAGAAACCGAGCCCGTTCCTCGAGTCGCTCGTTCGCGTGCTCGGAGCCATCGCGCACGTGCTCGTTTACGTGCTCGTCGCCGCAGTGCTCGTGGCGATCGCCATCCCCATCATCAACGCCATTCGCCGTCGACGCCGGGACGCCGCGCTCGCCGAGGCCATGCCCAAGCACGCGGTTGGCGTGGCGCAAGACGAACCACGGCCCGAGGTCGAACGCGTCGACGACGCCGAAGACGCCCTTCGTCGCGCGGACGATTTCGCACGAAACGGCGACCTCGCGCGCGCCACAACGCTGTACCTCTCGGCCTCTCTCGCCGCGCTCGATCGTCGCGGCGCGATTCGCATCGTGAAGAGCCGCACCAACGGCGAGTACGTGCGCGCGTGCACCGAGTCCGAAAACCGCGCGAAGCTCCGCGGCATCGCGAACGAGGTCGATCGCGTTCAGTTCGGCGACGAGCCCCCTACCCCCGACCGCGTCGGAAAAGTCGCGACGCTCGCGCGCGCGCTCGTTCGTGCCCTGCCCACGGCCATGCTCATGCTCGGCGTCGCTCTTGGCACGCTTGGCGTCTCCGGCTGCGGCACACCGGGCCGTCCGCGCTTCGACAATCCGGCGGGAGACCAAGTCTTCGTCGAGCTCCTGAAGCGCCAAGGATTCCCCGTGAGCCCCCTCGGAGCGTCCCTCGCCGCACTTCGTCCGGTCGCGGCAGGCGACGTCGCTCCCATCCTCGTGCTCGATCTCGAAAAGACCTCGCTGGAACCCGACGCCGAAGACAGCCTGGTCGCGTGGGTCGAGAGTGGAGGTGTCCTCGTGCTCTTCGGCGACGAGAACCTCAAGCTCACGAAAACCTTCGACTTTTCGACAAGCAGCGCGACCTCGAAAGACGTCGACGCGCTCCTGTCTCCGCTCGATCCGCCGGAGGTTTTGGACGACGACGAGGACGACGCCTATCTCGGGAAACACCTCGAGCTGGCCCGCGCTCGCGCCACCAGGCATTTCGTGGGCCGAGTGGTGCGCGGCGGCAAGGTGAAGCTCGACGGCGGTCGCACTCTCGTCACCGACGGTGCCAAGGAGAGCTACGCGGCCGAGAAGGCCTTCGGCAAAGGCGTGGTGGTCGTGGTGGCCAACGACGATCTGACGACGAACGCGGTGCTCGCGCGGAAAGGAAACGCGGCCGTGATCGCGACCCTCTTCACCGAGCTCGCGGCCCAGCCGGCCCTCACGGGCGAAGCCAACGAGAGGCGCACGCCGGAAGCGCGCCCCGTTCGCATCGCTCGCCCCGAGGACGGCATCTCGCCGCCGTCGAACCCGTTCTCCGCGCTCGCACAAGCCGGTCTCGCGCGCGGCATGTGGCACGCGCTCATAGCTTCGATGGTCCTCTTTCTCGCTTTCGGAGCGCGGCATGCCCGTCCGAAGCCCGAGCCCGAGCCCACGCGTCGCGCCTTCGCCGAGCACGTCGAGGCCACGGGGGCCTTTTATGCGCGCGCGCCCCAGCCTTCGCACGCGCTAGCTTCGTTCGCGCGCTTCGCAGAGGACCGCGTCCGTCACGCGCTGCCCCGAGGAACGACCGACGTCGCCGCGTTCCTGGCCGCCCGCTCGGGCCGCTCCAAAGACGAGTGCGAAGCGCTCTGGGAACGCGCCTCGAACGCCTCCGTGGACGACGCGCCAAAAGGCGACGAGCTCCGCACCTTGACCGATCTTCGCGCGGTCGTGACCGCCGCGCTCAAACGTGACCGCACCTGACTCGCACGGACCGACAGCACAGCACCGCATCGCAGCCCAACCGCAGGACGACGTGACCCAAGAGACGCCCGCAGAATCCGAAGCCTCGCAGAAGTTCATCGACACGTTCGAGCGCATGCGCGCGCGCATCGCGGAGGTGGTGGTCGGCCAAGAAGAGCTCGTGTTCGGCCTCTTGGTCGCGCTCTTCGGCGGCGGGCACGTCCTCATCGAAGGCGTCCCGGGACTCGGAAAAACCCTGGTCGCTCGGTGCCTCGCGCAGGCGTCGGGCACGCAGTTCAAGCGCATCCAGTTCACCCCCGACCTCATGCCGAGCGACGTCACCGGCTCCTCGATTTACGATCGCCAAGGCGGTGGGTTCACGTTCGTGCCGGGCCCGATCTTCACGAACCTGCTCCTGGCGGACGAAGTGAACCGCGCGCCGGCGAAGACCCAGTCGGCGTTGCTCGAGGCCATGCAAGAGCACCAAGTCACGGTCGACGGAACGAGCCGCCCGCTGCCGCCACCGTTCCTCGTGATTGCCACGCAGAACCCGGTCGAGTCGCAAGGCACCTATCCCCTCCCCGAGGCCCAGCTCGACCGCTTTCTCCTCAAGCTCAACGTCGAGAATCCTCCGCGAGACGTCGAAGAGCGCATCGTCCGGCAGCACGCCGGCGGGTTCGATCCAAAAGACATCACGCAGCTGAAGCCCACCACGAGCCCGGCCGAAATCGTGGCCATGCAGCACTTCTGCGAGGGCGTCCGCGTCGACGACGCCATCATCGCCTACATGGTCGATCTCGTCCGCCGAACCCGCGAAGACCGCGCGATCGAGCTCGGCGCCTCGCCTCGTGCGTCCATCGCCATGCTCAAGGCCGCTCGGGTCGTCGCGGCGAGCGAAGGCCGCTCGTTCGTCACTCCGGACGACGTCAAGCCGATGGTCAAGCCCATCTTGCGGCACCGCGTGATGCTCCATCCGGACGCCGAGCTCCAAGGGCTCAGCGCCGACGATCGCATCGACGACATCGTGAAGGCCACGCCCGTTCCGCGAGGAAAATAGGTCGATGAAGGTCGTCCCCGAAAAGCGCCTCGTGTGGCTCGCGTTCGCGGCGACGATCGTCGCGACCGTGTCGGCGTACGTGCCGAGCCTCACGGCGGTGATGTGGGGCCTCGACGCGGTCCTCGTGCTGGCCGTCCTCGTCGACGTCGGGTTCGCGCTCGGCACGCGTGTGCAAGCCGAGCGCGAGGTGGCCGAGATCCTCTCGGTGGGCCGCCCGAACGTCGTCACGCTCACGCTGCGCAACACGAGCCGGCGCGTGCTCACCGGCACGGTGATGGACGATCCGGTCGCGGACGCCACGGTCACCGGGCTCCCCGCCACGTTCACGATCGCCCCAGGCCAAGGCGTGATCGTCAAATACGAGCTCACGCCGACGCGCCGTGGCCCACGCGATTTCGGAGCCGTCACGGTACGTTACGCGTCGATGCTCGGGCTCGTTTCGCGCCAGGAGACGAGCCCGCTTCCCGCACGCTCCAGTGTGTACCCCGACGTGCACGCCGCGCGCGAGCTCGAGATGCTCCGCCGGAAAGGCCGCGACGACGCGCGCATGGGCTCCCTTCGTGTGCGTGGCGGCGACACCGAGTTCGAGCGCCTGCGCCCCTACCAGCTCGGCGACGAGGTCCGTCACGTCGACTGGCGCGCGTCCGCACGCCGCGACGATCTCACCGTCCGTCAGTTCCAAGCCGAGTCGAATCAGAACGTCGTCTTCGCGATCGACATCGGACGCGGAATGCGCGGCGAAAGCGCAGGCATCACCAGCGTGGACCGCGCCCTGAACGCCGCCCTTCTCGCCGCCGACGTGGCCCTCCGTGGGGGCGACAAGGCCGGCTTCATGGCCTTCGACGACTTGCCACGAACCTTCCTGAAGCCCTCGGGCGGGCGCGCCGGCGGACGCAAGCTCACACGCACGGTCTACGATCTCGAAGCGGGACTCACCGCCACCGACTACCGCGCCGCGATGACGTTCCTTCGCGCCAAGATGCGCGCGCGTTCGCTGCTCATCGTCTTCACGAACCTCCTCGAGCCCCGTTCGGCCAAGGAGCTCGCGGCGTCGCTAAAGGGCCTCTTGCCCCACCATTTGCCCTTGTGCGTGCCCATGTGCGACGAAGAAATCGAGCACCTCGCACTCGATCCGGTGCGCACCGAAAAAGACGTCTTCGTCCGCGCCGCAGCCGCCGAAGCCCTCACCTGGCGCGAAGGCATTCTGCGCGATCTTCGCCACGCGGGTGTGCTCGTGCTCGACGCGAGACCCGAGGACGTGACCCCGGCGCTCGTGAAGCGCTACCTCGAGGTCAAGGCTCGAAGGCTTTTGTAGGAAGACGCCTTCGTGCGGGCCGACGAGATCGGGCTGGAACTGGCTCATGGAAGAAACGGAAGATCACGGCCTCGTGAGCGCCACCATCGAAGCGCGCCGGGGAATGGAGCGCCGGGGAATGGAGCGCGCTCGGTGGCTTTTTGCCTCGTGTTGCGTGGCGACCAGTGTCCTGCATTTTTGTGCCTTTTTGGGAGTCACGAGCGCTGGCGGAAGCTCGGCTCTGCGCCACCTGGTGTTCTGTGCCATAAACGTGGCGCTCGCCACGCTCTTTGCCAAAAACGTTCGGTGGGTGCTCTACCCACTTGTTCCTCTTTCGTTGCAGCAACTCGTGAGCCACGGCGGCGATTTGGCTCGCGCGGCCGAAGCGCACTCGTTCGATTGGCAGAGCATCCTCGTTCTCGTCTTTTTCGCGCTGGCACTCGTGTACTCACGCTGGCGCCTTCAGGCACCATGACCGCCCTTTCGCGTCTCGTGGACGTTGGCTTTTCGGGATGCACGGCGGTGGCATCCTCCCTGGAGGAAACTACCCAGTTCTGCTCGCGTTTACTTCGGCCTACCTAGTGCGAGCTGAGCCTGCCGTCGACGCGTGGTTGACGATTCACGCACTCGACAAGCACGGCGTTCGGCTTTAAACGGCTGGCGCCAATGACGAGCGTCTCCGAACACGTCAATGCCCGGCACCGCGCTCGACAGCGACTGCTAGAGCGTGGACGCTCAATCCTGCCGACCGGAGCACTAGGCAACGGTCCTCACCGAATGTTTCCTCTAACAACGTGCACGTCCACGGCCCTCCCGACAGCACCCCGTCAACGCGGAGGCAATCCCGAAAGTAGAGATCGACCAAAGCAGTGCGTCCGTCCTTGGAAAGCATCACATGCATATACCCGTGCGTATCTCTGTACTCGACGATACGAATCCACACCGCCCCAACTTCAGCGAGCACTTGTCGAACGTAGATTTGCGAAGTTGATACCGTCATGGCTTCAGGCTCTCTCGTCGGTCGTCATACCCGAACTGAGCAGTTCGAGGAGCATCTCGACCGTGTAGCGGAGGCCGCGAATCGTCGGGCGCCCGTGGCAGATGGTCGGATCGAGCGTGATTCGTTCGAGCAGTTCCATACTTGCCTCAGGGTCGAGTTTAGTTGTGCCGCTCGGGTAGGCGCGACCGTCGCGGATCGCGGCGTCGCACGCAGCGTCGAAGCTCGTTGGTCGGAGGATGGCGAGCGGCGCCAACCTGGTCGGGCCCGGGCGTTTTCGAGACTGCGGACCTCGAGCTCGTTCGAGGCTGTCCAAGATTAGCCCACGAGCATCGACGGTGCTTTCGAGGGTATCGGCCACCGAGGTCCGCGACGGGTAGCTTGTACTCTCGGTCTAGCGCGCGGTCTAGCGCCTCGCGTGGCCTACATGTCACTCGTTCTGAGGATAGGCCTCGTCCGGATAGGCTCCTTCTTCGCTGTAGCGGCCGTCCAAATACGTAGGCTCTCCCCACGGCACGAGCTGTTCCAGGTCGCAGCCGAAGCTCGTCGTCGAGGTTTGCACAGGTTCGCTCCTGGTGCCGGCCGAGTCTACGGACGTAGTAATCCTGACCTCGGCGGGGCAGCTATTGCGGCGCGAGGAGGGCCGCGTGGCGGCCACCTCGAACCCTGCCCCCACCGCGCGTGCTTCAATCGTATCGAAGGCGGTGCACGCCGTCTCGAGGCTCCACCCCATCACGACCAGCGTGGCCTCCTCGGGAGTGTCCGCGGTGCCGCCGAGGTCTCGGAGATTCACCTCCTTCAGAACCGTCACTTCGTTGCCGCGCGTGGTCACGAAGCGCGCGCCGTTCGTGTTGGCGACGGCTCGATAGGTGGTTTGGCACTCGGTGGTCGTCGCGGTGGCGCACGGCGTTCCGGAGCTGTCGACGGCCTCGCCGTCGACGAAGATCTCGACGCTGTCGAAGGGCGGCGTGGCGAGCACTTGCGAGCTCACGGACAAGTGCCCGCCCGAGCACATGCTCGAAAAGCCACCCTCGCTACACGAGCAAAGCACGACCAGACCCAACGTGGAGCTCACCGACCCAAGGGCCTTCCAGGACGCCATGGGGGGTACCTTTAGCAGGGCAACCGGGACCATCCAATGGTCGCAAGCCTCGCCGAGTGCTGGCCGTCGTGCCCCGGCATGACGCCCGACGCCTGCGATCGCCAGCTCCGGCTCCGCGACTCCACGCTACCCTGTCGACATGCCCCGGGCCCGCTCAATCAGCCTCGTTCTTTTCGCAGCCACCCTCATCGACTGCGGAGGCATTGTCCTCGACCCGGCCGCGGGCACCGTGAACGACGACGACGGGCGTACCGCTCCCGACGGTGGCAACACCGACGGATCGCGAGACGGGCGCGCCAACGACTCCGGTCCCCGTGACGCCTCGTCTCCCTCTTTTCCTGACGCAGCTCCCGCCGTCTGCGGCGATGGCGTCGTCACGCTCGGCGAACCCTGCGACGACGGCAACGTCACCAACGGTGACGGTTGTAGCGCGAGCTGCCAGATCGAGCGGGGCTGGTCCTGTTCCGGTGCCCCCACGGTCTGCGACACTATTTGTGGCGACGGGATCGTCGCCGGCAGCGAAACGTGTGACAACGAGAGCACATGTTCGGGCACGTGCCGGCGCTCGGCTTGGAGCAAGCCGTACGGAGACGAGTGGTACAAGCTAGCCGCTGGGATCGCTGTAGACACCCAAGGAGCGTCGGTTGTCACGGGGACCTTCACTCGAGACATCGACTTCGGAGGAGGCCCTCTCACCAGCGCTGGCACCAACGACATTTACGTGGCCAAGATCGACTCGAACGGCAATACCATTTGGAGCCGTCGCTTCGGGGGCACGGGCGACGATAGGTCCACGGCGATCGCGACCGACTCCGCCGGCAACATCGTCGTGACCGGCATGGTGAGCGACACGATCGACTTCGGCGGCGGTCCGTTCGTGACCTCCGGCGTATGGGACGTCTTCGTCCTGAAGCTGGACGCGAATGGCAACCACGTCTGGAGCAAGCGGTTTGGCGACGAAAGCCAGCAGGAGGGTCACGCTGTCGCGTTCGATGCGGCGGGGAACATCTTGTTTGCGGGCATGTCCTGGGGCGCTATCGATTTCGGCGGGGGGCCGCTTACGTCGTCCGAACACGCCGGGTTCGTTGCCAAGCTCGACTCAGCGGGCAACCACGTTTGGAGCAAGCGGGTAGGCACGAGCGTCAGGAGCAACGCGATTGGACTTGCGGCCGGGCCCGCAGGTGAGGTTTTCGTCAGCGGAACATGCGAAGGAGTCACCGACCTCGGCGCGGGGCCCGCTGCCGGCTACGGCGAGCGAGACGGCTTCCTCCTCGCGCTCGACGCGAGCGGGCAGCACCAATGGAGCAAGAAGTGGGGAGTCGTGAACGGCTACCAAAGCGGAGTGGCAGTGAAAGTCGACGCGGCCGGCGATGTCGTCGTCACGGGCGGCGCCACCGGACGCACGGACTTCGGCACGGGCGTTCTGCCCGAAAACGGACTCCTAGATATCATCGTCGGGAAGTTCAGCCCGTCCGGCACTCCCATCTTCGCGCGCCGCTTCGGCTCCCCGCGCAACGATCATCCGTTCGCGATCGCCACCGACGCATCGAATAACGTTTTCGTCACCGGTTATCACTCCGGTCCCATGGCCTTCGGGACCGGCACCGTGCCCTTCGCGGGCGGCAGCGAGAACGCCTTCGTCCTCGAGCTCAGCCCTTCGGGGACTCCGCTCTGGAGCAAAGGGTTTTCGAGCTCGTCGAGGGCCCGCGGCCAGGGCATCGGCGTCGACTCGCTGGGGAGTGTGCTCCTTACGGGGCTGTTCGTACAGGGCTGACAGTGGGCGGGACACGGCACTCGGGTAGTGGGGTGTTCGTAGCGAAGCTGACTCCGTAGGGGCGTGCTTGCGATGCCAGTCCCCAGATCACCGCGTCGACGAGCACGTTCATCTATTGGCTCACGCCGGGCGCTGCGTTCGCGTATTCTACTAGCGCCGACACCTCGGGGTGGGACTCTGGCGAGCTCCAGACCCAGCTCGGTGGCGCGGGGTTCCGCGTGTCGGTGAACGACATGCTCGACGTGATGGGCGTTCCGCCGCAAAGGGACCATCGTTCCCGCCGCAAAGGCGCAGCAAGCGCTCGACGCGAGCCTCGGGATCGATTCCATCACGGATTCGCCAGCCGGCAAGATGTACTGAAGAACGGCTGGGGCTGCGGCGGCATGGATGGTCAGTCGTGGCACGTGGAACAAGCGGTCGCCGCGTTCCTCCCCGACGATATGGAGGCTGTCGTCTTGTGCAACTCGAATCTCGGGGCGCAGGGGGCTTCGCTGACGCATACGTTCAAGAACGCAGTGTTGAAAAATATCGAGTGATGGAGTGGCGTGTTGCCTTCTCCGCAGCCGTTGCAAAAAAGGACCGAGTCCGTTCGTCCCTCGTCAGGGTCTTCTGTGCGTCGACGATCTTTTGGACGCACGGACGCGCGTGACCGACACGGGACGAGGGAAATCCTTAGGTCCAAATCGGCCCGGTCGCGAATGCTCACGAGGTTCGTTGTCGACGACTCCCGCCTTGCCAATGGGTCGACCTCGCGCGACGCTCCCTGCATGAGACGAACCGACATCGACATTGCGCTGCCGTGCCACGAGGACCGGGACACGATGAGCCCCGAAGGGCGGAGTCGGTTTTGTGCATCGTGCAAAAAGGAGGTTCACGATCTCTCGCGCATGTCCGAGGTCGAAGCGCGGCTCGTCTTGGCGAAGAGCGTCGAGGCGAGCGTCTGCGTGCGCTACCTCGCCGATCGGCACGGGGAGGTGCTCCTCGGCATGCTTCCTTCGGGCTTCGTGCCCTTGGCGAACCTACGCGCCTCGAAGGCAAAGCGCGCCGCGCTGCTCGTGGGTGTGCTCGCCGTCTCGGTCGCGACGTTGGCGGCGTGCACCACAGCGACGGGCGCCGCCCCCACCCCTGTGATGCCCGATCATGAGTCGATGATGATGGGGGAGATCGCGACCCCGGATCCATCGGCCCATCCGGCGCCTTCCGGCACCGCCCCCACGCCGTCCGGGCGAGCGCCGATCGCGCCCGGGGGGAAGTAGGCCCTTCGTCTCGCGGACGATTCATCTGCAATGGGTTGTGCTTGCACGGTCCGGGCCCATCCGTCCTCGAGGTGCAAACGGTGTCCGGCGCCGAGTGGAGCGCGTTACCGAAGAAGAAGCTCACTCCCGCCTGCGACGCGCGCGGCAGCGCACAAGCCGACAAACCAAGCCTCGACAAGGCCAACGCCTCGATCACGCCGCAATCTGCGCATTCGAGAGAATCTCTCTCGGCAATTCCTATTGTGCCGTCTTGCTCGCAGTCCCCGCGGCAATTACAGGCTACCGACGTATGGACTCGGAACGAACCGGAGCCTCTCGAGGTCGTCCGCGAGCCGCAGGAGATCGGCAGGGACGAGTCCGAAGAGACCGAAGGGCGAGGCGAAGGCCATCGACGCGACGAGCTTGTCCGCGCGGGTGGGGCCGCCGTCGCCCCACGTGTACTGGACCGCGTCGCAACTTGGACCGATGCGACCGCGCGTGCAGTCGAGGTCGCGCGCCA
>JAYUKI010001344.1:0-2152 GCA_043764595.1 Myxococcales bacterium | reverse complement strand
GGTGCGCGCAAAGCCCGATGGGGCCCCACCTCCTGGTTTTGGGTCCCGAGCCCAAAACGACCGCGTCACCTGATTGAGAATCGTGAACGGTCATTTAGAACGACCACGACAGATACGACCCTTGGAAGTCCCAGCGAGCGGCTCAGAACGTCCCTCCGAAGCCAACGGACGCCCCGTTCGGTGAAGCGGACACGGTCGGCAGGACTCGAGGCTGTCCGTCCCAACGTTTGGCTTCCTCTTTGGGCTCTTTCTTCTCTTTTGGCACTTTCGAGTACAACGCGGCATCGAGTGCGGACGCCGCCAAGAAGCCACTGACGACTCCAATGAGCACTCCCGCAATGGGTGCTCCACACACGAAATCCCCCCCACCGCGGCAAGGGTCGACGGCCTTGGCTGCGAGGTAGCCCGTCGCCCCACCGATCACGGGGCTGACGACGCGAGTGCCCAAGCTCGCCGCGAACATTCCTCCGTTTCCGTGCGCGAGGTGAACGATCGGTGCGCCGAAGACGTAGGTGCCGGCAGATGCGATTCCACCGGCCGCGCCAAGAGAGACCGACGAAAGGCCGAGCAGCACCGAAGCGCCGTCCACGATCAACGTCTGGTAGCCATACCAGCGCCCCTGGGTCGACGGAGCGCCATCGGTCTCGCAGCCCCCTCTGCCATCCAAGCAAGGGCGCAACGAAAAACGCGTGGCGTGGGGCGGCGACGAAGCGACGGGAGCCTCTTCACCCGACGGAGACTCCGTCCGCGGCGGTGCCGGCAAAGGAGTCTGAGGAGTCGGTGCGACGGCGGGCGAAGGAAGCGACGGCAACAACTCGACCTCCTCGTCGGCAGCCGCTGCCGACGCCGAGAGGACACCAAAGAGGACGATCGCACTTCCGAAGAGAGTCGAGCGGTGGACCATGCTCGGGACTACTGCAACCGCCAGTCCACCCTTGATTTCCCGAGGATCTGCCACCGACAGCCCCCGTCCCGCTCACAGCCGCTGACTCGAGTGTGGCACGGATTGGCACTCGAAACGGATCCGCAGTGAGGGTGTCTCAGCGCGAAGCGAATTTCGGCCTCCAAGGTGGCGGGTGCGCGCTTGGCGTCATGCGAGCACGACCGTGGGCCCGAAATGGCGCAAGCGATGAGGCGCCCCGAAGAAGGATGTCCCGCAGTAGTGTCAACGAACGGATGCGAGACTCAGTCGGAGGCACGTGACGCTACGCCAACCCGAAACTTGCCCAGGCGGCTCTTCACCAGGAGCGCTTTGCAGAAGTCCTGCGCAGTGACCGCCTTGCGGAGCGTCGCGGCCAAGGAAAACACGAGGTCGTGTGGCATCAACCTGTCGACTTGCGCAAGAGAGAGCTCCGGAAGCACGGTGGCCAAAGCCTCTGCCCATCCCTGTAGGTAGGCGCGAACGATCTCGGGACGATCGCGGGTGGCAGTCGGAACGACGAGTACCTCTTGCTCTTTGATGTCCCGAATCGATTCTTTGCCGTTGCTCGTTTCCCAAACGCACAAATGAAGCGTCGCCCAGATCGACCCGTTCGCGTGCTCGAACGTCTTTCGTTCACCGGCCAATCCGAGGGAGCAAAAAGGGTTCTCCTCCGTGTCGGAATGGGTCGAACGACCTCGTACGGGAAAAAGGGCTTCGAGCGTCGTGCGAACGTCCTCGGTGGTCGTGATGGCCATCCTGCAAGCTTACACGGCACGTGGCAGGTCGGAAGGACACGATCGCGTCCCTGGAGCGTCCCTGCCGCGGCGAAAGGAAAGTACTGCGCCATCACGGTCGAGGGGCGCTTCCCACGGCAAATGCCCATTCGCTCCGCCCCATTCAACTTCGAAAAGCCGAAACCATGAAGCGCCGCTGACGTCCGCGCGCTCGGGCGCACGACCTGGTTCACGCGGCCTGGTCGAGTCGGCGTCCTCGGCCTGTCCGGCGCACGCCAAACGATACGATTCGTCACCCCTTCTTGCCGGGGATTGACGATGATGGGCGGATGGGAATACCGACCGTCACGGCGCTCTATGGGTCGCTCAATGCGATCCTCAACGTATACCTCGCCAATCGCGTGTCGAACGTGCGAAGGCACGAAAAGGTGAGCCTCGGCACCGGTGAGTCCAACGAGCTTCTCGTCGCGGTCCGCGTCCACGCGAACAACGCCGA